>JADGRE010000326.1 GCA_017881185.1 Pseudomonadota bacterium | reverse complement strand
CTTTCTCCGGTGCGTGCTCACCTACAGGAGTAGGCTCCGCGCGCTCCTCGAAACCGAAGGCGCCTCGCTCGTGTCTCACGGTCCATGCGTTCCTGTTTAATGCAGCGCTGCGCTTCAGCTTGCGAAGAACGCTTCGATCTCGCCGCGTCGCGCCAGCGTGTCGGCGTAGCCGAGCTCGATGAGCGTGGCCAGATAGCCTGGCACGAACGCCACGTACGAAAGCAAGTCCCAGCCCGACTCGCCGCTGGCGCCGATACCGCGCAAGAGGTAGCGCAAGGTCGCGGGGAACTGCGCGTACTGGTCCTCGGCCAGGCGGCCCAAGTCTTGCGACGGTCGCAGCGACAACGCGGGGATCCTGCGTAGCAGGTCCGGGCTCTTGGCGCGCTCGGCCTCGGGCACGAAGGCGATGGTGCGGTTGATGCGTTCCAGCCGCTCCATGTCGTTGTCGAGCGAATCCAAGAACACGGAGTTGAGCAGCACGCCTGAGATCTTGGCGAGGCTCACCGAGTCTGCGCGCAGGTCGGCGTTTAGCGCGATGGTGGTCTCCGGCGTGCGGTAGTAGCGAATGCCGATGGCGACGATCTTCTCTGCGCCGAGGTGGATCGCAGGGCTCAGTGGCGTGGTCATGCGTACGCCGCCGTCGCCGTAGATCTTGCCGTCCACGCTCACCGGCGGGAAGAAGATCGGGATGGCCGCCGACGCCATCACGTGCTCCACGCCCAGTGGCTCGCGCACCGAGATCCGGCCGTGCCGTACCCACGGTTTGATTTCGTCGGAGCCGTCGAAGAAGGTGACCGTGGTTCCGGTGAGGTAGTTGGTGGCCGAGACTGCAACGCCGTGTAGCAGGCCGGAGCGCAGGTGTTGCTGTACGCGCGACACGTCCAGCTCGCGCGTGAGCAGCTCGCGCAAGGGCGCCGTGTCGAGCAGATGATTGGCGCGGCTGGGGCCCAGCACGCCGCCGGTGGTCACGTCTTTGAACCAGCGCACGCCGAGGCTGGCGAGCTTGGGGAAGTCGGTACGGAACACGCGGTCGGGCGTGAGCGACATCCACACGTCGTTGAGGCGCCCGCTGGCCTCGGCGAAGTCGTCGGCGCCAATGGCGAGCGCGGTGCTGTTGATGGCGCCAGCCGACAAGCCAGCAAGAATCGAAAACGGCGTGGTCTGCCGGCCGAGGATGTCGCTGAGCGCCCGTACGGCGCCGACCTGGTAGGCGGCGCGCGCGCCACCACCGCTCAGCACCAATCCGATTCTAGCCATGCGGCCAGGGTAACACAGCGTTGCCGCTGCTCTCGCTCAGAACCGGCCCAGCACTGCCGGACCGAAGCTTGCGGGCATGCCGCGCTCCGCCGGCAGCGCCAGCAGACTCGGGGACAAGCGCAGCGAGCCGGTGTCTTCCCGGCGCTTGCGACGTGCAGCGGCCGTGCCCTCGACCACACCGAAGACCACACCCACGCCTGCGCCTATCAACGCGCCGATCGCCGCGCCGGTCAGCACGTTCTTCGCGCGCCCGTCGTTGATCCACACCAGCGCTCCCACGGCGGCGCCGCCGAGCGCACCGAGCACGCAGCCGTAGTCGGTGTCGCGCAAGATGAGCCAGCCCATGCGCGAGTCGGCCGACGCGTCGGTGATCGCCAGCGTGATGCCCACGCTCAACCCCGACAGCGCGCCGATGCCCAAGCCGAGCACGAGCGTCTTCCACTCGTACGATTGGTAGGTGCCGCCGGTCGCGACGTAGCCCGAGGCCAGCCCGACCATTGCGCCCGTCCAGAAGCCGTCCCAGCCGTAGGCGAAGAGCGACGGGCCGTCGGCCGGCGGCGATTGGGAGTCGCGCGCGAAGCAGCTCGTCGGCCCGGTGAGCGAGACGGTCAGCGAGACGGCGAGCGCGATTCCCGCGATCATCAATAGGCGGCGTGGCATGTCGGTAGAACCTCCGTCCCAGAGCGTAGCATCCGCGCGCATGCCTTATACTGCTGCCCGTGACTGAGCCCGCCGTCCACGTGCACATCCCCGTAGCGCCGCCGCCGACACGTGCGCGCTTGCGCGATTTCCTCGGCGTGTTCCAGTACACGGGCCGCGCGTTTTCGCTCGTCTGGCAGACCAGTCGCGTGATGTTGGTGTGGCTGTCGCTGCTGAGCGCGGTCGCTGGCTTGCTGCCGGCCGCCATCACCTACGTGGGCAAGCTCATCGTCGACGCCGTGGTGCATGCCTCGCTTCACACGGGCGGCCTCGGCGACCTCGCTGCCCGGCAACTCGCCTTCTACTACGTGCTCTTGGAGCTGGGCCTCGTCGTGCTGCTGTCGGCGGCGCAGCGCGGCCTGTCCATGTGCGAATCGCTGCTGCGTGCCCTGCTCGGCCAGCGCGTGAACGAGCTCATCCTCGAGAAGGCGCTCACGCTCACGCTGGCCGACTTCGAAGACTCCGAGTTCTACGACCGCATGACGCGCGCTCGACGCGAAGCCTCATCGCGTCCGCTGAGCTTGGTGCGCCGTGCCTTTGGCCTGGTGCAGAACGCGATCTCCGTCGTGGTGTACGGTGGCCTGCTCTTGCACTTGTCGGGCTGGGCCGTAGTCGTGCTGGCCGTGGCCGCCGTGCCGGTGTTCCTGGTGGAGACGCGCTTTTCGGAAGACGCCTTCCGCCTGTTTCGCTGGCGTGCGCAGGAGTCGCGCAAGCAAAGCTATCTCGAAGCGCTGCTTGCGCGCGAAGACCACGCCAAGGAGGTCACGCTCTTTCGCCTGGGCCCGCTGTTTCTGCAGCGCTACCGCGAAATCTTCCAACAGCTCTTCGGCGAAGACCGCGATCTGACGCTGCGCCGCGCGGTCTGGGGCTTCGCTCTTGGCCTGCTCAGCACGGCTGCGTTCTACGGCGCCTACGCATGGATCGTCTACCGCACCGTCACCGGTGTGCTGACGCTCGGCGACATGACCATGTACTTGCTCGTCTTCAAGCAAGGCCAGACCGCGCTCGCCGCGATCTTGGCCGCCATCGGCGGCATGTACGAAGACAACCTCTACCTCTCCAACCTCTACGAGTACCTCGAACACCCGTCGCGACGCTCCGAGGGGCAAGCGGTGGTCGGCCCGGACCCGAGCGACGGCATTCGCTTCGAGCACGTGTCGTTCAGCTATCCGGGTGCGACCACGCCCGCGTTGCGCGACGTGAACCTGCACATCCCGCGCGGCGGCAAGCTGGCGCTGGTAGGTGAGAACGGCGCTGGCAAGACCACGCTGATCAAGCTACTGACTTGTCTGTACGAGCCGAGTGAGGGTCGCGTGCTGCTCGACGGTCTCGACGTGCGGCAGTGGAGCCGCGACGCGCTGTGGCGACGCATCGGCGTCATCTTCCAAGACTTCATTCGTTATCAGTTGCTGGTGGGCGAGAACATCGGTGCAGGTGACGTCGAGGCGTTCGACGACCGCGTGCGCTGGCAACGCGCCGGTGAAAAGGGCATGGCCGACAGCTTCGTGCAGCGGCTGCCTCGCGGCTACGACACGCAGCTCGGCCGCTGGTTCAAGGATGGCCAAGAGCTGTCGATCGGCCAGTGGCAGAAGGTCGCGCTGTCACGCGCGTTCATGCGCGAGGGCGCCGACATCCTCGTGCTCGACGAGCCCACCGCCGCCATGGACGCCGAGGCCGAAGCCGAGATCTTCGCACGCTTCCGCGGCCTCGCCGACAACCGCATGGGCATCGTCATCTCGCACCGCTTCTCCACGGTGCGCATGGCTGACGAGATCGTCGTGCTCGAGGGCGGCGCGGTGACCGAGCAGGGCACGCACGAGCAGCTCATGGCGAAGAACGGCCGCTACGCACGCTTGTTCAACTTGCAGGCCGAAGGCTACCGGTAGAAACGTATCGTGTAGACTGCACTCCAGCTCGCAGACGCGCCGCGCTTTTGTCGTAACGGCCCGCCCGGCCCAGGCGACTCAGGGCACCCACATGACCCAGTCGCCAGACCGAGACCTCGAAGACCGCGTCGCGCTCGTCACTGGCGCCAACACTGGCATCGGCTTCGTCACCGCCCGCGAGCTTGCGCGCCGCGGGGCGCGGGTGTTCATCGCCTGCCGCTCCGCCGAGCGGGCGCGGCCTGTTGCTGACACGATTGCTGCCGAGAGCGGCGCAGACGCCGTGGAGCTGCTCTCGCTCGACCTGGGCGACTTCGACTCGGTCCGCCGCTGCGCGCAGAGCTTCCTGCAGCG
>JADGRE010000145.1 GCA_017881185.1 Pseudomonadota bacterium | reverse complement strand
AGCTGGCGCAGGCCCTCGATGTAGCCTTCGTTCTCGGCCAACGCGCGCTGCCGCGACACGAAGCTGGCGTTCGGGTCGAGCTGCCGCACCGGCCGCGCGGGGTTGCCGACCGCGATGCAATGACTGGGGATGTCGCGCACCACGACCGAGCCCGCGCCCACCACGCTGTTCTTGCCGATGGTGACGCCCTTGCAGACGATCACGCGCTCGCCGAGCCAGACGTTGTCTTCGATCTTCACCGGCGCGTGCTTGCCGCTGTTGAACACGCGGTCGTAGGGGTCGTGGCTGTCGCCGTCGGTGATGTACACGTTGGTCGCGAAGAGGGCGTTGGCGCCGATGTCGATGTCGATGGTGGAAGCGATGCGCGTGCCCGCGTTGATCACGCTGTAATCACCGATGCGCACGCGGCCCAGCCCAGGCTTGGCGGCCCACACCGACAAGCGCACCTTCAAGTCAACGGTCGCCGAGATGTGCACGTGCTTGCCCACGTACACCGACGGGCCGAAGACCTCGACGTGCCACGGATTGGTGAAGACGGTGCCTTCACCCACGCTCTCGAAGTGCGGGTGCAGGAAACGCCTGGCGAAGAGCTCGTCGAGCTTGGTCTTGGCGCGGACCAGCGGCAAGGGGCGATGCTCTCGGCGCAAGCGGGATACTGCCTTCCGAGCGCGCTTATATCGTGCCCCCAGCGCAATGCAACGGAGTAAAGTCGCGGCATGGCCAACGAGCTAGTCCTGAAAGTCCATGTCTTGCAGCCACAGCTCGCGAGCGTGCCGAGCTACCAGAGCGCGGGGGCCGCTGGCTTGGACTTGAGCGCGGCGTTGCAAGAGCCGCTGACGCTGCAACCCGGGGAACGCGTCGCGGTACCGACCGGGCTGTCCATCGCCCTACCCGCCGGGCACGAAGGTCAAGTCCGACCGCGCTCCGGCCTCGCGATCAAGCACGGCATCACCGTGGCGAACGCCCCTGGCACCATCGACGAAGACTACCGCGGCGAGGTCAAGGTGCTGCTCGTCAACTTGAGTCAAAAGCCGCACGTGATCGCGCCGCGCGACCGCATCGCGCAGCTGGTGGTCGCGCCGGTGACGCGCGTGGGCGTGCAGACCGTGCAGAGCGCGGCCGAGCTCGGCGCCACCACCCGCGGCACAGGCGGTTTCGGCAGCACGGGCCAGTGAAGTTCGAAGCGCGTGTAAGACACGGACCGAGCGATCCGAGCGCAGCCGCCGGCGGCACAAGCTGACACACGACGCGGCTTGGCAGAGGCTCCCACGGCCGCTGCGGCCACATACGTGCGCTGGCACGCGACGTGCAGCTATACTGGCTGCTCACGCATCGTGAATATCTTGGAGGGTCGCATGAAGTGCCAAAAGGACGTTCTGCTGGTGACACTGGCCGCTGTGGCGGCGGTGTGTCTTGCCAGCGTGTCCAGCGCAGCGCACGCACAACAACAGAAGTCGTGCACTGCCAACACCGACTGCGACAAGGGCTTCACTTGCCAGGTCGTCGGCGGGACCGCCTGCCCCGGTGTCGCTTGTGCGAGCGGCCAACCGTGCGATGCCAGCGTGCCGGACTGCACGCCGACTGACATCAAAGCATGCGTCCCGGGGCCTTGCACCGCGGACAGCGACTGCGCCACGGACATGGTCTGCTACGCGACCACGCAGCAAGACTGCCCAGTGTCGACGCAGCCCGCGTGTGACCCAAACTCCTCGACGCCGTGTCCCAAGATCGACCCGGTGCCGTGCACGCCGAAGACCGTGAAGACCTGCACGCCGCGCTATCTCGTGCCGTGCACGGTCGATGCCGACTGCGGTGATCACTTCACCTGCGTGCAAGACAAACAGTGTTCGTGCTCGGGCGGCAGCGCGACCATCGGCAGCGGCAGCAGCTCGGGTGGCACATCCGCACGAGATGCCGGCGCCACGCCAGTGCCTGAACCCGCACCGCTCGACGCAAGCACGGCCGTCGTCGACGCTGGTTGCGAGTGCAAGAACCTCGACACCAAGAGCTGTGCGCCGGTGAAGATCCCATGCACGAAAGCGACTGCCTCGACGGCTTGCCCCGCGCAATGGACCTGCGTTTCAGACCTGACGAGCACCGGCAGCGGCACGGGCTGCGCCGTGCCAGCAGGCGCGGATGCTGCCGCGTGTCCGGCACCCGAGCCGATGCCCGCCCCCACGCCGAGCGTGGGCGCGTGCGCACCACCTTACTTCGCGACGCCGGGTGTAACCAAGGGCGGTGGCGCGGAGCTTGGCAACGCCGGCGGCACGCCCACGCAAGCTGGCGCCGATGCTGCTGGACATACTGGACATAGCGCAGCCGACGCCGGAGCCGGCGATGGCGGCACACCCAAGGCGAAGGACAGCGGCGGCATCTGCAGCGTCTCGTCGCTCGGCCAGCATTCCGCCGGCCACTCGACGCTGGCGTGGCTCGCGCTCGCGGGCCTCGCGCTTCACCTGCGACGCCGCCGCGTCAGCGCGCGCTGAACGGCCACCCAACCACTGCGACCCAACACTGCCCGGCGAGCCCTGCGCTCGTCGGGCAGTGCGTTTTTCAGCGCCTGCAGCTGTGCTAGACACGCCCGGCGGGTGCAGCGCGGACCGCGGGTCGCAGCGCAAGAGGCGTGTGCACACAAGAGAACGGTCGCATGGACTTCAGCATCAGCGAAGAAGACAGGTTGTTGCAGGGCTCGGTGCGTGACTTCGTCGAAGAACAAGTCAACTCGCGCTGGCGTGAGATCGAAGAGGCACGCGCCATCCCCGACGCCATCATCACGCAAGCCCGCGATCTCGGCTTGCTCGGCCTGAGCATCCCCGCGCAATACGGCGGGCTCGGGCTGTCGGTGGTGCAGAAGGCGCTGGTGCACGAGATGCTCGGCCGTGGTCCTTGGGGCTTGTCCACGTACATCAGCGTGCACACCGGCATCGGCTGCGTTGGCATCGTGCGCTTCGGCAGCGATGCGCAGAAGCAGAAGTACCTGCCGAAGATGGCGAGCGGCGAGTGGATCGGCTCATTCGCACTCACCGAACCCAACGCGGGCTCGGACGCCGGCGCCATGGCCTCGACCGCCGTGCGCAAAGGCAATGAGTGGATCTTGAACGGCACCAAGACCTTCATCACCAACGCACCGAAGGCCCACCACTTCATGGTGTTCGCCAAGAGCGAAGCCGGCATCTGTGCGTTCCTGGTCGATCGCGAAGCACCCGGCGTGCGCATCGGCCAAGTGTTCAAGACCATCGGCCACGTCGGCTCGACGCCCGCCGAAGTCGTGATGGAAGACTGCCGCGTGCCGCTCGACGCGCTGATTGGCGAAGAAGGCAAAGGCTTCGAGTACGCCAAGCGCTGCTTGTCCGAGGGCCGCACCACGCTCGGCGCGCGCTGCGTGGGCACCGCGCAAAAAGCCATGGAGCTCGCTCTGGAATACGCGAGCGAGCGCAAGACTTTCGGCAAGCCGCTGGTCGAGCATCAGGCGCTGGCGTTCCGCTTCGCGCAGATGAGCGCACGCACGGAAGCCACGCGCCTGGCTTGTTACCGCTCCGCGTGGCTGCTCGATCAGGGCAAGCCTGCGGTGCGTGATTCATCCACGGCGAAGCTGCTCGGCGGCGAGTGGAGCTGGCAAACCGTGGACGAGTGCCTGCAGATCTTCGGCGGCAACGGCTACATCAGCGGCGAGTATATGATCGAACGCATGTGGCGCGACCTGCGCGTGGCCCGCGTCTACGACGGCTCGAGCGAGGTGCAACAAATTGTGATTGCACAGCAGCTGCGCAAAGGCGATGTGCAGACAGCTTGGTAGGCAGGCAGAGCTCTGAGAAGAAGGGCCGCGCGCGTCCACCGCGCCCGAAGAATAACGCCTACTCTTTCTCTTCTTTCTCTTCCTTCCCTTCCTTCCCTTCCTTCTCGTCTTTCTCTTCCTTCTCGTCTTCCTCGTCGTCGTCTTCTTCTTCTTCGTCGGTGGGCAAGTCGCTGCCGCCGCTCGGGTCAGCCAGCTTGCGGGTCCACAGGATTGCGTCCGAGCGCCGACCGCCGAGCAACGCGCCCTTGGCGAGCAACCCTGTCTTACGGAAGCCGCAAGCCAAGAACACCGTCGCCAGCTCCAGACTATCCACCGGCGCAAATGCAAACGCCGAAACGATTTCCTTGGCCTTGAGGTGCTCGTTCAACCAGCGCAGGCCGGCGATCACGCAGTGAATCTCGTGGTCGGTCTTGGGCGCGCGCAGGATCTCGATCAGCGAGTGACCGAAGCAGTCCTGGAACTCGGCCGACAAGACGTTCGGCTTGGTGCGGCGACCGGTGACCTCGATGAAGATGCGGGCGGCGTCGCGACCGAAGTCGTCGAACGCGCCGTAGGCTTCGCCGGCGTGTTGGGCCCACAGCAGGTCGCGTGCCTCGAGCGCGCTGTCCTTGTCGGTTTCCTTCACGGTCACGCTCTTGACCGGATCTTCGATGTCGTCCGCGAGCTTCTTGGCCGCATTGATGGTGCGCTCGGCGATCTTCAGAGCGTCGTCGGACACTTCGACCGAGGCCGTGCGCTGGCCGATGACGCAGCCCACGAGGTGGCCGTCGCTGCGCTTGTAGAACCCGGGCACGGTGCCTTCGCGCACGAAGCCGACGCGCGTCCACGACGAGACCTCGTCTTTTTCGACGAGCAAGATCACCTTCTGCACGCCTTCGCGCTGCGCGACCGACTGGATGAACAGACGCTTGGCGGGCAGTGCACCTGCGCGGAAGTCGATGACCCGTATGGCCTTGGTGCGGCGGTTGAGCAGTAGACACAGGAACGCGTTGTCGGAGCGGAAGTGCAGCTCCTCGGTGATGGGTTCCGGTTCCTTGAGTGCAGCAGCAGCGCCTCGAGCCTTGGCCATGTTCTAGGACCTCGCGGGTATCTGTGGGCAGGGGGGCGCGAGCTACACCGAACGGCAACCGCCGCCCGAAAGCACCGTGCCCGAGAGAATCGGCGGAGACTAGTGCCTGAGCTGGGGGGCGTCAAATCGACCGGGCCCCGGCCGAGCGGGCTCGTGAGGTTGCTGTGGGTGCAAAGTTCGTGTACGGGTGCGCGGCGGTATGCCCGAGACGATTCAGCGGCCAGCCGGTGGCGTGACTGTGGCAGCTCGCGCGGGGCGAGCGTGGCGCGCCTTGCCGCTCGGGGTTCGGCTCGGCTGGGGCGCTGGTCAGGCCACGTCGCGCCCGAGCAAGTGCACGCGCAAGCCGCCTCGCAGCTCGACATCGCCCCCACCGTCGCCGACCTGTTGCAGCTGCACGACAAGTCGCATTTCGTAGGTCGCTCGCTCGTCTCTGGCGACACACCAAGACCCGTGCCGCTCGTACAGCCCTACGACGGCGTACGCTTGTGCGCCGTGAGCTGGCCCTACAAGCTCGTGCGCCACGAAGCCGCCGAACAAGAACAACTCTACGACCTCGCCCAAGACCCAAGCGAGGATCACGACCTGCTCGCCGATGGCGCGCACCCACCCGCGCTCGCCCAACTACGCCGCACCATCCTCGAGCTCCACGCCAACCAAGCCCTGCTACGCCGCGACCGAATCTGGCCCGCCACAGCCCAGCCCGGAGTACTAGTGCGCAGCACCAGCTACGCCGACGAACAAATGCGCGGCGATACGACCACCAGTCACACCGACTGAAGCGGCGCGACCTGATCAGCTGAAGAATACAACTCCAGCCCGCGGTCTGCGTTCGGCGCAGTCACCGAGCGCGACGCAGGTCGGCGCGAGCGACACCGAGCACGGACCCGCTGGACCGCGCGCAGGTGTCACTCGCGCCGACCGTTCAGCTCAACGCAACACCGACGAGCGCAGCCCCGAGGCCCACCCACTGGACCGCGCGCAAGTGTCGCTCTCGCCGACCGTTCAGCCCACTGACACCGACGAAAGCAGACCGTGTTAACAAAATGGGGGACCCGAGTTGGGCCCCCCATTTCAGAGGTCAGTCAGCGCGTGCCGCATGTGCGGCTGCGCTTTGCGTTCACTTCGCTTCCGCAAGCGCCTTGTCGATCGCGGCCTTGAAGGCCTCGAACGGCTGGGCGCCCTGCAGCAGCTTGCCGTTGATGAAGAACGACGGCGTACCGATGCGCGCGCCCGACTTCTCGACGGCGTCGATGTCGGCTTGCACGGCGGCCTTGTTCTTCTCGCTGTCGAGCGCAGCCTTGAACTTGGCCATGTTGATGCCGCCAACCTGCTCGGCGTACTTCTCGAGGTCAGGACGCGAGATCGCCTGCTGGTTGCTGAAGAGCAGACCGTGGAACTGCCAGAACTTGGCGTCGCCGCCTTGCTGGAAGACTTCGTACGCAGCCTGTGCAGCCGGCATCGCGTTCTGGTGGAAGGGCAGCGGGTAGTTGCGCCACACCATCTTCACCTTCGAACCGTAGGTGTCCATGACCTGCTTCACGGTCGGCTCGACGCGGCTGCAGAACGGACACTGGAAGTCGCTGAACTGAAGGATGGTGACCTTCGCGTTCGGCGCGCCCTTGACGGGTGCCTTACCGGTCGACGCGATCTGATAAACCTTGTCGGCATCGGGCTCGGCAGGCGCCGCGGCAGCCGGCGCGTTCGGGGCATCGATGAACTTGGGCTCGCTGGCGCCGTTCTCGATGATCTTGGCGTAGAGCTGCGACTTGGGCGTACCCGACGAGACCAACTGCTTGGCCTTGGCGAGCTCCTCGTCGATCACGGCCTTGAAGGCCTCGAACGGTTGCGCACCGCGCAGGCTGCGACCGTTGACGAAGAACGACGGCGTGCCGGCCGCACCGAGCGTGCGTGCCAGCGCCTGATCGGCGTCGATCTGCGCCTTGTGCTTGTTGGTGTCGAGCGCGGTCTTCACCTTGGCGACGTTCAAGCCGAGGTCCTTGGCGTAGGTCTCGAGGTTCGCGCGCTCGAGCGCTTGCTGGCTGCCGAACAGCTTGTCGTGCGCCTGCCAGAACTTGCCTTCGTCGTTGGCTTCCATCGTGAACTCAGCCGAAGGGCCGGCGTTCTGGTGGAAGGGCAGCGGGTTCTGCTTGAACACGATGCGCACGTCCTTGCCGTAGGTGTCCTCGATCTGCTTGACCGTCGCGACCACGCGACCGCAGAACGGGCACTGGAAGTCGCTGAACTCCACGATGGTGACGAGCGCGTCGGCCGGGCCCTTGGCGGGCGATGTGCCCACGGGAACCTTGTACACGGCCTTCGGATCGGGCTGACGACGCGGCGCCTCGGGCTTGGCAGCCTCGGGCGCCTTGGCGGCCGTGAGCGCGTTCTTCGTGAGCGACCCGTAGACCTGGGTCTTCGCGACGCCGCTCTTGATGAGCTTGTCGGCGCGCTTGAGCTCGTCGTCGATGATGGTCTTGAACGCGTCGACCGGCTGGGCACCCGACAGCGGGCGACCGTTGATGAAGAACGCCGGCGTGCCGCGCGCGCCGAGCTTGGCGGCCACGGCCTGGTCGCCTTCGATCTGCGCCTTGTGCGTGTGGTTGTCGAGCGCGGCCTTCACCTTGTTGAGGTCGAGACCGAGCTCGGTCGCGTAGCTCTCGAGGTTCGCACGCTCGATCGCTTGCTGATTGTTGAAGAGCTTGTCGTGCATCGCCCAGAACTTGTCGCTACCGCCCTGCGCCATGGCTTCCATGGCGAGCTCGGCAGCCGGCTCTGCGTTCTGGTGGAACGGCAACGGATTGTTGCGCCACACCACACGCAGCTTGCCTTTGTAGTCCTGCATGAGCTGCGTGATCGTGGGCTCGACGCGGCTGCAGAACGGGCACTGGAAGTCGCTGACCGCGACGATGGTCACGAGCGCGTCCGCAGGGCCCTTCACCGGCTGTGCAGCCGTGACGGGCACTTGGTAACGCTCGAGGCCGTCGTCAGGCGCAGCAGCTGCTGCACCTGGCTTGGCATCGCCAGCGCCAGCTTCGTTCGCCGCGGCCTCTTCACCGCCACCGGTCTTGGTGGAGGTGATGTTGCCGATCACGATGCCGCATACGAATGCGAATATGATGGATACGAGTGCAGATCCCTTGCTCATGGCAGTGTCTCCTGACGGGTCCGGTGCGCGCACGCACCGGCCGCCTTTGTTGGCCAGCAGAACAGCCTGGTCCGAAATGAAATAGGAACGATGACTGGGTGTCGCGAGGTGAAGCGCGGACACACCCGGAAGCCGTCGCTGCGAAAGCGACGTCTACCGGGAATGCGTGCGTCTCACCGGCCGGCGCGTGGCGGGCGCTCGAGCGCAGAGCGCTCACCGGCACGGACGTGTCCGGTCTGCGACAGTGCGGGCGCCGCCTGCGGTTGCCGCGCGCGAGGCAGCGGAATGTGCAGCGGGGCCACCGACGAGAGCTTGGGCTGCGCGCTGACCTGCGAAGGCAGCGAGCCGTGGCTGCGCGGAGAGCAGCGCGGATCGTCCGGGGTCAGACACCAGGGGACGTCTTCGTCGTCGAGGGGTGCCGCCGGCAACGTGGTCGGCAACGTGGTCGGCAGCGCGGTCGGCAACGCGGTCGGCAACGCGGTCGGCAGCGCGGTCGGCAACGCGGTCGGCAACGTGGGCTGCCCAGCTTGCGCGCCGTGCGCGACGAGCTGCGACGACACCAACACGGAAGCTTGTGAGCACATCTCGGGGTGCGCACCGCGCGGGCCGCGCGGGCCGCGCGTGCTCGCGTGCGCCGCCGTCAGCGGCAAGCCGCCGTGAGCCGACTGCAGGTCGCTCGCAAGCTGTGCGTCGCGTTCGTGCGCGCACGCCAGCGCGGGACAGCCGGCGGTGAGCCAGCCGGTGACCACGGTACAGAGCGCAGCAGCGAGTGCGAGACGGCTCATGAGCTGGGGGAGTCTACTAGCGGAGGCCCGCAGGGCAAGTACTCCGGAAACCACCGACGCGTGCGCTTATTCCCAGCTTCGGCATGTGGGAACATGTAGCACCTGGCCCCACGCAGCGGTTCCCGCGGGGTTTGTCGCGATCGTGAACGCGAACGCGTGAGCCTGCTCACGCAGCGCTGGCAGGGACACCGGCCGCATCCGGAAAACCCGGAACGGTCTGCACCAGCAGCTCCCGCAGGCCGCGGAGCTCCGGCAGCGCAGCGAGCGCGCGTCCCACGTAACGCAGGCTCTGCGGGTAGTGGTGCAAGAACGCCGGGTTGTGCCGCACGCGATCGATGAACACGAAGCGGCCGGCGTCCTTGAGCTTGCGCTGCACGGCGACGAGGTGGAAGCCGCGCACGAGCTGCGCGCTCTGCGCGGCGGAAAAGCCGCGGCGCGATGCGTAGTGCGCGAGCATCGCGTTCTGCAACGGCGCAGCGAGCTCGACATACGAGTCACACAGCAGCGCGACCAGGTCGTAGGCCTGCGGACCGAGCAGCGCATCCTGGAAGTCGATCACGGTGAGTCGTTCGCCGGGCGCCCACATCAAGTTGCGCGACTGGTAGTCGCGGTGAGCGAAGCCTTGCGGCAGCGCCAGCAGCGTCTGCGTGAGCGTATCGAACGCGCTGTCGAGCTGCACGCGTTGGGCGACGGGCAGCTCGCCATACAGTGCTTCGAGCCCCCACTGCCGGAAGTGATCGAGCTCCCAGCGCAGCAGCTTCTGGTCAAAGCGTCGTCCGTAGGCGACGCACGCGCTCGGCACGCCGCCCGGCTCGCAGGCGATGTGCAGGTCGACGAGCAGGTCGATCGCCTGCGCGTAGCACTGCGGCCATTGCGCAGCAGGCAGCGTGCGCAACCGCCCTTCGAAGGTCTCGTCGCCCAAGTCTTCGAGAAGGATCAGCCCCGCCGATAGATCTGCGCGGTGAATGCTGGGCACCGGCACCCCACGCGCGCGCAAGAACGCCTGTAGCTCGATGAAACTGCGCGCCTGCTCGAGCGCGGGCGCAGCGTGTTCACCTTCACGCGGCAGCTGCATCACCAGCAGCGCTGCGGGCAGGCCGGGCGCGAGCGTGCCGGCGTCGTCCACGCTGAACCGATAATAGCGGCGCGTCGAAGCCTGTCCGGGCAACGCGAGCACCTGGCCCAACAGCGTTTCACCGTAGAAGTCGCGCAGCAGCTCGGGCAAACCTGGAACGGACACGGTCATGTGCCGAGCGTGCCGCGCGTGGTGCCAACTGGCAACGAAGTGGACTCGACAGCCCTCGCCGGCGTGGCTACAAGCAGCGCGTGGCCACGGACTTCTCGTTCGACCGGGACTTGGCGCGCATCGGCGTGCTGGCGAGCGCGCTCGGGCAAGCACTGCCGCAAGATGCAGTCGAGCCGCTCGGGCGGTATGTGGCGCTCGTCGCCACTTGGAACCGCAAGCTCGATCTCACCGGCGCGCGCGAGGCCGCCGCGCAGGTCGAGGTGCTGTTGGCAGATGCCATGATGCTAGCCGACACGACGCTCGTACCCACGGCCAGCCGGATCGTGGACGTGGGCTCGGGAGCGGGCGCGCCCTGCCTGCCGCTGCTGCTCTTGCGACCGGACCTGCAGGCAGTGCTGGTCGAGCCGTTGCGCAAGCGGGTCGCGTTCTTGCGCACGGCGATCGGGGCGCTCGGCCTGCCGCAACGGGCGCGGGTCGTGGAGGCCAAGCTGCAGCTGGATGCGCCGACCGTCGCGCTCGCCGATGCCGGACCGTTCGACGTGGCGATGTCGCGCGCTACCTTCGCGCCCGAAGCCTGGCTGCAGGCTGGGACCCAGCTCGCACCCAGGACCTTGGTCTTGTTGGCTGCAGCAGAGGCGCCTGCGGCGCCGGCCGGCACGCGGCTCACGGTGCCGTGCCGCTACCGCCTGCCGAGTCAGGGTGCGGAGCGCAGCGTGGCCAGCTACGAGCGCGAGCGCTGAGCGCACCCAGTGGTCTGACCGAGGGGTTTTGATCTGTTATCGCGCAGGACCGGGCGCGCAGGGCAAGGCGCGACGAGGAGCAATAGCCAGCGCTATTGTGACGAGGAGCAACGCAGCCATGCGCGTTCGGGACAAGCGAGAACGGGTCAAAACCCCTCGGTCAGACCACTAGCCGCGTCCCGCGATGACTTTTGACCCGGCCCCCGGCACACTACGAAGTCTCCGCCCAGAGGAAGCTTCGGATGAAATCGCAGCCACGCAGCGTGCTCTTGCCTCACTCCGTGCGCGCCGGCTCGTGCGTCTTGGTGAGCACGCTCGTGCTCGCCGGCTTGTGCGCCTTGGCGAGCACGCTCGTGCTCGCCGGTTGCACCGCGCCCAGCACCAACACCGGTTGCCCCGCCGGCAGCGTCGACGTCAACGGCAACTGTCTGCTGATTCCCGACGGAGGCTTCCCCCCGGACGGCTCGCTCGCGCGCGACGGCGGCAACCCGTGCGGGCCGAGCGCAAAGCTGGTGCAGCACATGTGCGTGCTCGATCCCGGCGCGCTGCCAGGTGCGGTCGGTGCGGCCTGCAACTCCGATGGCGATTGCATCGGCGGCACCTCCTGCGCGCAGGGTCCGTCGTTGCCCGGTGGTTACTGCACCGTGGTGGGCTGTGGTGGGCGACACCCCTGTCCGGTGGGCTCGCTGTGCTACGCGACGAGCAGCACCGATACGATGTGCTTGACCACCTGCGAGCCCGGCGTCGCATGTCGCAGCAAGGACTACCACTGCGAGCCAATCCGCTCAGGGGACGTGGCCGTGTGCATGCCTTCGTGCACGCTGACCAACGCCTGCACCGCGGGCACCAAGTGCGACAGCGCGACGGGCGCGTGCGTGGTCGACGCCTGCGACCCCAAGCAGAGCGACCCGTGCAAGACCAGCCAAACGCAGAAGCTCTGCTACGCGGACACCTCGGGCAGCGTCGCGGCCGGCGGCTTTTGCGTGCACACCTGCGATCCGAGCGAGCCCAGCGCGTGCAACCTGAAACACGGCGACGTCTGCCAACCCGACGCGAGCAACCCCGCACACAAGGGCATCTGCTCGGCTGCGGTCTGCAACACCAGCGACCAGTGCCCAGGCGGCTCGCAATGCAACAACCACGCGTGCCAGCCGCCACCCCCGTGCGACAGCAAGGGCGCCTGCGCCGACAAGTCACTGGGCTGCATCGGCGGACCGGGCGGGCAGTGCATGCCGAAGTGCCCAACCGCCGCGGGCCAAAGCTGCGCCGACATCCAGTCGAGCTTGCAGTGCTACACCAAGGGCACGCCCGCGTTGTGTCTACCCGCCGGCTCGTTTCCCGGCAGCAGCTGTCGCGCGTCCCAGCAGCCGTGTGACGCGATCGCGGTCGGCAAGCAGAGCGTGCCTATGGTGTGCGACCAGAAGGTGTGCCGCGTGGAGTGCTCGCACGGCGGCGACAAGCTGTGCAGCGCACTCGACAAGAACGGCGCCTGCGCAGCGCGCGGATCGGTGAGCGAATGCCTGACCAAGGGCACCTTCGTCGGTGGTGCGTGCGCTGCTGGCAACAAGTGCCAAGCCATCGATACCGGCGGCGGCCGCAAGTTGCCGATGTCGTGCGAGACCACGCTGGGCATCTGTCTGTTCGACTGCAGCGATGGCGTGCCCATGTTGACGACTGGCAAGAACGACGCCTATTGCGCGGCCCTCGACTCGAGCCTGGCCTGCGCGCGCCAGCCCAGCGCGGGCACCTTCCCCAGCGACGACGTGTGCCTGCCCATCGGCTCGTTCGCGGGCGGGCCATGCGGCCCCGACAAGAGCTGTGGCGTGGAGAACGGCCAGCCGCTGGCGTGCGAAGACGGAACCTGTCTGCTGACTTGCGCGTCGCACAACACCTGCACGCCGCTCGGACTCGTCTGCGGCTTCGGCGTGTACAAAGACCACGACGTGTGCCTGCCTCCAGGCACCTTCCCCGGCGGGCCATGCGGCTTGAGCAACAGCTGCGCGCAGGCGCTGCACGGCAACCCCGACCTCAACATGACTTGCCGTCGCAACGTGTGCTTCTTGCAGTGCGACGAGACCAACAAGTGGTCCGGCTACGGGCAGGCGCTGTGCCAAGCGCAAGATCCGGCGCTGACCTGCTCGCCCAAGGGCGGCAACCTGTGCGTACCGGCGTGCAACGGCAGCGGCGCGTGCGGCAACACCGCTGTCTGCTTCGACCCGGGCACCTGGCCGGCGCACCAGAACGCGTGCCTGCCGAAGGGCTCGTTCGTCGGCGCGCCTTGCAGCTTGGGCCAGTGCGAAGACTTGCCGTCCGGCACCAAGATGACTTGTCTCACCAACGCGGTGAGCTTCACGAGCAGCTGCTACGCGCAGTGCACGCCCGACGACCCAAACACCGCCGCCAACGAAGACACCTGCAGCAGTGTCGACCCGCAGCTAATCTGCGCTCACGGCTACTATCCACAAGACCTGTGCGTGCCCAAGGGCAACTTCGTGGGCAGCCCGTGCGTGAATGGCAGCTGCGGCAACGACGACGACAGCAAGAAGGCGCTCACCTGCGAGCAAGGCACCTGCTACATCACCTGCACGCCCGGCGTGGAAGCGGGTCCTCCCGACAGCTGCATCGCAATCGACCCCACCCAGACTTGCCGCAGCGGTCTGTTCAGCGACCCGGTGTGCGCGCCCCGCGGCTCGTACGAGGGCGGCCCGTGCGCAGTGGACAGCAGCAACGTCGAGAGCTGCAAATCAGTCGACCTGGGCGGTGCCCTCGGCCCGACCCCCATGGTCTGCGCATCGCACGTCTGCCACTACGACTGCACCGGCCACGACACGCCGTGGTGCCAGTCGATCAAGGGCAGCCTCAGCTGCCAGAACAACGCTTGCTACTAAGGCGGCAGGCCCCACCGAGATCGCGGCTCTAGGTGAAGTGACGCCGGCGGGTGGGGGCTTGACGTGCTCGGCGGGTGCGGGCCCCTCCCGGACTCAGGCGCCGGGCTGTTGCTGTCATCTGCAACGACCCTGTCCTGTTCGCGTCGACACCACGCGCAAGCCTCAGGCCCGGCGTGGCGGGCCATGCGATGTCACACACCTTGGCGACGAGCCTCCGCCCTCGGTGTAGACGCAAACCGCTGTGCCCGCCTCCTTCGCTGGCAGGACCCTCCCGCACCCGCCTGCGCGCGCCAAGCCCCCACCCACCGGCTCGCGTCATCGCATCAAGCACGAGAGTGACGCCCGGACCGGCGATGCATGGCGCCAGTGACACTGAGCCAGTCGCCACCCCAGGTGAGAGCGAACGCTGAGGTGAGCCGTGGGGCGGGAGGTTGCTGCGCGCAGGCGGGTGCGGGAGGGTCCTGTGTTCGAGGGCGCACC
>JADGRE010000028.1 GCA_017881185.1 Pseudomonadota bacterium | reverse complement strand
CGCGCACAGCTTCACGTTTGCCCTCACGACGCGCTCAGCGCCGTCGCCGCGCTCGAGAAGGCGCGGTGATGTTCATCGTGATGTTGATCTTGCTAGTGGCCACAGCGCTCGCGACGATCGCCCTGCAGACCACGCAGGCCGAGCTGCGCGCGGCGGGCAGCAACCGCGTGTCGATGCAGACCCAGTACATCGCCGAGAACGCGTTGATCTCCACGCTCTCGTACGCCGACGCGATGGCGACGCAGGACAAGTTCGCCTGCGTGTTCCTGAGCGTCGGCGCGCCTCGCCTCCCGCCCAACATGTATCCGTACGGCGAGACCGAGGTGCCACAGGGCTACAGCTTCTTCTCGGTGCGCTCGCAGTGGTTCAACCAGAAAGACTTCATTCAGAAGTCGGCCGCTGCGGTGCTGCCCGACTTCCCGCCGCTCAGCTTGGCCAACGGTGTCGATACCGGGGGTACGGTCTCCGGGCTGGCAGACACGATCGGCACGTTGGGTCCGCAGGCAGCGTACCGGCCGGGCGACGCTGCGGTGTTTGCGGCGCAAGCAGCCGGAAACGGGCCTCCGGGCTCGAACTCCAACCCCGATTACGTCGTGGACTTCTACGACTGCAAGAAGCTTCCAGCTTACGCGAGCCCTGGCAATCCCGTCGACGACTCGAACCCGTATGCGCCGTACTACTGCGTGGTCACCTCGCGCGGGCGCTCGTTCTTGCCCAATGGCCTCACCAAGACCTGGGATCTCACCTACGGCGGCAAGGTCCTCGGCGGTGCATACGCCCTCAACCGTTTTTCGTCAGCGCACGACGCGCGCACCACCATCATCACGGGGCCGACACTGTGGAAGTGTCCGGTACTGTAGTGGAGGCAGCATGAGCAGTAGTTACGCCAAGTTCTTCGCGAGGTTGTGCGCCGTGTGCGCGGCCTTGGCGTGTGCTCGCGCGCTGCCCGCCAGCGCGCAGGCCGGTGACCCCGACATTCGTAACCTGCAACCCTTTGTCATGCTGATCGTCGATACATCCGGCTCGATGGAGAAGGTTCCCGCTTCGATCTGCACCTGTCCGCTGGTCGGCGACCCCGCGTGCATCACCTGCTTGCCCCAGTGCTCGCTCGACAACAGCACCCAGCAACACATCGACCTCAAGAAGAACCGCTGGGCCTTCGTGCTCGAGGCGCTCACGGGCAAGTTCTTCAACTTCCAGTGCAGCACGCTCGCACGCACCGTTCCCAACGGCATGACCTACGACGTGGGTTACAATTTTCCGTACAACCAACCGTGGGCTTGTCCGACCAGCGGACCGTGTCCTTATGCGCAAGCCACCGTGCAGCCGCTGCAGGACACCAACGGCGTGCTCGACACCTACTCCTCGCGCTTGCGCTTCGGTCTCATGACCTTCGACGGCATGGAGACCTACTTCGGTGCGAACCCGCTGATCGTCGCTTCCAGCTTCAACGCGACGCTGAGCAACGCGCAGAACGGCATGTGGTCGTACGCAGGTGCGCATCCCTTCCATTATCCGGGGTGCACCGAGGACTACATGATGGACACCGGTGCCCGCAGCTCGGTAGCCACCGAAGGCGGGTTGGTGTCGGTCAGCACCACGTCCTGTCCGTCGCCGCCTTGCGACATGTACCAGATCAATTCCACCATCCAGGACACGCTGCTGCGCACGCGTCCGTATGGAGGTACGCCGATCGCTGCGTCGCTCGACGACCTGTACTACCACTTCAAGAACGACGCGACCGACACCTTCGGAACCTGCCGTGATCGCTACGCGCTGCTCATCACCGACGGCGAGCCCGACGACGACTACCGCTTCTACGGCTGTGACTGCAAGCGCCGGGGCAATTGCCCGGCGCATGACAGCCAGGCCACCATCGACTCCTACAAATGCCCGTATCCGTTGGCGGAGGATGTCGCGTACGACCTCGTCAACGGGCGCGCCGGCGATCAGGGCCAGATGAAGAAATTGTTCGTCATCGGCATCTCGATCGGCGACGCCGAGTCGAAAGGCAAGCTCAATCTGATCGCTTCGCAGGGCGGCAGCACCGACCTGGACGCCGACGGCAACACGGCGCGCTTCGCCGACGACTTCGGCACGCTGCAGGCCACACTCGACAAGCTGTTCGGTGGTTTGTCCAGGCCTGTGTCGCGCTCGGTGCCAGCGTTCGCGTTCCCGCAGCAGCTGCAAACACGCTTCCCGACCAACCCGCCGGCCCAATACCAGCTCAGCACGGGCTTTCAGGTCGCGCTCGATCAACCGGTGGGCGGAATCGCGGCGCCCTGGACGGGCATCATCGAGCGTCAGCGCTTCGGCTGCACGGCCGGTCAGACCGATCCCGAAGCCGATCCGCTGTCGAGCATTGCGGCCGATGGCGACAAGTTCCACGAAGTGCTGAACGCGATGCCGGACCCCAACGTGCGCGACCTGTGGACGGTGATGCCCAACTCGGTCACCAATGCGCTGACCAACCAGGCTGCGGCTACGATTCTGCAAAGCGCAATCGATCGCGGCGCGTCGACATCGGTGTGCGGCGTGGGCGGTTGCCCCAAGCTGCGCATCGACGACAGCAAGGTCAACAACAAGGTGCTGGGCTTGGCGGTCTCCGACACCACCACGCAGGGCACCATCCTGGGCTGGATGTTCGGCAAGAGCGGCTCGGTGCGCGGCCCCAGCGTTTCACCCGCGCCGTTCCACACGCCCAAGCGTCTGGCCGACATCTATCACTCGTCGCCGGTGGTCATGAATCCCCCGGCGTACGCCACGACCGACGCCGACTACAGCAACTTCCGCACCGCGTACTCGACGCGGCCGTTGACTTTGTTCGTGGGCAGCAACGACGGCGTGCTGCACGCGTTCTCGGTCGAGGACTACACGGGTGCCAAGGGCAACCTCACGGCGGGGCAGGAGATCTGGGGCTTCGTGCCGCCGATCCTGTTGCCCAAGTTGCAGGCACAGCTCGGCGCTCACCAGTTCGGCATGGACGGCACGCCGGAGCTCAAGGACGTGCAGTTCAGCACCAACCCAGCTGCGGGCGGCACCGACTACCACACCGTGTTGATCAGCGGCATGCGTGGTGGTGGCAACGCGTATGTCGCGCTCGACGTGTCCGATCCACAGAACCCGGTGTTCTTGTGGCAGTTCAGCGACCCGGACATGGGCTTCACCTATGGTCGGCCCGCGATCGTCTCGGCGACCTTCAACTGGAACGGCAACAGCACGCCCGAGACGCGTGCGGTTGCGATCCTCGCCGGCGGTGTGGGCAAGAAGGACACCACGCCCGGCTTCGGCTGCGGTACGTCGTTGCAAGAGAACACCTTGCGCACGACGGGCTCGAAGCCCTACACGACCTACGCCGACATTCCCCCGGCGGGCGGTGCGCCGCTGTCGCATCGTCAAACGGTGCAATGCTGGGCGCGCAGCGGTCGCGCGCTCTTCTTTGTCGATGTCGCCACCGGCACGCTGATCAAGAAGATCTTCGACACCGACATCGACCCCAGCAACGGCACCGTGTTCGCTTCACCTGTGGTCGGCTCTCCGGCTATGTTCCCCGACGGCGTCGGCGAGATCGCCAAAGAAGGCTTCGTGCTCGACGCCGACGGTCTGCTCTGGCGCATCGATCTCAGCGCTCCCGATCCCGACCCCACGCACGCCTGGTCGGGTTGGACGGTGCGTCCGTTCCACGACATCTTCTGGGACGGAACCTACATCGAGGGCGAGCCCACCTATGAGCGGCCGATCTTGTCCACCGACGATCAGCACCGCTTGGTCGTGATCCTGGGCACGGGTGACGGCGACAACTTCGACAAGCCGACCGTGAAGAACCGCGTCGTCTCGCTCACCGAGGTGCTCAAGAACACCCCGCCCTCGACTCCAGACGACTACGCTGCCGCCATGAACTGGGAGATCCGCGTGCCCGTCGTCGGCAGCGGCGCCAACAGTCACTACAGCTTCGTACAGAGCGAGCTCGTGACCGGCTCGATGGCGTTGTTCCAGGGGACCTTGTTCATGGCGTCGTTCGTATCCGTGGTCAACACCACCAACGCCTGCGCCTACGGTCGCGGTCGTTACTGGTCCGTCGACTACCACCAGCGTGACGCCGCCTATCCCAACGCCACGGGTACCTACGGCCCGTTGTTCATCCAGGACACGCTCTCCACTCAAAATACGGGGTTGGCGACGAACGCAGCCGTCGATGCCAGCCTCTTTAACAAGGACATTTCCGACGCCGAGCCCAACTTGCTCGTGCTCGGGCTGAGCACCACGCAGCGACCGACGTGCAAGACCGGCTCCCCCAGCGTCGGCGGGTACTTCGGCTACCAGCTGCCGGAAGTGGTAAGCGGCGGCACGCCCGCGATCTGGCTGGTGGCGCAAGCGTCGTCCAACGGCAATCGAGTGCGAGCGGGCTCGCAGCTCGGTCGCGTGGAAGTGCAAATGCAGCGCTCCGCAGCGTTCACGAGGGTGACCGGATGGGTTCCCAGCATCGATTGAGACAGCGCGCGTGTTTGCTGCTGGGCCTCGTGCTGCTCGCGGCGAGCGCGACGGGCGCTTGCTCGAACGCGGTCCGCGACGAGAAGCGCAAGCTGCTGCTCGCGCCCAGCGAAGATCTGGCCAAGCGCAAACAAGAGGCCTGGGAGAAGATCCGGGTCAAGAACGACGACGGTGCGCTGCTGCCTTCGGACACCAAGATTGCCGGCGTGCGCTTGCCGCGTGGCCTCACTCAGAGCTTCGCGCGTGAGCACGAGTGGTACTTCGACTGTTCCTTCAGTGTGGAGCAGCTGAACCAGTACTTCCGCGGCCAGCTCGAGGTGGGCGCCGTGCACTCTCCGAGCAACGGCATTCTCGAGTACGCGGCAGTCTCGCCGAAGGACTCGCCCGACCATCCGATCACGGTGAGCATGTTTCCGGTGCCTGCGAGCCCCGGTCGCAGCCGCGTGCGAATTCGCGAGCCGCTGCCGCCGATGCAGAACGTGTACACGCCGGAGCAAGTGCAGCAGCAGATGCAAGCACGCCAGCGCGTGGCTCAGTGAAAGCGCTCGGCGTCTTACAGCAGCTCGCGCAACAGGCCGAGCAAGCGATCGTTCTGGGCTGGCGTGCCGATGGTGATGCGCAGTGAATCGTGCAGACGCTCCTGCGCGAAGTGGCGCACGAGCACGCCGCGCGTTTCGAGCAGCAGCAAGAGCTCGCGCGCCTTGGGCGACTTGGCGGGCAGCTCGGCCAGCACGAAATTGGATTGACTGTCGGGTACGCGGCAACCGAGCGTGCGCAGCTCGGTGGTGACCCTCGCGCGTTCGTCGCGCACACGCTGCCAGCTGTCAGCTGCAACCGCGCGATCGGCAAGCGCCGCTTCCGCGAGCGCTTGGGCCACTACGTCTACGTTGTAGCTGTCGCGGGTCTTGCCCATGAGCGGCGCGATCAAGCTTTGGCAGCCGATGCCGTAGCCGAAGCGCAGGCCGGCCAAGCTGTAGCCTTTGCTCAGCGTGCGCAGGAACAGCAGGTTGTCGTGCTCGCGCAACATGGGCAAGAGATCGTGTCCGAGCGCCGGGTCGACGAAGTCGACGTAGGCTTCGTCGATCAGCAACACGCCATCGAGTGCAGCCGCGAGCTTCGACAGCTGCGCACGGCCCGTGAGGTGCCCCGAGGGCGCGTGCGGGTTCACCAAGAGTGCCAGCTGCACCTTGGCTGCGTTCATGTGCTCGGCAAAGTCTTCGGGGGCGCAGAAGTCGGCGCGCGCGGGCACTGAAACCACCGGGCTGCCGTGGATCTCCGCGAGCACCGGATACAGCGAGTAGCTGGGTTCTACGACACCGATCGGTGCTCCGGGCTCGACGAAGGTGGTGATCGCCATGCGCAAGAGCTCGTCGCCGCCGTTGACCGCGACGATCTGCTCGGGGGATACGCCGTGTGTTTGCGCTGCGAGCGTGCGGAAGCGCTCGGCGCTGGGCTCGGGGTAGCGGCGCAGCGCCTCGGGGGCGATGTTCTGCAGCGCGCGCATCACCGCGGGGCTGGGCGGGTAGGGGTTCTCGTTGGTGTTGAGCTTGATGGTGTCGCTCGTGGCGGGTTGCTTGCCAGGCGTGTAGCCGTGCATGCGAGCGATGTTCGGGCGTTCGTGACCCATGACCTGCCTCCAAGAATGCGTCGGCGGTTTAGCACAACGACGCGAGGAGACGAGACGGAGCGTGCTCGCCTGCAGTGCGGATGCCGACGAGTTGGGCTCAGCTGGGGAGCGGAGTGCGGCTCAAGCGGGCCAGGAGGCTGTTCGACGCGTGCTCGCGTTGCGGCTGATGGGCTCGTGATTTGGGCTGCGCGGTGCGTTCGTCGATGCTTTGGCGCAGCTGCCTTCGGGCTTCGTGGATGCGCCAAGCGATGGTGCCTTCGTTGGTCTCCAGGACCTTGGCGGCAGCTTTGTGGGACAGACCTTGCAGGGCCACCAGCGCTACGGTGCTGCGCAGGACTGGAGTGAGCTCGTCGAAGGCTGCGAGCAGGTGTGTGTAGCTTTCGCGTAGCTCGGCGGCCAGGTGCGGGTCGTTGCCGGCGTCGACCTGGACGGCGACGCGCACGCGGACGTCGTCGAGGCTCTGGGTACCGCGCCTTCGGCTGTCGCGCTTGGCGTTGAGCGCGCGGTGGATGGCGATGCGGTAGAGCCAGGTGAAGAAATGACTGCGGCCTTCGAAGGCAGGCAGGTGTTGGAAAGCCTTCACGAAGGTGTCCTGGGTGACGTCGTCGGCCTCGCTCGCGCTGCCGGTGATATGCAGGGCCAGCGCGTAGATACGCGGCCGGAAGCAGCGCACCAGGGCGTCGAAGGCCCGGCGCTCGCCGCGCTGCGCCCGCTCGACCAGGTCGGTCACGTCCACCTGTGCGCTCCCCGCTGCCGCCCGCTGCCGTTCGCTCATCGTGCTGCCTTGTTGGAAACCATGGGTCCTGCCCAGCTTGGGACGCGCGGGGGCTGCCGCTCGATCTTTTTTTTCCGGGGTGAGCGCGCAGGGGCTCCCCCGCCAGCCAGTCGGGTCATCGCCTTGATCAGCACCTGGTTCTCTGTTAGGTAAGCGCACCCCACACATGCCCATGTTCTTAGAAACCTTGGGTTTTCGGGAAAGACATGGGTTCTTCCAGGGGTGCACGAGCGGGAGGTTTTCTCGATCCCGCAGGGCGAAGGCTGCATGGCGTTCGGCTGGTTTACCTCACACGACCTGGCAATCGACTTGGGCACAGCAACGACCTTGGTTTACGTCAAGGGTCGCGGCATCGTGGCCTACGAGCCGTCCGTCGTGGCCGTCCAGAAAGACGGCCGTGGAGGTAAGCGCGTGCTGGCGGTGGGCACCGAGGGCAAAGAGATGCTCGGGCGCACGCCCGGCAACATCGAAGCCGTGCGTCCGCTGCGCGACGGCGTGATCGCCGACTTCGAGATCACCGAGGCGCTGCTGCGCTACTTCATCAACCGGGCCACCGACCGGCACTGGATGCGCGTGCGCCGGCCGCGAATCATCATCTGCGTGCCTTTCGGCATCACCGAGGTCGAGAAACGCGCGGTGCGCGAGAGCGCCGAGAGCGCGGGTGCCCGCGAGGTGTACTTGATCGAAGAGCCCATGGCGGCGGCGATCGGCGCGGGCCTGCCCATCACCGAGCCCAGTGGCAACATGGTGGTCGACATCGGCGGCGGCACGACCGAAGTGGCGATCATCTCGCTGGCCGGCATCGTGTACTCGCAGTCGGTGCGCGTGGGCGGCGACAAGATGGACGAAGCCATCATCGCGTACATGAAGCGCAAGTATAACTTGCTCATCGGCGAGCAGACCGCCGAGCGCGTGAAGTGCACCATCGGCAATGCGTATGCCGACAACGAAGTGCGCACCATGGAAGTGAAGGGCCGCGATCTGGTGGCCGGCGTGCCCAAGACCGTGGTGGTCACGGGCGACGAGATCCGCGAAGCGCTGATGGAGCCGATCAACTCCATCGTCGACGCGGTGCTCCTGGCGCTCGAGCGAACGCCGCCGGAGCTGGCGGCCGACATCGTCGACAAGGGCATCGTGCTCACGGGTGGCGGCGCGCTGCTCAAGAGTCTCGACGTGCGCTTGCGTGAAGAAACCGGGCTGCCGGTGATGGTGGCCGACGATCCGATTTCGGCAGTGGTGCTGGGTTCGGGCAAAGCTCTCGACCACATGGACCTGCTGCGCGAAGTCACCATCTCCTAGCGACGCGGGCGTGCGATGAATCTGTATCGACGCTTTCGAGACGCTGCGATCTGCATCGTGCTGTTGGCGTTGCCGTTCTTCGTGTTGCGCTCGAATTTGAAGGATCCGGCGAAGACCAACGCGGTCGATCGGGCCATCCTCGAGGCCAGCGCGCCGATTCAATACGGCGCCACGCAGCTGGCGCAGGGCGTGTCGGGCATCTTGCAGGAGTATGTGTATCTCGTCGACGTGAAGCTCGACAACGAGCGCTTGCGCGAGGAGAACGCTCGGCTGCGCGAGGCGAACTACAAGCTCTTGAGCGAGGCCGCAGAGAACCGACGACTGCGTCGGCTGTTGCAGCTGCGCGACGAGCTCAAGGGCAGCTTGCTCAGCGCGCAGGTCATCGGCAAAGAGGTGTCGGCGTTCTTTCGCGTGACGCGCGTGGTGCTCGATCGCGGCGAGCGTGACCACGTGCGCGCGGGCATGCCGGTGCTCACTTCCGACGGGCTGGTCGGCCAGGTGCGGCGCACTTGGGGTCGCTATGCGGATGTGCTGCTGACGGCCGACAAGACCAGCGCCATCGACGTGGTGATTCAGCGCACGGGTGCGCGCGGCATGCTCAAAGGCGTGGGCTCCGACGAGAGCTACCTGTGTCGCATCGAGGAGCTGTCGCGCGAGGACGACGTGAAACCGGGCGACTTGGTGGTGACCTCGGGCCTGGGGCAACGCTTTCCGGCGGCCATCTTGGTGGGCACCGTGAAGGAAGTGGTGAAGCGCGAATACGGGCTGTATCAGGAAGCTACGGTCACACCAGCGGTGCGCTTTTCGCGCCTGGCAGAGGTGCTGATCATGACAGCTGGCTCGCTTGCGGCGGGAGCGCCCGAGGCTGCCGCGAAGGGCAAGCGCTGAGCATGCGAAGCGCGGCGCTCCTCTTGTTCGGTTTCCTGTTGCTCACGGTGCAGACCGCGTGCGCGACCCTCACGCCCATGCACACCTACGCGCCGAACCTGGTGTTGCCGATGGCCATGTGCCTGGGTGTGTCGCCCGACGTGCACGTGGTGCGCGGCGCGGCCATCTGCTTCGTGCTCGGCTACTTGCTCGATGCGTTCTGTGGCAACCCGATGGGTTTGCAGACCTTCGTGATGGTGGCGTCGTTCATGCTGGCGCGCGCGGCGGCCTTCCGGCTGTTCTCGCAGGGTCCGTTCTTGTCGGTGTTGCTCACATTCGTGATGGGCGTGCTCAGCGGCTTTGGCGTGCTCGCGCTGCGTGCCATCTTCGAGCAACAGCGCGAGATGTTGAGCTACGAGCCGCTGCGCACGGCGCAGGTGCTCTTGCAGTCGGCCCTCGTCACGGCACTGTGCGCGCCGCCGATTTTTGCGGTGGTTTCGCGCATCGACGGGCGCACGACCCCGAAGGCGGACGAGCGCCGCAGCATGGCGTAAGCTTTCGCGGGCAAAGGCAAGCAGCATGACCATGCTCTCGGTGCGCCGCGAAGTCGGCGAGTTCAAGAAACGCTACAAGTGGATGGCACTGTTCGTGCTGTTCTCGATGGGTGCGTTGCTCTTGCGCTTGTTCCAGCTGCAGATCGTGGAGCACGCTCGCTGGGCTGCCGAGGCCGAGAAGAACATCACCAAGGTGGTGCGCTTGCCGGCCACGCGCGGCGTGATTCGCGACAGCCACGGCCACGTGATTGCGGAGAATCGTCCGTCGTACAACGTGTTCGTGACACCCGCGTTCATGGGCGAAAACGAGGTGAAGCAAGTTGCGCAGCTGATGCAGCTCACCGAGGCGCAGAGGCAATCGTTTCAGAGGCTGCTCGACAGCGTGCCCGCGCGCCGCCGCTCGCACCTGGTGCAAGCGTTCACCGACATTCGGCGCGAGCAATACGCAGCGCTCGAGACGCACAAGCGCGAGCTGCCCGGCACCGACGTGGTCGCCGTGCCCGTGCGTTCGTACCCGTACAAGACGCTGGGTGCGCACACCATCGGCTTCCTCAACGAGGTGAACGCCGACGATCTGAAGACGCTCGGCGCCATGGGCTACGGGCCCGGACACTTCGTGGGTCGTGCTGGCGTCGAGCGCGCGTGGGAGAGCTACCTGCACGGCAAGGACGGCGAGCAGCGCAGCATCGTGGATGTGCGCGGGCAAGAGCTCGATGACGAAGGGCATCGCACGCGCAACAAGTCATCGCGGCGTGAGCCCGTGCCGGGGCTCGACCTGCGCCTCACGCTCGACATGGACATGATGCGCTCGGTGGAGCGCGCGTTTCGTGGGCATCCTTCGGGCGCTGCGGTCGTGGTCGACGTGCACACCGGTCGCGTGCGCGCGCTGTTTTCTAAGCCTGGCTACGACTTGAACGAGATGTCGGGCGGCTTGTCCACGGACCGCGCCACCGAGCTCGGCGACAACCCGTTCCGCCCGCTGATCGACAAGACCACCTACGAGAGTTACTTCCCGGGCTCCACGTTCAAGCCGATCTCGGCGATCGCTGCGTTGCAGGACAAGATCCTGACCACGGCGCAGCACTACGACTGCCCGGGCTACTACGAGCTGGGCAAGCGGCGCTTTCGCTGCAGTCACGTGCACGGCGATGTCGACATGCGCAAAGCGATCACGCAGTCGTGCAACGTGTACTTCTACCAACTCGCCGAGCAGGTCGGTATCGATCGCTTGCAGCACTTCGCGCACGAGTTTGGCCTGGGGCAGAAGACCGGCATTGGCATCAACACCGAGGCCAGCGGCTTTGTACCCACGCGCAAGTGGTACGAGCGGCGCCACCACAACCGCTACCACTTGGGCTTCACGCTCAACACGGCCATCGGTCAGGGCGATACGCGCGTCACGCTGATTCAGCTCGCCATGATGTACACGGCCATCGCCAATGGTGGCACGCTCTACGTGCCACAGCTGGTCGAGCGCGTGGAACGGCCCGACGCTTCGGTGGTGGAAGAGTTCGACCCGCGCGTGCGCCGTCGCATCGAGGTCGATCCGACTTTTCTCACCTACGTGATCGACGGCTTGTTCGGCGTGGTGAACGACCCGAAGGGCACAGCGTACGAAGCGCGCATCGAAGGTGGTGTGCCGGTGGCCGGCAAGACGGGTACCGCCGAGGTCTCGAAGAAGAAGCTCGAGCCCAACGAAGATCCGCGCCGCGCCTGGTACTACCGCAGGTCGCACGCCTGGTTCGCGGGCTTCGCGCCGGCCGACAAGCCCGAGCTGGCGGTCGTGGTGCTGGTCGAGCACGGTGGTCAGGGCGGCAAGTACGCCGCACCGATCGCGATTCAGATTCTGCAAGAAGCGCTGGGCTCGCCCACGCCCGATCCGAGCCACCGCCCCGTGTTGGTGGCCAAGAAGCCGTGATGCACAGTTCGATGGTCAGGTGTTAGATGGCGCTGCGTCGCGGATTTCAAGAGAATTTCGATTGGCCGCTGTTCGTGACCACGGTCGCGATCGCCGTCGTGGGCGTGGTGAACCTGTACAGCGCGACCAGCGCCGCAGGTGCTTCGCTGCGCGACGTGTACATTCAGCAGATCTACTGGCTCACCTTCGGCGCGGGCGCGGCGGTGCTCGTGGCCGCCATCGACTACCGGCACTTCGAGCGCTTCGGCTGGGTGGCGTACGGAATCGGTGTGGTGCTGCTCGCGCTGGTGTTCTTGCTCGGTCGCGAGATCCGCGGCTCACAGCGCTGGATTCCGCTCGGCAGTTTCTCGTTGCAGCCGAGCGAGCTGATGAAGCTGTTCTTCATCATCGCGCTCGGTAAGCACCTGCACAACGATCCGCGCACCGAAGGCCGCACGCTCAAGGACCTGATCATCCCAGGCATGATTCTCGCTGGCCCACTTGTGCTCATTCTCGCGCAGCCTGATCTCGGCACGGCGCTCTTGCTGGTGTTCGTGTTCGCCACGGTCATGTTCCTGACGCACTTGAAGCTGCGCTCGCTCGTCACGCTGGTCGTGTCGCTCGTGGTCAGCGCGCCGCTGACTTGGCGTTACCTGCTCAAGGACTACCAGCGCAACCGCCTCACCTCGTTCCTGGACCCTGACAAGGACATCCTCGACACCGGTTGGCACGCCCATCAGGCCAAGGTGGCCATCGGTAGCGGTGGCTTCACGGGCAAGGGCTTTCTGCAGGGCACGCAGAATCAGCACAAATTCTTGCCTGACCAGCACACGGACTTTCCGTTCCCCGTGTGGGCCGAGGAGCAGGGCTTCGTGGGCTCGGTCATCTTGATCCTGCTGTATCTCGTGCTCGTGCTGTGGGGGCTGAAGATCGCTTCCGAAGCGAAAGATCGCTTCGGCGCGGTGGTCGCCGTGGGCGTGTCGGCGCTGATCTTCTGGCAGACGGTGATCAACCTCGGCATGGTGTGCGGCCTTCTGCCGGTGGTCGGCATCACGCTGCCGCTGTTCTCGTATGGCGGCTCGAGCGTGCTCACCATCATGACGGGCATCGGGCTACTGATGAACGTCTCGATGCGACGCTTTCACTTCTGAAGCGGGCTGCCACACGACGTCAGCTGAAACTCATTGACTGAGGTTGTCGGCCAGCACCAGGCTCACTGTGCGGGGCTCGCCGGCGCGGGTGAGCGTGAGCGCGATGGTATCTTTGGGGTGGTGTTTTTCGAGCTGCAGGTACAGGTCGGCGTTGTTGCGCACGGGGTTGCCGGCCACCTGGGTGATCAGGTCGCCGAGCAAGATCTCGCCGGTCTGTGGATCGCGGCGCGTGGGCAAGATGCCGACTTGATCGGCTGGTGAGCCGGGCACGACCCGCACCACCAATACGCCGTCGAGGCCGAGACGGTCGGTGAGCGTGTCGTCGGCCAGCTCCACGCCGATGATGGGCCGCACTTCGCGGCCGTAGGCGATGAGCTGGGGCACCACCCGCGCCACGGTGTCGGCCGGGATCGCGAAGCCCACGCCGGCGGAAGCACCCGATGGGCTCAGGATAGCGGTGTTCACGCCGATCAAGCGGCCGGCACTGTCGAGCAAGGGCCCGCCGGAGTTGCCGGGGTTGATGGCGGCGTCGGTCTGGATGGCGCCGCGGATCGGTAGACCGCCCGCGCCCTGGATCTCGCGGCCGAGGCCACTGATTACACCTGTAGACAAGGTGTAATCGAGGCCGAAGGGCGAGCCGATGGCGATGACGTCTTGGCCCACGACCAGGTTGCGTGAGGTGCCGATCGCGAGCGGTGCCAGGCGCTTGGCGGCACCGACGATGCGCAGCACCGCGATGTCGTTGCGCGAAGACTGGCCGACCAGACGCGCGCGCCATTCGCTGTGGTCGGCGAGCGTGACGCGGGCTTCGTCGGCGCCGGCGATCACGTGGAAGTTGGTGACGATGTGGCCGTGCACGTCCCAGATGAAGCCCGAGCCCGTGCCCTTGGGGACCTCGAGCACGTTCACGTGGAAGGGGTCTTGGCGCACATCCAGCGTGGTGATGTGCACGACCGACTTCCAGCTGTTGCGAAACAGCTGCACCCGGGTCTTCTCGGCCGAAGAGAGATCGCCGCGGGGCGTGACGGGGCGGGGCGCCGCGAGCTCGGCCACGTTCGGAGGCAACACGTAGGCCTCGAGGCGATACATGCGGTACGAGAGCGCGGCCACGGCGACGAGCAGCGCTGCGACGAGCAAGCCGAGCAAGCGCACACCCAGGCGCAGCCGGCGCTCGCTGGGGCTGGCCTTGCCGGCGCTCGGGCGCTTTTGCGCGGGCACTGGCGCGCTCGCGGGGAACGAATCACGTTGTTCGACGGGGTCGGGCATGCTGCGCAGGGCTGCATACTACGACGGCGCGAGCGTGAAAAGCCGCGCGGGCGGGGCCTGGTCGAGTCAGCCCAGCCCTCGTCACACGCGCTGGTGTTCGACGTAGCGCTTGAGCTCGGAGGGAATGCGCAGCATCCACTCGTGCACGCTGGGGCGCACCAGCGCCTCGAGCACGCCCGAGCCCAGGTCGACCATGATGGCGAACGAGAGCACGCTGCCGCCGTCTTCGCTCGGGGTGACGTAGAGCTCGCCCCAGGCGTCGCGCAGGCTGCTCGGACGCTGCCGGTCGAGGTGAAAACGGAAGCGGTTCTGCGGCAAGTCCTTGGCGGTCATCACGAAGTAGCTCGCGTCGACTACGCCGATGTGGTGGTGGATGAACACGCGCGATTCGCTGCCCACCTGCTGCACCAGCTTGGCCTCGCGGACCGCGGGCAGAAAGTGCGGGTAGTTGGCGACGTCATCGAGCGCGCGCCAGACGCGCTCGGGCGCGGCGCTCACCCGTTGCCAGGCGAGCCCGCCGATGAGCCGGCCGTTGCCGAGCAAGCGCTGCTCGGGGCGCGTGACGAGCCGGCCGCTGCGCAGCTCGGCCAGCTCCTGCGCGCTGAGCGCGCGTTGCGAGTCGGAGCGCGCCGCCGCCGTGGCGGCGCGCAAGCCCAGCCCCGCGCCGGCGCAGAGCAGCGCGATGGCGAGCAGCACGGTACGGGACCTGCGGGAGGTGTCGGACATCTTGGCGCTACCCCAGCGCGAGCCGAGCCAGCTTACCAGAACCACTCCCATCGACCAGCTGCGCCCCAGCAGCCCACTAACAGGCCTGATTCGTGGACGCTGCCCCGATGATCGTGCATGCTCGGCGCACCCGTGGAAGCTAAAAAGCCCCACGTGCTCATCGTGGACGACGATCCCGATTCTCGGGAAGAGCTCGTCCACCAGCTCGTGGGTCAAGGTCAGGCGCTCGAAGTGGCGGACGACGCCGAGAGCGGGCTTGCGTTGCTCAACGCAGGACACCCGCAGCTCGTCGTGGTCGGCGTGGGCCACGGCAAGCCGCACGCGCTCGACTTTCTGGAGCGCGCGCGCAAGCTCGGTGGTGCGCAGACCGCGTTCATCGCCGTCACGCGCAGCACGCACCCCGAGGCGCTGGTGGAAGCGTTCCGGCGCGGCGCCGATCACTGCCTGGCGTTTCCGGAACAAGCCGAAGCGCTGTTCATGGTGGTGCGCCGCGCGCTCGAGAAGCCGGCGCTCGCGCGCGAGGTCGAGCGGGCACGCGACGGCATCTTGGACTTGTCCGCTTCCGGCCACATGGGCGCGATCTTGGGCGCGCACCCGCTCATGCAACGCTTGCTCGACAAGGTCACGGCCGCCGCCAACAGCCGCGCGACCGTGCTCATCACGGGTGAGACGGGCACCGGCAAAGAGCTGGTCGCTGCTGCCGTGCACGCGCACAGCAAGCGCAACCAGGGGCCGTTCGTGCGCGTCAACTGCTCGGCGTTGGCGGAGACGGTGCTCGAGTCGGAGCTGTTCGGCCACGAAAAAGGCTCGTTCACGGGTGCTGCCGCGCGCCGCAAGGGCCGCTTCGAACAGGCCGACGGCGGCACGCTCTTGCTCGACGAGGTGAGCGAGATCCCCGCGGCCGTGCAAGTGAAGCTGCTCAGGTTCCTGCAGGAGCGGCAATTCGAGCGCGTTGGTGGCAACGAAACGTTGCAGGTCGACACGCGTATCGTGGCGGCCACGAACAAAGACTTGCGCCAGCTGGTGGAGGACGGGCGCTTCCGCGAAGACCTGTACTACCGCTTGAACGTGGTGCGCTTGGAGGTGCCGCCGCTGCGCGCGCGACCGAGCGACATCCCGCTGCTCGCCGACCACTTCCTGCGCCGCTTCGCGTCCGAGAACGACAAGCTCATCACGGGCTTCGACGAGCAGGCCATCGGCGCGCTGCTCGTGCACCCGTGGCCCGGCAACGTGCGCGAGCTGCAGAACGCGGTGGAGCAGGCCGTGGTGCTGTGCAAGGGTGAGCGCATCGAGCTGCAAGACTTGCCGTTGTCGCACGCACCGAACGAGGCCGAGTCGATCCGCTTGATGATCCCGGGCGTGACCTTGGCCGAGCTGGAGCGCTTCGCGATCTTGCGCACGCTGGATGCGTGCGGTGGCTCACCCACCAAGGCGGCCGCAATGCTCGGCATCAGCCGTCGCACCATTCAGTATCGCTTGCAGGAGTGGGGCCTGGCGCGCATGGCCAAAGGTGAACGCCCCGAGCGCGGCGACAAGAAGAGCGACGAATCCGAGCCGCCGTGAAGCGAACACGAGCGCACCCGCGTTGCGCAGCTGCGCTCAGGGCGCAACGGGGATGCCGAGGTTGGCAGCTGCATACAGGCCGCCCGGGGGCACGCCGTCGTACCAGGGGTAGTACGGTGGCTTGTCCTGACACTGCGGTCGGTCGTCGGACGGGCAGTAGATGCGTACGTGGAAGTGACTCTGGTGGCGATTGCCGGAGGTCGGCTCGATCATGATCGCGCGCGCCCGAGCGATGAGCCAATCGGGTGCGCCGACCTTCTTGGCTTGTGCGATCAAGCGCCAATGCAGGCGGTGCGCGACGAAGATGTACTGCACGCGTGCGTCGTCGTCGTCGATGAGCTTCGAGACCAGCGCCCAGTTGCGCGCGTCGTCGAAGCGAAACTTCGTATTGCCGACGTAGCCCGTGCCGTACGCGCTCATGCGCACGAAGCTGGGCGCGATGGCAGGTTGGCCGGCTTCGTCGACCAGATAGAAACCGATGTCGATGTCGCGGCCGTTGCGGTGCGAGTGATGGCCGACGATCAAGCCGCCGTTCTCCGCCGAGAGCTCGCCGGCCGAGAGCTTTGCGCCAGGCAGCTGCTCAGCGACGCGGGCTGCACCGCGGCTGACCAGCTGCACCAGCTGCCAGGTGCCGAAGAAGCGTTCGCCTTCGACGTACTCGTCGACGTGGCGCACGATGTCCGACTCGGGCAGCCACATGCCGCGTTCCAGGTGACCGTGCCACGGATAGCGCACCGAGCGGCTGCGCTGCTCGAACGCGGGACGCAGCTGCAACTCTTGCGCCTGCTCGGCGGCGCGCGCGGACGCGTGGTAGCCGGCCAACGCGACCAGCACGTACAACCACACGCCCAAACACAGCAGCGAAGCGCTTCTCGCCACGCGCCGAGCGTAACCTCGTTGCAGGATGCGCCGAAAGCATGGCGATCTGCACCGATGTGCGCGATCGTGTGTTTACAGGCGCCGGTGCTTCAGGCTGGGCAACGAGGCACGCACACGCTGCAACGCCGCCTCGTCGATGCTGGCGAGCGCGTAGCCTTCACCTTCGCCGCACTCGGCGAGCACGCAGCCCCACGGGTCGCTGATCAAGGCGTGGCCATAGGAGCGACGCGTGCCGAAGTGATGGCCGGTTTGCGCCGCGGCAATCACGTAGCACTGCGATTCGATGGCGCGCGCGCGCAAGAGCACGTGCCAGTGGTCCTTGCCGGTGGTGAGCGTGAAGGCTGCAGGCACCGTGAGCAGCGTCGCGCCGCGCTCCACGTGCTGGCGGTAGAGCTCTGGAAAACGCAGATCGTAGCAGACGGAGAGCCCCAGCTTGCCCAGGCGCGTGTCGGTCACCACCACTTCGTCGCCGGGCACTACGCTCGCGGATTCCTCGAGCTTGGTGCCGTCGGGGAGGTCGACGTCGAAGAGGTGAATCTTGCGGTACACCGCACGCACGCTGCCGTCTTCGCCGATGTGCACGCAGGCGTTACGCACTTTGCGCGGGTTTGGCGTTTGTTCGTAGAAGCCGCCGAGCACCAGCTCTGCGCGCGTCTCTTGGGCCAGCGCTTGGAAGCGCTTCAAGATGGGGCCGCCCGCGGGCAGCGGTTCGACGATGGCGAACTTGCCGTCTTCAGGGCCGAGGAACGCAAAGCACTCGGGCAGCACGACGAGCGCTGCGCCGTCGGCGATGGCGGCGCGGGTGAGGGCCTCGGCGCGTTCGAGGTTCTTGGCGACGTCGTCGATCGACGTCATCTGGATTGCGGCGACTTTGGGCCTGGGCGCGACCATGAGCGCAGCGTTGCCAGCAACGCGCGGCGAGTCAAGCCGGTCGGCTCGCGTTCACTTCACCAGCGTCAGCTGCGGTGCGGTCGCAAAGGCCTGCAGGTGCCCGCTCTCTTCTGCCACGTAGAGCCAGCCGCGCTCGTCGATGCGCAGGAAGTCAGGCACGAGATCGCAGCCGACGTCCGTGGTGAGCGCGCTGCCGTCGCTCGGACGCAGCACGTGCACCTGCGCCGACGGCACGAAGAGCGCACCATGCCGCAGGATGGGTTCGAGCTGGCGCGGCACGTCGTCGGTGAGCGGGTTCGCGAGCGAGCGCGCGAAGCGCGTGGTGCCCGTGGCGAGATCGAGGCCGGTGACGCGGCCCGCAGCGGTGTTCACGATCAGCGCGCCGTCGACCTCGAGCGCCTTGCCGCCGTTGTCGAGACCGGGATCGTGACAGCTCCAGCGTTCGCTGCCATCGTGTGGATCGAACGCGGCAAGGCGTGCGTCGCGCGAGCCGCCCATGGGGAGCACCACATGTTGACCGGCGACGATGGGTTCGCCGCTCGGGCACAGCGGCAGCTCGCTTCGCCACAAGGGCTTACCGGTGTACAGCTCAATGCCGCACAGCCCGCCTGCGCCGCCGCCGGGCTCGCCGGAAGCCGCGATCGCCACGTCTTCGAACACGGCGGGCGCGAGGCAGAAGCGCGAGCGATCCGAGAAGCGCCACGCGACTTCACCGGACGCCACGTCGAGCGCGTCGAGCGAGCCGTCGCCGCAGGCCACCAGCAGCACGCGACCGGCGCGCTGCAAGCGTGGCGCACCGTGTGAGCGCGCGCGAAAGCGCCAGCGTGGCTCGCCGGTGCGCAGATCGAGCGCCACCAAGTGCTTGCCGGCCTCGCACACGATCGCGACCGGTGGCAGCTCGCCGCCGCCCGCACAAAGCGCGAACGGCGAGCCGTGCAGTCGCAGCGAGCGTTCGGTGCGCGCGTACACCTGACCTTCATCGAGATCGCACAGCTCGGCGCCGCCTTCAGGTAGTAGACGCAACAAGGTCTTGCCCGTCAGGAAAGTCGTGGCGCGCGCCGTCGGTTGCGACCACAGCACGTCGCCGTCGTTGCGATCGAGCGCGAGCGTGAGCTTGGGAGTCGCGACGATCATGCGATCACCGCACAGGAACACGCTGCTTGCGTCGAGCGTGTCGATCTCCGCACTCCAGCGCTCGGTGTAGCGCAGCTTGCCGCGCGCGTTCAGGTTCGGCTCGTCCAGCGTGACGGGTGAGAGAGGCTCCGGCGACGACAAGCGCAGGCGCTCGGGGTTGCTGTTCTCGAAGCCATCGCGACTCTTGCGGCCGCGGATCACGTGGCGCAGCGTGCGCACTTCGGAGCGCAATGCCGTGACGCGCAAGTTGTGCGACTGACTGCGGTCGACGGCGACGAGCTTGCGGATGAGATCCGAGGCCAAGCGCAGCACCGGCAGTGCGGCGCCGGGCACGTCGAGTGCCGGCCAGGTGAGAGTCCCATGGCGCTCGGTGCTCATGCTGAGCGAGACGGCGCCGTGGGTCTCGCGTCGCACGGCGACCGCGAAGCCACCTGCGCACAGGCGCACGTGTACCGGGCGGTCCGCGTGCCAGGCGTCGACGAGCGCGCGCACGGCGCTCACCATGCGCTGGGCGGCGAGCATGATCGGCCCACGCACCAGCGACACGCGACGTTCGCCGGAGAACGCCCACAGCTCGCCGTCGAAGAGCAACGCGTGCACGTCGGCGAAGGCGTTGTTGTCCTCGCGCTCCGAGAGCGTGCGCGCCAGCCGTGCTTCGAAGCCGAAAGCCAGTGGTACGTGCGCGCCGGGGCTCTCCAGGCTACCGCCGGTGCAACGCACGTGACTGACTTCGTGGTGCAGGTCGGGCCCGATGCGCGTCTGCGCGACGCGTGTGGCAAGTGACAGGAACGCGCGCCCGGTGGTGCTGTCACCGCTGCTTTGCGCTAGCGCACGGCTTGCCGACACGCACGCGTCGAGCAAGTCCGGCAGGTGAATCGTGCGCTCGCGCAGCAAGATCTCCGGCGTGCTCTCGGTGCCGTAGCAATCCACCAGCACTTGCTCACCGCGCCGCACCAGGGCGAATTCGAGCGGCGCTCTGCCCAGCGGCAGGATCACCTTGCGCCGGCTGCCTTCTGCGAGCGCGATCGTGGCCGCGACCAAGTCGGGCAGCGGCGGCAGCTCCTGTTGCTGCGAGCTTGCGCCTACCAGCAGGTTGCGCAGCTCGCCGAGCGCGTCGCCCGCGGCAGCAGGGTCGGCGTTCGCCGGGATGAAGGCCAAAGGTGGAAGGGTCTCTTCGAACATCGAGGCTCGTGCGGCACAGTAGGGCCGCGTCCGAGGATGTTAGTGGGGTACATGTAGGCCGTGAAATTTGCGGATCAGATTCCGGTAGTTGCGCAGATTACTTGCGCGCCGGGGCGGGCTGGTGCAGCCGCGGGCCGCAGGGTGGCAATGTCGCCCGCCGCTATCGGCGGCGCGCGCGCGCGTGGTCGATGATCCGGCCCAGGGCCTGTGCGAAGCGTTCGTCGTTGTGCTCGTGCGCGATGTACTTGCGACCGGCGGTCACCGAGCGTTCTGCGTGCGCGCTGTCGTGTAGCAAGCGCTCCATGGCCGCGCGCAGCGCTTCGGCGCTTTCGTCGTGCGCCACCGATACGGCGTGCGCGAGTGGCAACCCCGCGCAGGCGTGCGGCATCGCTGCGCACGGCACACCGCGACTGAGCGCCTCCAGCAACTTGATAGGCAGCCCGCCCGGCGAGCGCCGTGGCACCACAGCGACATCGGCCGCGGCATGCACCCGCGCGCGCGCCTGCTCTCCGTGCAAGTCGCTGATGTGCAAGCGCGCTGCGAGGCCGGCGCGTAGTGCGTCGGCTCGCAGCGCGCTCGTATCGCTCTGCGTCGCCACGAGCCAATGCAGCTCGGCGCTGCGCTCGGCACCCATGCGCACGGCCGCTAGCAGCACATCGATGCCCTGGTAAGCGTCCAGATTGCCGGCGTACAGCAGCACTTTCGCTCGCGGGGGCAGCCGCAGCTGCTCACGACTTTGGGCTCGTAGCGCCGCCGTGATCGGCTCGCGCGCCGGCCAGGGCGTGGGCACGTAGTCCACCTGCGTGGTCTGCGAGCCCAGCGCCGCCAAGCGCTGCTGCAAGTCTGGCGAGATCGCCGCCACGGCGTCCGCGCGCACAGTCAACTGCTGGTCGAGCGCGCGGCCGGCCGCTGCAAGCACGGGACGCAACAGCTGTGGTCCGTAGACCGGAAGCTCGCCCTCCAGATCGGCATGCGCGAAGAACACCACCGGACAGCTGCACACCGTGAGCGCCAAGCTCGCGGCCTCGACATGGTGCGCGACCACCACCTGCGGCTGCAGTCGTCCGCAGAGTGCGCGCAGCTCCACGCCCATGCGCAGGTCGAGCCCCAACTTCGCCAGGCTCGGCCCGGAGCGCAGCGAAGACACCCACGGCAGCTTCCCAGTGCGGTGCACGGGAAATGCGAAGTTGCGCACGTAGCCCTGGGCCGCGTAGCTGAACAGCTCCGCCGCGTGGCCGACACGTCGGCTGGCCTCGAGCATGTGGGCGATCGACGCCTGCGTGCCCTGGTGGGTCGGGAATGCAAGCGCGGCCACGTGCAGCACGCGCAGCGGTGAGCCGGGCGCGCTCATTCGACGTAGCCGAGTCGGCGCAGGCGGGCTTCGATGCGGGCGCCATCGTTGCGGCGCGCAGCGGGCAGCTGCGCGTGGGGCAAGCTGCTCCCCGGTTGGCTGCCAGCCAGTGCTTGATCGAGCACGCGGCCACTGCTCGCCGTGGCGTCGCCCGTGTCTGCGCGCAGCCGCATGCGCGCGAGCAACGTTGCCGTGACGTCGGCCATGGCAGCATCGAGCTCACCGGCGGCAGCCACCTCGGGCCCCGCCGCGATGAACAATCCGCGGGGCCGATGCGAGCCCGGCAGCGAGCGACCCTTACGACCCAGGTACTCGTGCGCCGCGAGCCGCCGAAATGCCCCCGTGCCCGGTGGCGCGTCGACCGATGGCATGAGGTTGTACGAGTACCCGGCGTCGAGCGCGAGCTCGAGCAGCAAATCGGGCGCGCGTGCCAGCTGCGGACCACTCCACAGCTCTTCTCGTGAGCGCAGCGCGCGGACCACCGGCAGGCCACTCCACGGGTCGCGCAGTTGCATGAGCGCGTGTTGCAGCTGCTCACGCAAGGCAGCCAGCTCACTCGCGGCCACGGTGCCCTGTGGCTCGCGGCCACGCAGGTTCCAGTGCAGGGCCGGAAAGTAGTTGAGCTCGTCGCTGAACACCTGCGTCCGCGCCATGTCGATAGCCGAGAAGCGCGCGCGTGACTCGAGCCAACCGGGCAACACCGCCCCAAAGCCGCGGAACGTCTGTTCGCGCAGCTTCGGAGGCAAACGCGTGAGCGCCACTTGCTTGGCAGCGGACAGCAGCGCCGGCGCGACTCTCGTCTCTTTGAAGCGCAACAACCCCGCCTCTTCCAGCGCTCGGTTCAAGTACAGCACCTTGTCCGAGGCGCCGCCCGAGCCGTGGTCGCTCACCACCGTCACTTCCACCTGCTGCCCGCCGGCCGCATGCATGAGCTCGCCGACCGCCCGATCGAGCGCTTCGTACACGGCTCCTAGCCCTTGGGATTCACTCGCGTTCAGCCGCGCAGGTCGGCGCGGCGAGCGCGGATCGTGCAGCGACCACAGGTGATGCGCGGCGGTGTCACTCTGCCCGAAGTACACCGCGAACAAGTCCCACTGGCGATCTCTGAGCAGCCACGCCGCGAGCTCGCTGCGCCGCGCAATCCGGGCCGCTAGCGCCCCGGGCAATCGTGCGTGCCAGCCGGGTGCATCGGCGTCGAACTCGTCCACGTCGTCGAAGCGCTGCGGACCGAAGCGCGCCACGATCTGCTCGTGCAGGCGGCGTGGCCACACGAACGAGTCGTCGGCTTCGAAGGCCACGGGTGCATCCCAACCGCTGATGAACACGCCGTGTTGCAGCTGCTCCGGTGGGAAGGTGCCAGGGAAGAACAGACACGCGCAGCTGTGTCCGAGGCGATCGAGCCGTGCGGCGATGGTGGGTGTGGCACGCACGCTGCCGGCCGTGAAGTGCACTCGGTAGCCGGTGCGCGTGGTGAAATCGAACACGCCATGCACGCCCGGGTCGTCGCCGGTGAGCAGCGTGGCCCAGTTCGGCAGCGTCGCCGGCGGCTGCACCGAGCGCAGCGCCGAGCACACACCGCGACCCATCAGCGCGTGCAGCTGCGGCATGCGTGCTGGACCGAACTGCCGTACGAGATCGAGCCCCATCCCGTCGAGCCCGATCAGCAGATGCTTCGCACCAAATCCTCGGTTCACGCCCGGCTCCAGTCAGTCGCCTGCAACCGGTGCGGCAGCGCAATGCCCATCAGACCGCAGATCGTAGCTGCCACGTCCGTGATGCGTAAGCCCGAGAGCTCGCCGCGCGCGCGCAGGCCCGGGCCGGCGAGCACGAACACCCCGTCCCAGTCGTGGTTGCACGCATCGGGACCGGTATCGTTGCTGGTGGCGTACAGGCCGTCGTGTCCCACTGAGCCGATGGCGCGATAGCCGAGATCGTCGAAGAACACCGCAAGATCGGGCGGCAGTCCTTCACAGCGTCGATAACACTCCTGTGGCTTGCGCACGCGGTGCGCGAGCCGCTCACCGCCGGGGCCGGGGATCGCGGCGAGCTCCGCCGCGAGCTGATCGCGCAAACTCGCAGCCACCTGTGGCGCCACGCAGCCCTCGGGCTCGCGGCCTTGCACATTGAGCATCACACGCGCGTAGTAGCCGCCTTCCGCCCAGGCGCGCGTCGCGCTCCAGTCCACCTTCAGCTCCGACAACGGCGTGGGTGCCTGCGGATACGCCTGCTGGAGCACCAGGTAGCCGTGCTCGATCAACCATTCGTTGATGCAGATGCCTCCGAGCAACGGCCGAGCACCGTGGTCGCTCACCACGAGCACCTGTGTGTCTTCGCCCGCCGCCGTCAGCAGCCGACCGATCTGCGTGTCGAGGAACGCGTAGTACTTGCGGCCCTCGTTCGCGTAGCGGTTGCCGGGCACGTGGCGTGCGTCGAGCGCGTCGATCTGCGACCAGAATGCGTGGTGCAAGCGGTCGGGCCCGATCTCCACCATCGCAGTGAAGTCGGGTCGTCGCGTGCGCAATACGTGTTCGGCGATCGCGAAGTGCTGCTCGGTCATCGCGTACAGCTCGCAGAGCAAGCGCTCGTGCTCGTCGCTGCGGTAGTCCTCGATGTCCGGCAAGTAGCGGCCGAAGAGCTGCCGCAGCTCGGCCGCCAGCTCTGGCGGATGGGTGTGCGGGCTGTCGCCGTCGGGCGTCAGGAAACACGACACCAGCTCGCCGTTCACGGGGCGCGGCGGGTAGCTGGGAGGCACGAACAACACCGCCACGTGTTTGCCTGCGTCGCCCAAGCGATCCCAAACCATCGGCAGGTTCACATCGCTGCTCTGGACAAGCGAAAGCGCGTAGCTGCCGTGCACGCGCTTGCGAAAGCCGTACAAGCCGAGCTCACCTGGGTCGTAGCCGCTCAGCATCGAGGCCCAAGCGGGCACCGTGACTGGCGGCACGCTCGAGCGCAGCTTGCCCCAGCGCCCAGTTGCCATCAGGCGCGCCACGTTGGGCATGACGTCGCGGTAGCGCTCGAACACCAGCTGCGGCGGCGCGCAGTCGAGGCCGATCAAGAGCAGCCTGGCCATGCACCCTTCTACACCAGCGGCTGCGGCGATCGCGATGCCGTTCGTTCGTGCGACCGCTCGCCGCTCAGCGGTCTTTGCCGATGATCGTCAGCGTGCCGCACGAGATGGTCTTGCCACCGGTCTGCACCGTGACCTCGCCGCCGTCGGAATCACGGGCGACCTGCACCGAGAGGTGCTCGGCCTGACGTTCGAGCAGGCGCGCCACTTTGCCGGCGATCCGCACCACAGGCGACTGGCCAAAGCCCGTGCCGGTGACATCCAAGCGCCCACCGCGCGGCGACTCGGCGCTCTCGAGCTTGCACGTGGCCGCAGCCGCAGGTGGCTTCGTGGGTGGTTTCGGAGCCGGCTGCGCGAACGCTGCAGCTGACGGCGGCAGCGAGCAGGCGAGTGCCAGCACGACCCAACTCACGCGTGAACCGTTCATTTGTTGTGTCATCGGCAACGACTCCTGGGCTCTACAGTTAGCTTGTACGTCCAGCGCGGGCCTGCATTCAAGTCACCGTTCGGGACCGCAGCAGATGGCGCGCGTCGTGCACCAGGGCTTGCACCTCGGTGGTCAACGCCGCCGCCTGCTGCTTGCGGTTGCCTGCCAAGGCGCGTGGCCGGCCGATGGCGCAGGCCACCTGCGTGGTCGGCCGTGCCGCCATACGCGTCATGTGCTGCAGGAAGGTCTCGTCGACGAACTCTGCACCCGGCTGGTACGCGATGCCCACCGGCACGACCTCCACGGCCAGCCCGCGCGCGGCCACGAACGCGCCTTCTTGAAACGGATGCACGTTGTCGCCGCGGTGCGTCGTGCCCTCGGGGAACACCACCACGGTGCGGCCCTGGCGCAGGCGTTCGCGAATGGCGCGCACGGCCATCACGCCACTCATGGCGCTGTCGCGATCGACGAAGATCGTCTCGGCACGCCGCGCGGCCAGGCCCAGCACTGGCCAGCGCGCCAGGTCGCCACGGCTCAACACCACGCCACCGAAGTGCTGCAGCAGAAGCAAGATGTCGAGCGGCGAGCGATGATTGGCCATGACGAGACGACCGCCGTGCGCCGGTGGTGGCGGCGCCGTGGCGAGCGTGGCTTCGACCCCGAACACCTGCAGCAGTGCGGCCGCCCACTGCTTCATCCAAGTCTGGAACAGCTCGCGTTGCTCGGGTGGCGGCGTGATGCTCTGATGCAGCGTCACGCCCGCCAGCATGCCGAGCGTGACCGCGCCCATGGCTACGGCGCGTCCGCTGCTGCGAGCACGGTCACGACGACTCGTCTTGGTCGACTTGGTCGCGCCTGTCGACTTGGTCGCGCCTGTCGACTTGCTCGGCTTAGTCGGCATGCACGGTACAGCGTGCGGTGCAGGTCTCGGCCACGCTGACCGCGCTCAGCTTGGCAGAGGGGAGCTTCACGCGCTCGAGCACGAAGCGCGCGAGGTTCTCGCTCGTGGGGTTTTCGAGCCCCGCGACGTCGTTCAGGCAGCGGTGATCCAGCAGCTCGTGCATGGGCTGCCAGGCGCGACTGATCTCCGCAAAATCGATGATCCAGCCGAGCTTCGGATCGATCGGTCCCGTCACGTGCAACGTCACCTGGAAACTATGGCCGTGCAGGCGCGCGCACTTGTGTCCTTCCGGGACGTGCGGAAGCCGATGCGCCGACTCGAGGGCGAAGGTCTTGGAGATCTCGGTGCGCACGTTACTTCAACGCTGCCAGACTCCGCTGCACCGCGACCTTGTCGACGGCGCCTTCGCCGTTCAACGCGAGCTGGTAGTGCTCCTTGGCCTTGGCCTTTTCGCCGCGCACCACGAGCACGTCAGCATAGCGTGCATGGGCCTCGGCCGACTTGGGCACACGCTCCAGCGCTTTCTCTAGAAACGCCTGCGCCAGCGCATTGCGCGACACCTTGAGCGAGTACACGCCCGCCTCGATCAGCGCGCGCGCGCTGCCATGCTCGAAGCTGGAAGCCACGCGAAACTGCGCGAGCGCGTCATCGGCGCGATCGGTCTGCGCGTACACGCGGGCGAGCGAGAGTGCGGCGTCGGCGTCGTTGCCAACTCCGGGAAGGCCGATCTTCAGCTCTTTCTCGGCGGCTTCCAGCTCGTGCTTGGCTTCCAGCACCATGCCCAGGCGCGCGTGTGCCAGCGCGTTGCTGCTGTCCTTCTTGAGCACTTCGCGAAACAGCGTCTCGGCAGCTGCAACGTCGCCCGTGCGCAAGCGCGCTTCGCCCAGGGCCAAGCGGCCTTCGAGCCAAGCCGGTCGCCCGGCCGTCGCTTGCTCGAGCAAGCTCACGGCTTCGGCGCCGCCGAGCAAACGCCCCAGCTCGTACTGAGCATCCGGCCATTGCGGCTCGCGCGCCAGCGCTGCGCGAAAGGCTTTTTGTGCGGCTTCGGGATCGGGCGTCACCAGGAACAGCTGTCCGAGACCGAAGTACGCATCTGCGTTGTTGGAATCGAGGCTCAGCACCTGCTGATAGTTGTCTTTGCTCGCGGTCGCGTCGCCCGTCATGCGCTGCATGTCGGCGAGCGCGAGCAACACTTCCGGATGACTCGCATCTTTCATGCGCGCCTTGTCGATGAACTCTTGCGCGCGCGAAGCGCGACGCCACACCAGGAAGGTGCGCGCTTGGCACAGGTTCGAGAGCGCCGCGTCGGGGTCTTTGTCGGTCAGCGCTTTGCACGCGCTGCGTGACTTGCGGTAGTCGCCGGACGCGAACTCGACGCGCGCCAGCTCGTACAACGCGGGCAGCGACTGATTGAGCAAGCGCGCAGCTTTGCGTAGCTCGTCGCGCGCGGCGTCGAGCTTGCCTGCGTGGATGAGCGCGCGACCGTGCTTGGTGGCGGCATCGGCTTGGGCCGCGGCGTCTTGAGCGTGGGCATGGCCGAGCGCGCTGGCCTGGTTCGCGAGGCACGCGAGGGCGAGGACAGCCGCGCGCATGAGACGGGGACAAGTTAGAAGGTTCTTCATAAGCGGTGTCGAGGACGGGCGCCGGTCGCAGCCGACCGTAGCACGACGCTTCCGAGCCCAATTTCTTCAAATCCCGTGAATTTACAAGGCACGACGGGCCCAATTGGGTGCTGGGCACGCTGCGGTGGATTTCCGGCCAAGCCGGTAGTACACGGTAGCCGCGTTTGCGAGCCTCCTGCGGAGGCGCTTCACTACGCGCCGGCCTGCCCATGTCCTCCACGCCTCTGTCTACAGTGTGCATCGCCCGAGTCTCGCTCTGCCTCCGCGCCCTGTTCAGTGTGCTGGGCTTGCTCGCGCTGTGCGGCTGCGGCGGCTCGGCCGCTTCCAGTCTGAACTATGGCGACAACGCGCGACGCGCCTACGCCTACGCCCTCGATTCCTTCTACGACAACAACTGCATCTCGGCCGAGCCGGCCTTTCGCAACGTGCGCCGGCAGTTCCCGTACACGCGTTTTGCTGCGCTGGCCGAGCTGCGCATCGCCGATTGCATGTACCGGGACGGCAAGCACGCCGAGGCCATCCAGGCCTTCGAGCAGTTCGTGCGCTACCGGCCCTCGCACGCCGAGGTCTCGTACGCGCGCTTCATGGTTGCGCTGTGCAACTACGACCAAATCCCTTCGGAATGGCTGTTGTCGCCGCCTACCTACGAGCGCGAGCAGCACTACACGCAAGAATCGCTGCGTTTGTTACGCCGCTTCCTGCTCGACTTCCCGGAGGACCCACAAGCCGGCCGGGCCAAGCACATGGCAGAACGCGCCGTGCGGCTGTTGGCGGCGCACGAGCTGTACGTGGCTCGCTTCTACATTCGCCGCGATCACCCCGAGGCCGCGGTGGGCCGGCTACAGACCTTGGTGACCACCTACCCGGGCAGCGGCTACGAGCCCGAGGCCCTGTTGCTCCTGGGCGACACCTACCTCGAGCTGAAGAAGCCCAAGGAAGCCAAAGAAGCGTTTCAGGAGCTTGCCCAGCACTTCCCGACCAGCGACTACGCCGGCAAGGCGCGTGATCGCCTGGCTTCGCTGGGCGGCTGAGCGCTCGTCGGCCGCCGGGTCGCAGGGGGTCGCAGGGGGTCGCAGGGGGTCGCCGGCCAAGGCTTGCGCTTCTGTTGATTGCGGGTCCGAGCGCACGGTACGCTTGCGCTCTGGATGGACCTGAACGACAAGCTCAAACAGGCGATCGCGCTCGGGCGTGAGCACTACGAGAAGCGCGAGTACGATCGGGCCGAGCAATTCTTGTCGAAGGTTCTCGCGCAGGGCGGCAATCGCTTCGCGGACCTGCACAACATGATGGGCGTGATCCATCACGACAAGGGCGAGCTCGAGAAGGCCCGCGATGAGTTTCGCCGCGCGCTCGAGCTCAACTCGCACTACACCGAGGCCGCGCTCAATCTCGCGGTCACCTACAACGATCTCGGCGAGTACGAGAGCGCGCAGCAGGTGTACCGCGGTGCGATCACGCGCGACGTGCGTGGCGCCGAGGAGATCGACTCGTTCGCCAAGGGTAAGATCGCCAACATTCACGCGGAGCTGGGGCAGGCGTATTTGGACGTCGGCATGCCCAACGAATCGGTGCAGGAGTATCGCAACGCGATTCGCCTCTGCCCGCACTTCGCCGATCTGCGCGTGAAGCTCGCGAACGTGTATCGACAGATGGGCGACTCGGCGGCTGCGCGCTACGAGCTCGAAGAAGCGATTCGCGTGCGGCCTGGTTACAACCCTGCGCGCATCGCGATGGGCGTGTTGCTGTTGGTCAGCGGCCAGCGGCAGAAGGCCAGCGAGCTGTGGGAAGAGGCGCTGCGCTTGGAGCCCGACAACAAGGCCGCGCAGATGTACCTGCGGATGGCTCGCAATCCGCCGGCGGCCTCAGAGCCACCGCAGAGCTGAGCGTCGCGCTCACGGAACGCGCTCCACCTGCGCTTCGGCGTCACGGGTATCCACCGCAGCGCGCGTATCATTTGTGAAGCGCAACTGGCAGCCCAGGCGCTCGTCCGGGGCGGCCTCGTAGCGGGCAAGCACGGAAAGCTCCCATTCGTCGGGCGCCATGATCAAGTTTGCACCACTCATGATCCGCACCCGGCAGGTGCCGCAGTTGGCCGCGCGGCAGGCCATGGGCAGGGTCGAGGTGGGCTGGTCGTCCAGCACGTCCATCAACCGGTCGCCCGGTTGGAGCTCGAAGAGCAGCGGGCCGGGATACCAGCGCAGGCGCATGGCGGTGAGTCTCCCATGCGGCTGCAAGCTTGTCAGGACGCATCCGCGATGCCCCCAACTGCAGACGCATGCAGGGATGTGTAGATTCCGTACAGAAACCTAGATACCCTCACCCGACGTCTGTGCGCTCCCGCACGGTGGGCGCTAACTGGCTGCACGCGGCGCGGCCAGCATCTAGCGGCGCCGGCTCTCGATGTCTGCGCCCGCGCGTACTTGCCACAATTCCGCCTTCCCACTTCGGATATCTTGCACGATCCCTCCGGCAGCATCTGAGGAAGACCCCGCAATGAACCAATCCACGCTCGACATTCTGCAAGGTGAGCTCGAACGACTCTTCGACCTGGACGCGCTGCTTAGCCTGAGCACCGACCTGCTCGGCTTCGACCCTGCCGCCGTTGGCGGCACCGGTAGCAAGGGCACGTTCGCTCGTTCGCTGGTCGGTTACTGTGGCAACGAAGACGCGCTGCCGGCCTTGGTCGACGCGATCTTGCTCAGCTCGCGCGACGCCAACACTGGCTTGCGTGACGCGCTCAAGACGCTGGCCAACGGCGAGCTCGCGCCGGGCACGCGCGTCGGCACGCTGAAGGTGGTGAAGAAGATCGGCGAGGGTGGGCTGTCGGTCGTGTATCTCGCCGAAGCGGATGGCGGCGGACAAGCAGCGCTGAAGGTCATTCGCACCGAGTACGCACGCGATCGCGCGGCGGTGCATCGGTTCACCACCGCTTCACGCATCATGCAGGCGCTCAAGGCGCCTGGGCTCGCGTCGATTCTCGGCGTGGGCACGCTCGACGACTCGCGTCCGTGGGTCGCGGCGCAGCTGGTGAGTGGGCAATCGCTCGCCGAGCGCATCAAGCGCACGGGCTGCATTCACATGAACGAGGCGCGTCCGATCTTCGAAGGCGTGCTCGCGGGCCTGGCAGCGCTGCATGCGCGCGGTCTGTTCCACGGCGACGTGAAGGTGGAGAACGTGTTCGTGGTGCGGCCCGAGGATAGCACGCGCAGCGGTGAGCTGACCGGTGTGCTCGTGGACGCCGGCACCGATCGTTTGTTGTCGCGCGTGGCTTCGAAGGCCGATGCGACGGGCATGTTGCCGTTGATCGGCACGGCCAAGGCGATTGCGCCCGAGCAGGCACGCGGTGCGGAGCCCGATGCGCGCAGCGACATCTACGCGATGGGCACGCTGATCTACGAGACGCTGGCAGGTCGACCGCCGTTCGTCGGTGACAGTGCGATCGACGTGATCGCGCAGCACTTGTCGACCACGCCGGAGCCGCCCTCGGCGCATGCACGCAAGGGCTGGGTCTCGGACGCGGTCGACGAGTTGGTGTTGCGTACATTGGCCAAGGAGCCGAGCGAGCGCTACCAGAGCGCGGGCGAGCTGCTCGATGCGTTGGAGTCGGCCGCGCGCCGGCCGGGCAAGAAGCGTCCGCTCGACGAGGTGCAGTTCACCAATGCACGCGCTGCGCTGCTGGGCAACCCCAGCGACGAAGCGGCTGCCGATCGCGTCGAGAGTCAGGCACGTGACTGCGGCGCCTGGGACCGCGCGGCGACGGTGTTCTCGGAAGCCGCGCGTCTCGCGACCGATGATCTCGACAAGCTCGCGTTGTTGTTCCGCGCCGCGCGCATCTACGAGACCGACCTGAAAGACGCGCTGCGCGCCGAGGCGGCGTATCAGCAGATCATCGAGCTCGAGCCGGGCAACGAAATGGCGCTGCGTGGCATCGAGGCGGCGCGGCGTGCGTCGTCGGACTACCAGGGCTTGCTCGAGATTCTGCTCGAGCGCATCGACACCGAGCACAGCGCCGAGACACGTACGGCGCTCTTGCACGAAGTCGCGACCATCTACGAAGAGAAGCTGCTCGACCCGAACAACGCGATCATCGCGTGGGTGCAGGCATTGGCGCGCGATCCGTCGGACGCGCGCGCGTTGAAAGCGGTGGAGCGGCTGGCGGCTACCAGTGACGCGCGCATGAGCGAGGCGATCGAGACGCTGAGCGCTGCCGCGCAGGAGAGCCACGCCGCGCTGTTCGGCGATGACCAGGCCGCACAGACCAAGGCCGAGCAGGAGCTGGCACACGCGCAGGAGCAGCTGACGCAGGTGCAAGCGTACGTCGCCCAGCAAGCGCAGGAGCGCGCGCAGGTCGAGAAGGCCGAGCGCTCGCAGCAGGGCGATCAAGTCGCCGCGGTGGAACAAGAGGCTGCGCAGGCGCAAGCGGAGCTCGAAGAGGTGCAGGCACGCCATGGCGAGCTGTCGCTGCGTGCGCGCGAGCTGTCGCAGCAGGTGCAAGAGCAGACTGCGGCGCACCAAGCAGCGCATGCACACGCCGAGCAAGCCGTGGCAGCTTACGAAGTCGCCGAAGGCGAGCTCGGTGAGGCGCCGAGCCACGAACAACAGGCGAGATTCGCCGATCTGGCGGCCCAGGCCGAGCAGCACGTGGAAGCGGCCTCGGTGCTCGAGGCCGAAACCGCCAGCACCACGGAGCAGCTGGCGCAGCTGCAAGACGAGCTGGCGCAGAGCCAGAACGATCTGTCGATCGCGCAGGAGCGCGCGCAGGGTCTGGCCGAGCAGCTCGAGAGCCTGCGCTCAGACGACTTCGAGATGCTCGATGGCGACGATGGCGACGCGGCCGCGCTGCCGCTCACCGACGAAGAGGCCGACCACCTGGCGAACGCAGAAGCGCAAGTGGCGCACGCACACGGCGCTCTGGCCGCGCTGATGGGCATGGATGAGTCGGAGCGTGCGTCGCAACGCAGGCAAGACCTCTCCCACCTCGTGCAGATCTACATGATCATGGGTCGCTGGTACGGCTCGCGCCTGGGGCGTCCTGATTTTGCGCTCTCGTGCTTCACGCAGGCGCTGTCGATCGAGCAGGACAACGACTCGGCATTCGAAGGCATCGTCGATCTGTACCGTGCGTCGCAGGCCTGGAACGAGCTAGCCAGCACGCTCCTGCAGCGTGCCGACCGCACCAGCAACCCCGTCAAGGGTCGCGACTACCGCGCGCAAGCCGCACTCATCATCGCGCAGAAGCTCGGCGACGAGGCGCAGGCGCGCACGCAGCTGGAACGCGTGCTCGCGGACGATTCCGCGCATTCGCTGGCTCAAGAGACGCTGGGGCACATTCTCGCGGCGCACCAAGACTTCCCCGCGCTTGCGGCATTGCTCGAACGACGGCTATCGGCGCTCGACGACGACGCCAAGGTGGACACGCACTTGCAGCTTGCGGAGCTGTACGAGGATCGCTTGGGCGACCTCGAGCAGGCGGAATCGCACTACGACGGTGTGGTGGAGCTTGCGCCGCGCCGGCTCGATGCCTGGAAGGGTCTCGAGCGCATCCATGCGCGCAAGGAGAACTACGAGGGTCTCTTGACCGCGCTGCGCGCACAGGTCGATCTCGCGCCGACGCCGCGTCAGCGCATCGGCTTGTTCGAGCGCATCGGTCTGCTGCTCGAAGAAGAGTTCGTGAACCCCGCGGATGCGGCGCTGTGCTTCGAGGACATCGTCGCGCTCGATCCGAACCACGACGCTGCGAACACCGCGCTCGCGCGTTTGTACCGTCAGCTGTCACGCTTCGAAGACGTCGTCGACACCTTGCAGCGTCACGCGACGGCGGTGAGCGACGACAAGCGCAAGGTCGCGCTGATGCTGCAGGCGGTGCGCGTGCTCACGGTGGACATCGGTTCGCCCGAGCGTGCAATGGAGATGTGTGAGCGCATCCTGGAGGTCGACAGCGAGGAGCCCGAAGCGCTCTCGGAGCTCGCGCGGCTCAAGTCGACCGCGGGCGACGTGTCGTCGGCGCTGTCGGCGATCGAGCGGCTCACCGACAAGGAGCAAGACCCGCACAAGCGTGCCGAGCTGTTCGTGCGCGCTGGCAAGTTGCTCGAGGAGAGCGGCGATCGCGACGGCGCGATCAGCAGCTACAAGCAGGCGCTGGACTGCGAGCGCAACACGGTCGCGGCGGCCGACGCACTGCGCGGCATCTATGCGCGGCGCGGCGACGCGCACGGCGCGATCGAGATGATCTTGCACGCCATCGAGATGAGCGAGGGCGAAAACAAGCGCGCGCAGCTCTTCGCCGAGCTCGGTGCGCTCTACCGCGAGCGCCTTGAAGACGACGAGCGCGCGGAAGAAGCGTTCAACACCGCGCTTGAGCTCGACGCAACCTCGACCATCGCGCAGGTGGGTCTGGGTCAGATCGCATTCTCGCGCGGCAAGCACGAGGAAGCGGCCGCGCACCTGGGTTCGGTGCTCGGACGGCTCGACGAGCTGCCCAAGGATCGCGCGTCGGAGATCTGTTTGCAGGCTGGCGACAGCTTCAAGGCGCTCGAGCAGATGGACAAGGCGCTCGACGCGTTCAAGCGCGCGCGTGACTACATGCCCGACGATCTGGGTGTGAACGAACGTCACGCGCAGCTCGTGAAGGAATCGGGCGACGCCAAGAGCGCAGAGCGTTTGTACGAGCGCATTTACTCGAAGTTCGAGAGCGAGCTGGACGTGGCCGAGAAGTGCCGCGTGCTGCGGGCGTGGGGCGATACCCAGCTCGAAGCCAAGCACGGCAAGCAGGCCATCGAGACCTTCAAGCGAGTGCTCGAGCTCAGGGCCGACGACGCAGGTGCGCTCGACGGCCTCACGCGTGCTTACGAGGACGCGCACAATTGGACGGAAGTCATCAACCTGTTGCAGCTGCGGTCGCGCAAGACCACGGATGCGGCGCTGCGCTTCAACCTGCTGGTGCAGACCGGCGACGTGTTCCTGGAGAAGATCCGCGATCGCGACGCCGCCGCACAAACCTACGTGATGGCGCTCGATCTGGAGCCCGACAGCCGCAATCTGCTCACCAAGTTGATGGGCGTGTACTCCGACGCGCAGGACTGGTCGCGTCTGATCGAAGTCATTCTGCGCATCGCCGAGATGGTGCAGCAGCCCGATCAGCTCGCGAAATACTACAACACCGCCGCGACCATCGCGCACCAGGAGCTCGGTCGCTTCGACGAAGCGGCGAACTACTACGAAGAGGCGCTTTCACACCTGGCGCCCACCGCGGGTCAGTCGCAGCTCAAGGGCCTGGTCGAGTGCCTCACGCAGAATCAGGACTGGGAGCGCCTGGAGCGCGCGTATGAAGCGCGCGCCGAGCGCATGCGCGAAGCCGGCCTGAGCGGTGCAGACATCGCTGCCGTGATCGACGCGCGTGCCGAGGTGTTGTCGCAGCGCCTGGGGCGCACGGCCGACGCGCTCACGCTGTACGAGCAGGCGCAGACCCTCGATCCGCAGAACCGCGTGCGTCGCGAGATGCTCACTGCGGTCTACACCAAGGAGCCCAAGCGCTACTTCGTGCGCGCGGTGGCTTCGCACCGGGAGATGCTCGCGGAAGACCCGTATCGTCTGGAATCGTTGCAGGCGCTGCGTCGCATCTACACCAGCGGCAAGCGGCCCGACGAGTCGTGGTGCTTGTGTCAGGCGCTGCGTTGCTTGCAGATGGCCGATGTCGACGAGGAGAAGTTCTTCAAGAAGTATCGCTTGACGAGCTTGCCCAAGGCGCGGCGTGCGCTCGACGAAGACATGTACCGTCGCTACGTGTGGCACCCGGCGCAGGAGCCGGGCCTGACGGCGATCTTCGCGAGCCTCACGCCCGCGATCATTGCGACGCAGAGCCAAGCACTCGAGAGCCTGGGTGTCGACCCACGCAACTACACCGATCCTGCGAACGACCCGACGGCCATGGGTCGCATGCTGCACTACGTCGCCGAGCTCACGGCGGCGCGCTTGCCCACCGTCTACCATTGCCCGAACGACGTGGGTGGCCTGTCGTTCCTGTTCTCGTCGCCGCCTGCGATCGGCATCGGTCAGGGTGCACGCGCTGGTGGCCCGCAGCAGGCGCTGGCGTTCGTGGCGGGCAGGCATGCCAGCTACTTCCGCCCTGGCCACTACATTCGTCAGCTGATTCCGACCGGTACGGGCCTGCGTACCTGGCTCTTTGCGGCGATCCGCTTGGTGTCGCCGAAGTTCCCGATCCCGGCCACCATGGAGGGCTCGGTCAAGGAGTGCACCGAGGCGATTCGGATGCAGCTGTCAGGACCGCAGCGTGACGCCCTGCGCAGCATGACGCAGAAGCTGCTCGAAGCGGCCCCCGAGCTCGACATGAAGGGCTGGATGGCCGGCGTGGACTTGAGCGCCGACCGCTTGGGCTTCATCGCCAGCAACGACTTGAAGGTCTCCAACGCGGTCATCGAGGCCAGCCCCGAGGATGCCGCGGTGCTGTCGCGCAAGGACCGGCAGCGCGAGCTGCTCGTGTACAGCGTTTCCGAGTCGTACTTCGAGCTGCGCAAGGCGATCGGCATCGCGCTCGGCGCGTAGCTGCTGCAACACCCGCAGGGGCTGGCACGCGTCAGCTCTTGCGGGCTCGTGCAGGCAAGGCCCGGTGGCTCTCGTTCCGCCGTCGCTCACGGTGCTTGCAACACGCACACGACCAGCTTGGTCGTGGCGCTGATGCATAGCGGGGCGTTGTGACACAGGTTACCCACGCAGCTGCAACTCGGCGTCGTACCGCACGCGGCGGGTAGCGTGGCGCAGTGAAAGGTGGGGAGCGGGGAGCAGAAGCCAGGGGCTTCGGGGACGACGATGCGTGGCGGCGGACATGTGCCAGCGTCGTCAGCCAGGATGTGCGCGCCACCCACCGTCTGTTCCTTCACGCACACGCCACTGCCGCAGCCACCGGGGCATCCCGTGCTGGCCGTGCCCGCGTCCTCGCTGGTCGACGCATCTGTTCCAGCTGACGCATCCTTCGATACCTGCGACGCGTCGTTGCCGGCGTCGTGGAGGGCGGCCGCGTCACCAGCCAGCGTACCGGCGTCGGTCGCGCCCCCGTGGGTGCCACCGGCGTCGCCAGCGCGTGCGTCCCGGTCGGTCCCTCCGTCTGTCGCGCCGCTGTGTCCGTGCCGGTTCTTCGCGGGACAGCCGGCTGCGAGCACCAGCAGTCCGACCATGAAGATTGCCGACCCCAGCCTCATGTTTCATAGACAAGCATTTTTCGAGGGTTCCATCAACCAAGCGCGGGCTGCTGGCCCTCTCGCGCTCGGCAGGGGCGGGTGCTAAGGTTGTCGTGCACTTGCGCCCTGCATGACCGTATCGCCTCCAAAGGCCGCGATCTCCCTCTCCGCTGCCAGCGACACGCCGGAGCATGTGAGCGCGGACATCGAGGTCGCCGCGCCGGAGCTGCTGCTGAAGCTCACAGGGCCCGCGTCGGCGCGCCTCGCGCAGCTCGCGCGCGCGTGCGGCGTGGAGGCCGGGCTGCGCGGACAGACCATCCGCTTGCGTGGGCCCGCCGAGCGCGTGCTGCTCGCGGAGCGCGCGCTCGCCGAGATCATCGACGTCATCGCACACGGCGGCGAGCTTCGCGACGCCGACCTCTCCGCCGCGGTGCGTCTGTTGCTCGATCACCCGGAAGTGAAGCTGCGCGGCGTCTTCCAGGACGTGGTGATCACAGCAGCGAGCGGCAAGCAGATCGCAGCGCGCGGGTTGGCGCAGAAGTACTACCTGCAGGCGATCCGTGACAACGACGTGGTGTTTGGGGTGGGGCCTGCCGGCACGGGCAAGACCTACTTGGCGATGGCGATGGCGATCCAGGCGCTGCAAGCGCAACGTGTGAAGCGCATCGTGCTGACCCGGCCCGCGGTGGAAGCGGGCGAGAAGCTCGGCTTTCTGCCTGGTGACCTGACGGAGAAGGTCGACCCATACTTGCGGCCGCTCTACGACGCGCTGCACGACATGTTGCCTGCCGCGCGCGCCAACGC
>JADGRE010000325.1 GCA_017881185.1 Pseudomonadota bacterium | reverse complement strand
CCCGGTATACGCGGCAAGAAGAGGTGAATCGCATGCCAGAGGTCTTCATCGTCAGCGCGTGCCGCACCGCCATCGGTGGTTTCGGCGGAGTCACCAAAGACGTGCCGCTGCAGACCCTGGGCGCCAAGGCCATCGCTGAAGCCGTGCGCCGCGCCAAGGTCGCGCCCGAAGACGTGGCGGAGGCCATCATGGGTTGCGTGATCCAGGCCGGTAACGACGTGTGCCCGGCGCGCGTCTCGGCGCTCGAGGCAGGACTGCCCGAGGCCGTCCCCGCCTACACGGTGAACAAGGCCTGCGGCTCGGGCATGAAGGCCACCGCGCTCGGCGCGCAGTCGATCCTGCTCGGCGACGCCGACGTGGTGGTGACTGGCGGCATGGAGAGCATGAACCGCGTGCCCTATGCGCTCGACCGCGCGCGCACGGGCTATCGCCTGGGTCACGGCGAGCTGCGCGATCTGCTCGTGAACGGACTCACCTGTCCCATCACCAAGTCGCACATGGGCGTCACGGCCGAGAACGTTGCCGAGCGACACAAGCTCACACGCCAAGAGCAAGACGAGTTCGCGGCGCGCAGCTATGCCAAGGCCGTAGCCGCGCAGAAGGCCGGCAAGTTCAAGGAAGAGATCTTCACCCTGGAGATCCCGCAGCCCAAGGGCGCCACCCTCAACTTCGACACCGACGAAGACGTGCGCGACACACCGCTCGACGCGCTCCAGAAGCTGCGCGCCGCGTTCAAGAAAGACGGCACGGTCACTGCGGGCAACTCGTCGAACATCAACGACGGCGCGTCCGCGCTGGTGCTGGCCTCCGCGAGCTACGTGAAGCAGAAGGGCCTCACGCCGCTGGCGCGCATCGTGGGCGCTGCTTCGGCGGGTCTGGAACCGAGCCACATGGGCCTTGGCCCCGCCCGCGCGATTCCCAAGCTCATGAAGAAGCTCGGCTGGGGCTACGGCAGCGTCGACCTGTGGGAGCTCAACGAAGCCTTCGCCGCGCAGTCGCTCGGCGTCTTGCGTGAGCTACCGGAGATCAACGCCGAGCAGGTGAACGTGCACGGCGGCGCGATCGCGCTCGGACATCCGGTCGGCGCTTCGGGCGCGCGCATTCTCGCCACGCTCATCTACGCGCTCAAAGACCGCGGCAAGAAGCGCGGTGTCGGCTCGTTGTGCATCGGTACGGGCATGGGCATCGCCATGGGCATCGAGCTTTGTGACCTACCCGGGACGCAGCCTGCGGCTCGTCCCGGAAACGGCTCATGAAGTTCTGCAGCAAGTGCGGCGCTGCGGTCGAGCGGCGGATCCCCGAAGGGGAAGACCGCGAGCGCTGGGTGTGCAGCGCCTGCGCCACCATCCACTACGAAAACCCGCGCATGGTGGTCGGCTGCATCGTGGAGCAGGGCGGCCATATTCTCCTGTGCAAGCGCGCGATCGAGCCGCGGCATGGCTACTGGACGGTGCCCGCGGGCTTTCTCGAGATCGGCGAGAGCGCCGTGCAGGGTGCCGTGCGCGAGACCTACGAAGAAGCCGGCGCGCGCGTGCAGGTGATTGCGCCTTACGCCCACTTCGACATTCCGCACATCGGCCAGGCGTACATCTTCTACCGCGCGCGCATGCTCGCACCGGAGATCAGCGCTGGCACCGAGAGCCTGGAGGTGAAGTGGGCGGAGCCTGCCGACATTCCCTGGGCCGAGCTGGCGTTTCCGGTGGTGCGCATCGCGCTCGAGCTGCACACGCAGGAAGCCAAGACCAGTAGCTATCACATGCACACGGGCATCCTCGCGCGCGACGAAGCCAGTCGCTACGTGTTGCGAGAACACCTGGCGTTGCCGCTCTTCCACGCCTGAAGGCGCGCGTGACGGCACGCAGCCCGGCATGCAGCTCGGCACGCGGCGTAAGGCGTACTGCGTTGCCTGCGCTGACCGCGTTACTTCAAGCGGTAGGTGATCATGCCGTGCGTCAGATCGTACGGCGAAAGGGCCACGGTCACGCGGTCGCCCAGGATGACGCGAATGCGGTTCTTGCGCATGCGTCCGCTGAGCTGCGCGCGCACCACGGGGCCGGCGTCGGTCTTCACTTCGAATTGCCCGCCGGCGAACACGTTGGTGACAACGCCGTCGAGCTGCACATGATCATCGCGACTCAGAGGAGACTCCTTCGGGTAAGCGCGCGCACCTGGGTGAGGCGGGCGTGTCTTCATAGAGGTTTCCTTTGGTTCTGGCAATGAGCCAAGCCGCGTCGGAATGGCCCCAAGTGCCGCCTGATCACCCAATCAGCAGAAAATTCACCGTGTGCTTGTAATCGGGAGCACGCCCCACGGCGTCAGCTCACCACAACGTTCGCAGCGAGCCCCTACGACACGCGCGAAGTCACCAGTGCGCGCAGGCTCTGCATGTCGAACGGCTTGTCGATGCGGGTGTTGGGCACTTCGTCGAGGAATTGGCGTGCGCGCGGCGTGAACGCACCGCCCGTGAGGAACACGACCGCGTCGGCCTGTTGCGCTGCCAGCGTGCGCAGCTCTTCGTAGAAGTCCATGCCGCTGAGCTCCGGCATCATGATGTCGCACAAGATTACGTCGAAGCGCTCGCCAGCGCGGATGCGCTGGAGCGCTTGGCGCGCGTTCGGCAGCGCCAGCACGTCGTGCACGTCGCTGAGCGCGCGCTTGACGGCCTTGCCGATCAACAGGTCATCGTCGACCAGCAGAACATGGCCGCGCCGCCGGGATCTCGTCAGGAAGCTCGGCCTCACCGCGGGCGGCGCCACGCTGTCGACCGTGACCGGCAGCAAGATCGTGAAGGTGGTCCCGCGTCCCAGTTGCGTGTCGACGCTGATGTCTCCCCCGAGGCTCGTGACGATGCCCTTACAGATCGACAGCCCCAGGCCCGTGCCTTCGCCCACGGGCTTGGTGCTGATGAAGGGCATGAACAGGTGCTGCATGACCTCGTCGGGAATGCCGGGCCCGGTGTCGGCAATCTCGATCGCGATGCGGTTGCCTTGCAGCCGCGTGCTGATGCGCAGCTCGTTGAGCTCGGCCTTGCCTTCGGCCATGGCTTGCGCCGCGTTCACGATCAAGTTCAAGAACACCTGTCCCAGGCGGGCGTCGCTGGCCAGCGCCGGAGGAAGCTCGGCGTAGTCGCGCACGATGCGCGCACGGTGGCGCAGCTCGTTCCAGGCCATGCGCAACGAAGATTCGAGCACAGGCTTCACGTGCACCGGGCCGAGCTTGTCGTCGCCGCCGCGCGAGAAGATCTTGAGGTCGCGCACGATGTCGCGCACGCGCCGCGCGCCGTCGAGGCAGTCGGTCAGCTCCTCGCCCAACGCGGTGATCGTCTCGGCGTCTTTCGGGTCGGCTGTCAGGTCGCCGATCTGTTGCGCGACCAGATCGAGGTTCGCGAGCACGCACGCCAGCGGGTTGTTGATCTCGTGTGCCACTCCGGCCGCCAGCGTGCCGACCGACACCATGCGATCGGAGAACAGCAGCTGTGCCTGCATGCGCCGCAGCTCGGTGATCTCTCGGCCCACGCCGACCACGCCGATCACCTTGCCCGCGGCATCGAGCTGCGGTGACAGCGAGGTCTGGAAATGCCGGGTCACGCCCTCGCGCTCGATCGACCACTCGAACACGACTTGCTCACCGGCGAGAGCGCGCGCGTGGGCCCGGTCGTGCGGTGCTCCGGCTTCGGGGCCCAGAAACTCGGCAGCGGTCTTGCCGACGAAGTCCCCGGGATCGCGCCCCTCGCGTTGCAGCCATCGACCAAAGCCGTCGCTGTAGCGCCCGTTGCAATCCAGTGTGAACACGAGATCTTCGATGGAGTCGACCAGCGTGCGGAAGCGTTCCTCGCTCGCGCGCAGTGCTTCGTCCGCAAGGCGGTTTGCGTTGCGTGTGGCTGCTTCACGCAGCTCGCGCTCGATCGCCGGCGCCAGGCGCGTCAGGTTCGACTTGCCCATGAAGTCGTGCGCGCCGCCCTTGAGCCCCTCGATCGCCACCTCTTCGCCGACGGTGCCCGACACGATGATGAAGGGTAGGTCGACGTCGAGCGTGTGCAGTAGGCGCAGCGCGCAGAGCGCTCCGAAGCCGGGCATCTCGTAGTCGGCGATCACCACGTCCCACGGTGCGCGCGCGAGTGCCTCGCGCATCGCCTGTTCGTTCTCCACGCGCTCGTGCGTGAGGAAGTAGCCGGCGGCGCGAAGCTCGAGCACCACGAGCTCGGCGTCGTCGGGGGTGTCCTCGACCAGCAGCGCACGCAAGGGTTTCTTGGT
>JADGRE010000324.1 GCA_017881185.1 Pseudomonadota bacterium | reverse complement strand
GGACCACCCTGGTCCCATGACCCTGAAAACCAGACGGTCCCTTGGGGGTGCAAAGCGGCAGCCAAGCGTCTGTCGCTGTCGCCGCGGACGGTACGGCGCTACTGCGAGCTGGCCGAGCGGCACGGCATGCGGATGCAGCTGCCATCAATCTTTCCACCGATCAAGAAGCGGCTGCCGCTTTGCACCCCCAAGGGACCGTCTGGTTTTCAGGGTCATGGGACCAGGGTGGTCCGGTGACCGTGTCGTGAGCATGCACATCGGGAGGTGTTCTGTCACGCGCGGAGGTGCCGCAGGCGCCGACGTTCTGGGTCTTCAGCGCCTGCGTCGGCGGATGGGTCGGTCAGGCTTGGTGATGGGCGCCGCGGGCGGCTGCTCGTTGCCCGTGACCGTGGGCTTGAGTCGCGGGCGGTACGATTCGCCCTCGACCACGAGGTCGTAAGCGTTGTTGAAGAAGCGATCGATGGCACTCTGGGCCAGCAGCACGTCGTCGAAAGCGGCGATCCACTCGGAGCTGTCGCGATTGCTGGTGATGACCGTCGAGGCTCGACCGTTGCGCTCGACGAAGAGTTGGTAGATGTCGCGGCTCTCGTCGCGTGTCATCGGTTCGAGTGCGAAGTCGTCGATGATGAGCAAGTCGATGGTGCTCAGCTGGGTCATCAGCGCATCACGCGAATTGTCGAGGCGACTTTGCTTCAGCCGCCGCAGCATGTCGTCGGCGCGTGTCAGCTGGACCTGGAAGCGGTGCCGACACGCGACGTGTCCGAGCGTCGTGGCGAGAAAGGTCTTGCCGACGCCGACTGGGCCGAGAATCACGACGTTGCGCCGCGTTTCGAGAAAGCGCAGGCACATGAGCTCGCCGAGCACCTTTTGGTCGAAGGTGACCTTGGCGCTGCCATCCCAGCGCTCCAGCACCATGTCCGGGTCCAGGCCTGCGTCGTGCGCTCGACGGGCGGTGGCGGTGCTGTCGCGCCGATCGATCTCGTCGCGCAGCACCAGCAAGAGCAGCTCCTGGTAGCTCATCTTGCCCTTGATCGCGAGCACCAGGCGCTCAGGCAGCGTGTCGATGATTCTTCCGAGCTTGAGCTGCTTGAGCGCAGTGCGCAGCTCGGGGTCGATCGTCGTGGTGTGGGAGCTCATGGCTTGTCCTCCCCACGCTTGCTCAGCGTGCTGTACTGCGCGGCGTCACGCGCGAAGCGTGGGGCCTCTGGCAGCTTACGCAGCTTGCCTCGCTGCTCGGCGTCGTCCTCCGCGCGCAGCGCCTGCTTGAGCATGCGTGCGATGCGCGGCACGTCGATCACACCGAAGTCCAGCGCTCGCTCGCACACCGCGTCGACCTTGGCGGCGCCGTAGGTGTCGCACAGTCGCAAGAGCTGATAGCCCTGGCGCATCGTCGTCCAGGGCAGCGCGCGGTCGAGCAGACGCTCGGTGTAGTGTCCCACGTGCTCGCCTTGCTTCTTGGCGCGCTCGATGATGCCCGTGACGGTGCGCGTCGCGTACGCGTCTTTGCCCGGCGGGTAGTCACTGGGGTCGGTCGCACGTTTGCCCGGCGCTTGCCGTGCGTGCATCTTGATCAGCTCGCCGCCAAGATAGATGCGCACCACGCTCTGATCGGAGCGCACGCGCACGGTGCGACCGATGTAGCGCGTCGGCACCGAGTACAGCGCGCGCTGCACCTGCAGATGATGGTCGGGGTGCACCTTCGCCTCGGTCCACAGCGGCACGTCGAAGCGCGAGCTGGGCGCCGGCAGCATCGCGGCTTTCTCCTCTCGCTCGTAGTGCTCGCGCACCACTTGCTGCGTCGTGCCGTGCACGCGCTCGGCGACGATCCGGCACCACTGCTCGGCACTGCGACGCGCGTCCTGCAGGTCGACGAAATGCTCGCCGTCGAACCAGCTCTCGCGCACAAAAGGCACTTGGTTTTCCACGCGCGCCTTGTCTTTGGGATGGCGCACCCGAGCGGTGTCCACGAAGACGCCGCGCGCTTGCGCGTAGTCGGCAAAGGCGTCGGTCACGCGCGGCGCCGTCGCATCCGGCGTCGTGATCATCGCTTTGGTATTGTCGATGAGCACGCGCGCCGGTATGCCTCCGAAGAAGGCCCATGCCGCGTCCAGGCCCTCGCACACCGCCTCGGTCGTCTGCTCGAAGCTCGCCCAGGCAAACTGCATGCGACTGAAGCTCAGCGTCACCACCAAGCACCACAGCGCCCGCGTGCGGCCGCTCTGGGCGTCGGTGATCATGCCCATCTTGCCGAAATCCACCTGCGCCTCTTGGCCAGGCTCGGGATCGTCGATGCGCACCGTGGGCTTGCGCTCGCGAAAGTCCAGCTCGTCGTGTGCCCATCGGCACAGCGTCGCGTACGTCACCTGAACACCCTGGCGATGCAGAAGCACGTGCACCTTCGACAGACGCAGCGCACGCGCGCCGCGCTTCGTCGGTTGCAGCCACTGCGAGATCTTCTCCCGATGCTCGCTCAGCAGCTTGCGCGGCTCGCTCGGTTCTGGCAGCGCGCGGGCTTGGACCTCATGCACCACGTGCTGCACGCTGGCTTCGCCGCTGCCGCCGTCAGCAGCAGCCTGCACGTAGCGGCGCACCGTCTTGCGATCCAGCCCGGTCTCGCGGGCAATCTCGCGCAATCCCTGCCCGGCCTCGCGCCGGCGCAGCACTTCTTTGACTTCGATCATGGTCAGCTCCCGGTAACTCATCGGTCCTCCCGAGACGCCCCGTAGCGTCTCGGCAGAACCGTGGTGGATATCCGGTCGCCGTCCCAGGCTTCGCGTGCCTGCAGCCCTCAGGTGGTCCCTTCAGCCTGCAAATCCGCTGGTCCCATGACCCTGCAAAGAAAGGGTCCGCCCCTCACGGGTGGTCCCATGACCCTGCAAATCCAGTGGTCCCATCAGGCTGCAAATCCAGCCCGCTGGGTGGTCCCATGAGGGTGCAAACTGGCAATCGGTAGTTGGCGCTACTTGGCTGTGCGCACTCTTCTGCGTGGGTTGCTCGAACGCTACAGGAGCTTCTGAGCGATCTCCGGTGCACGCGGTAGCGGTCACGCCAGCAGCCGCGGTCGCTGCCCCTGCGGAGCCTGAAGAACCTGCCGCTCCGAAGTCAGCTGCGCCAGGCCCAGCGTCGCCGCAGAATCTCGCAGCGATCAAGCAGTGCGCTGAGATTTGCGCCCGCTCGACGCAGCTCAAATGCGCGCATGCTTCTGAGTGCGAGGCGTTGTGCATCGACTCGTTGGAAAGCGCGACCTGCATGCCGCAGATGAAAAGCGCGACCGATTGTATGCTCGCGAAGCCTATCGCAAGCTGGCAGTGCAGCGAAGACGGTGTAGCGGCGATCAAACCCGGCATTTGCGATGCTGAGCAGCAGGCCTTTGTTTCGTGCGTCGGCCCGCATGCTCGGTAACATGCGGCGGGAGAGCGTTAATGAGAACATCATTTGTTTGTCGTCGTAGCCGCGCACTGACTGTCTTGACGCTGGCGTTGGCGCTCGATGCGTGCGGCGCAGCTACAAAGGCGCCGCATGCAGGCATCGGAGCGGCTGGCAGTGCAGGCGTCAGTGCAGGTACTGGCGGTCGAGGTGGCGCCGGTCTGGACGCCGCTGATGGCGGCGGCGCCAGCGGCGCGAGTGGGGTGAGTGGCGGTGCTGGTGCGGGAGCGAGCGCCGATGGGGGTGGCGGGAGCGGGGGACTCAGTATACCGCTGGTCTTGCTGCAAGTTGCAGTGGGTTCGATCGACTCGTGTGGTGTGCGTACCAACGGTTCGATCTGGTGTTGGGGAAGCAACCGCGCCGGTTCGTTAGTGGGCGGCGATCCGTCCATGGGCGGCCTCGTGGCACCGACGCAAGTGGGCACGGACACAGACTGGGTCTCGGTCGCCACCACTGGCGACGAAAACGGCTCCTATGTCCAGCATTGCGCGATCAAGCGAAATGGTCAGCTGTCGTGTTGGGGCTGGCAGGATGCATATCCACCAGCACCGTTGGCAGTCGCGGGCCCCTGGAGCTCGGTATCGGCGCACGGTGATCAGGTGTGTGGCATTCGCCAGGGCGCGATCTACTGTTGGGGCAGGCGGCTGGATGTGACCGGACCGTCGAACATGCCGCAACAGATCGGCGTCGATACAGATTGGAAGTCAATGTCGAGCGGAGACTTTCACGCATGCGCACTCAAGCAATCCGGCGGCCTCTATTGTTGGGGTGCCAGTCGGATGGGTCAGCTGGGCCAAGGTGGCGCTGCTCCGACCAGTGACATGCATCC
>JADGRE010000144.1 GCA_017881185.1 Pseudomonadota bacterium | reverse complement strand
GACGACCACTAAGCACGCGCGCCCCGAATGCACGACCCAAGCAGATCATGCTTCCCGACAGCGCCGGCTTCGAAGCTCCTGACCTGGATCAACCCGCGCCACGCCAGGGCTCCGGCCGGCACGGGCGCGCACGCCGACCCTCGTCGCTTGACACAGCCCCAGGCAAATCCGGGCTCTATCCGCCCTTGGCGCCACTGAATCACATTGGCGATACACCGGATGCGAGCTTTGCATCATTTGCGCGCAGCGAGCTGTCAGCTGCCTATCCAAACCGTCGCTTGGGCGCTGACATCTGGCATTCAGCTCCTCGTAGTGCGCTCGTATGCCGAACGCCAACAATTCACAGAATCGTCACAGCACGCTCGCGGCCGAGCGAGTAGTCAGTCAGCTGACGAGGTTTGCAGACAACAGCTGTCTGCGCTCGCTCAACTGGAGAGATCACATGACCAGGCAAAGATGGCAGCTGACCACTGGAGCGCTTGCGCTGATACTAGCGTCGGTGTCGTGCGCGATGGACACTGGCGGAACGGGCAGTGCAGGTGTCGTAGAAGAAGCGCTGACAGGCAGCAGCACCAAAATGCCGGTGCTGGGCGGCCAAGGTGCGCCGTCCGGGCAGACTTCGCTCGGGGCGGGGCCGTTGCTCACGGGCACGCCGAACGTCTACTACATCTGGTACGGCAACTGGACGGGCAGCACCACGCCCACGATCTTGACGGACTTCATCAATAACCTCGGCGGGTCGAAGCTGTACGCGATCAACGAGTCCTACTTCGATCGATCTGACAATCACATCTCGAACGCACTTCACTACGCCGGCTCGACGAACGACAACTACTCGCAGGGCACGACGCTGAGCGATGCCAATCTGCAGTCGGTCGTGAGCCGCGCGATCACCACGGGTGGGCTGCCTCTCGACGCGAACGCGGTGTACGTCGTGCTCACGTCGTCGGACGTCACGGAGCAGGACACCAACTCCAACTTTGGCTCGTTCTGCAGCAACAACTGTGGCTACCACAACATGACCACGGTCAACGGCACGCATGTGGCGTATGCGTTCGTTGGAGACGCCAGTGTCCTTTGCCCAGCGGGTTGCATCGCTGCAGTCGATCGCACCAACAGCCCCAACGCGAATCCCGGCGCAGACGCGGCGGCGAGCGTGATCTTTCACGAGCTCTCGGAAGCCGTCACGGATCCTGACGGCTCCAGCGGCTGGCAATACCGCGAAAACGCCGACCAGTGCGCGTGGAACTTCGGTACGACGTACACGGTAGCCAACGGCTCGACGGCCAACATCAAGCTCGGCTCGCGCGATTACCTGCTTCAGCAGCAGTACGTGAATGTCGTGGATTTCCCAGGAACGATGGATGCGAACGGGCGAATCCTCGGAACGGGTTATTGCGCGCAACGCTACGGCTGGGTGCAGGCCGTGAACGGACCGACCGTCGAGTTCGGCGACGACGCACCCAATGGCGCCATCGTGTACACGGGCATCTTCTCCGGGACGTTCACCGATCCGGGCGGCGTTGCTCACAGCTCTCTGGGTAGCAACGACGTCTTCGTCACGATGTTGAACGGTGACGCGACGCACGCTTGGACGAAGACGTTTGGAACCACCACGAGCGATGTGCCTACTGCCCTCAAGGTTGCAGCAGACGGGACCGTCGCGTTCACTTGGAATCCGAATTCGGATCAAGACAATCTCACCAAGCTTTCGGCCACGGGCACCACCGTGTTCAGCAAGTCCGACGTCTACATGTTCAATCGCGACATCGCGATTGCTTCGGATGGCACCATCTACACGTGTGGCGGTCAGGGCGGCGATAGCGGTCCGTTCCCAGGTGCCATCGTTCGCCACAGCGCGAGCGGCACACTGCTGCCCACGTGGTTCTTCGGCGAAGATTCCACGGGGCTGTCGGGTTCCGCCGATTGCCAGGGCATCGCCATCGGTCCAGACGGGTCGATCGTCATCGCTGGCGAGTACAGCCAGGCGGGCTACTTCAATCCGTTCTCGAAGACCGCGAATTCGTTCCACACGCCGGTCGGTAGTGGCGACAGCTTCATCACCAAGATCAACTCGAACGGCACTTGGGCTTGGACGACGGTCACCGGCAACGTGTACTTCGACGCCGCACAGAGCATCGCGGTCGCCGCTGACTCATCCATCTACATACTCGGCTACTTCGCCGGGTCGATGACGATCGGCAGCACGACGGTGGCCACGCCGGCAGCATCCGACTCGGACCTGTACGTTGCGAAGCTGACGAGCGCAGGCGCGTTCAGCTGGGCGACCTCCGTGCCGAAGACCGTGATCACCAGGGTGGTGGATCCGTACACGCAGCGCACCGGTCACGTCTCCGCGCTTCCCAAATCCGCTGGTGTGCTGATCACCGGCAAGTTCAGTGGCACCGCCGACTTCAACCCAAGCAGCGGCGTGGACAACCACAACTCTGCGAACGGGTCGGTGTTCGTCACGAAGCTGAAGGCCGACAAGAGCTACGGTTGGACGTACAACTTCGGTGGCACGAGCGCGGATGGGCTCACGCTCGCAACGTCGAAGGACACCCTCGTGTCCCTCTTCGGAACCTTCTCGGGTACTGCAAACTTCGGGACGTTCCCGAATGACACGTACAACAAGACCGGCACCGGCTTCGCGATGAAGTTCCCGATGCCTTGGCCGTAGCAGCATGAGCCTCGGAAGCGGCGTCCTGATGTTACTCGGGCGTCGCTTCCGTGAGCTCGTCAGGCCGGTTGCCGTCGGTCGACCAGGAACGCGCTGCGCGCTTCGAGCGCCGTGGAACGCGCCGGCCGCCGAGCTCCGCGACGCGGTCGCCGGGACGATGCAGCCCGCCAGCGTCGTGGGTGGCGCGGCGCAGGTGCAGCTCGGCACCGAGCTTGCACTTCGCGCAGCCGGCAGCAGACGCTGCGCTGCGTGTGAAGCGTTCTGGTGACGGGGCATATCGACAGGTTCACCGCAAACCGACGCTTGCAGACTCAGATCCCGCGCTACGCCAGCGCTCCGGCCGGCACGGGCGCGCTCGCCGATCCTCGTCGCTTGACACAGCCCCAGGAAAATCCGAGCTTGATCTGCCCTTGGCGCTCGCGAGTTCGTGGGGATGGACCGACGGTAAGAGCACGATGACCGACGCAGCAATCCTGGTAGGCGCAGCCGAACAACTCAGCAGCATCGCACTCCAAGCGCTGCGCAAGCTCACCGGGGACGGTCGCAACAGCGACGAGCACCAGGTCGCGCTGGAGCGCGTCGCGTACGCCGCGACCGAAGCGCGTGCTGCGCGCGCCTTGCTCGACATGTTGGGCAGCGGCGGCGGCGCTTCGAAGTTGCCGGATGGCTACGCGTTGGCGGCGGCCGGCGAGCTCGCCAAGGGCGCGTACGATCGCATCGCGCCGATCGTCGACGAGCTTGGTATCGGCGAAGCGGCGCTCGAGCAAACTCACCCTGCGACGGTGCGCGCGGCCTTGCGTAGAGCGCTCGCGATTGCGCCGCTGCGTGAGCTGGGCCGCAAGCTCGCCGAGCAAGACGGCAAGGTCTTCCCGAAGTTGGACGAGACCTACGAAGAAGTGCGGCGCAGCGTGCGCACCTTCGCTGAGTCGCAGATCGGGCCGCACGCCGAGCACATTCACCGTCACGACGAGCTGGTGCCGGACAGCATCATCGATCAGATGGCGCAGCTCGGTTACTTCGGTTTGAGTGTGCCCGGCCAATACGGCGGCTACGAAATGGGCAACCTGGCGATGATCCTCACGACCGAGGAGCTGAGCCGCGTGTCGTTGCCCAACGGCGGGTCGCTGATCACGCGCCCCGAGATCTTGTCGAAAGCTTTGCTCGCGGGTGGCACGCAAGAGCAGAAGGCCAAGTGGCTGCCGCGCATCGCATCCGGTGAGCTGATGGTGGGCATCAGCGTCACCGAGCCGAACGTCGGCAGTGACGTGGCGTCTCTGCAGTGTCGTGCGACCGCGGGCGAGCTGGACGGCCAACAAGGTTGGTTCCTGGATGGCGCCAAGGCGTGGTGCACGTTTGCCGGTCGCGCCAACATTCTCGCGCTCTTGGCGCGCACCGATCCGGATGCCTCCAAAGGTGCCAAGGGGCTGTCGCTGTTCATCGTCGAGAAAGAGCGCTTCGACGGTCACAAGTTCGAGATGAAGCAGCCGTACGGCGGCACGTTGACCGGCACGGCCGACCGCACGATCGGCTACCGTGGCATGCACTCATTCTCGATGACCCTCGAACGCTTCTTCGTGCCGGCGGAGAACCTGGTCGGTGGTGCGCAAGGTGCGGGCCGCGGATTCTATCTACAGATGGCGGGCTTCGCGGCAGGGCGTCTGCAAACGGGCGGCCGCGCGTGTGGCGTGGCCCAGGCCGCGATCGAGACCACCTGCAAGTACGTCAACGAACGGCGTCAGTTCGGCCAAGCGACCATCAACTACCCGCTCACGCAGCACATGCTCGGGCGCATGGCGGTGCGCTTGGCGGCGGCACGCGCCATCACCTACGCCGCCGCCCTCGCCATGGACGCCGATGAGCGCGCGGCGTCGCTGATCGCAGCCCAAGCCAAGCTCTTCTCGTGCGACATCGCGGTCGAGATCACTCAGCAAGGTCAGCTGTTGCACGGCGGTTGGGGTTACGCGGAGGAATACGCGATCAGCCGCTACGTCGTCGACGCGCTGGTTCTGCCGATCTTCGAAGGCGTTAAGCCGATCCTCGCGCTCAAGGTGGTCGGTCGCGCGTTACTCGCTGGCGAGTGAGCGCGCTCGGCACATTGCAGCCGTGAGCGGCGCTGCCGGTGCCGCTCGCTCACTGTCACTGCGCGTCGGGTGACCGCAACTTGCCGTCCTGCAACTTCCAGATCAGCTTGTCGGCGATGCCGGGGCTCACGTGCACGCGCAGGTCTTTCATGTGGGGCTCTTCGTCGGCTACCAGTATCTTCCCTTGAGCACGCGCTTCGGTGTGTTCGTAGAGGCCGGGCTCATCTACCACCGCCTCACGCAAACCATCGACTATGAGATCGCAGGCCCCAGGGAAATCCACGCTTTATCCGCCCTTGGCGCCGGTGGAGCCACGGCTCAGCGCTCGACGCGGTAGACGAGCCAGCGTTCGCCGTAGGTGCGCAGCTGCGGGACGTAGCCCAGCTTGACGAGCGAGATGCCCGCCGGCTTGGGCGCCGCGAGCAGTAGATCGAAATTGCCTTTCCAGCCCACCAACATGTCCACATGGCTGTCGCGCACGTACTCGAGCAGCCGGTGTTCGCGCACTGCACGCAGCGCGTCCTCGTTCACCACGCCATCCAAGTTGATGATCCGGTGGTGCGGCGCGAAGTAGGCGAGCGCACCGGTCTGACCCGAGCCGAGCGCGGTTCGCTCTGGCACGTGCGTGCGCACCCAGAGCGCGAGCGCTCGGTAGCCCGTGTCGCCGCTGGTCGCAAGAAACACTGATCGCCAGGTACCGAGCGGTGCTGCGCTGAGCAGCAGCACAGCGAGCGCAGCCGCGAGCAGGTTGCGGTTGCGCGTGGCGTGCGTGGCCGGAACCAAGGCGTGGACGACGGCCGCCAAGATCAGGATCGCGGTCAGATGAACGGGAAAGAGATAGCGCCGGAAGTACCAGAAGCCACCTTGGAACAACGCGTAGGCTGCAAACAGCGACAGCGTGAACAGCAGGATCGGCAGAAGCGGACGCGCGGCGCTCACGAAGCTGCGCAAGCGGCGCTGCGCGGCCAGCGCGAGCAAGCCGAGTGAGGCAGGCGTGACGAGGTACCAAGAGCCGTTCCAACACACGTGCGCGGCGATGCGCACGCTGCGCAGCAGGTCGGCGGCACTCGGATGCGCCGGGAAGCTCTGCAGGCGCGTGGCCTCGCCGCTGATCGGGTAGAGATGGCCCGTGTAGCGCCAGCTGTAGGCGAGCCACGGGCCGTAGCTCACGATGAAGCCGAGCGCTGCGCCCGCCGTGAAGCGCCGCCACGTGCGTGGCTGCGCCTGCAGTGCCAGCAGGGCGAAGCACGTGCCAGCGATCGCGAGATCGATGCGCGCCAGCATCGCGAGACCCGTCAATGCACCCAAAGCGATGGCAGCACGCCATGACAGTGGGCGCTCGGCCAGGTGCACGTAGCGCAGGTACCACGCCCACAGCAGCAAGAGACTGCACAGCGCGAGCGTGGTTTCGAGCCCGCCCAGCGCGATACGCAGTGCGAGGGGCGATGCGGCCCACGCCGCGACGGCCACCAGCACGGCCAGCGACTTGCCCCACAGCCGCGTCAACAGGGCCGCCAACAGCAGCAGGTTCGCGAGATCGCACAGGCACAACAAGCCGAGCGCAATGCGCACCGCGTCGTCTTGAGTGGCTTGCGAGTTGAGCGAGGCGTCGCCCAGCGCGCTGAACACGGGCGCCATGAGCAGCACGTACAGAGGCTGTACACCGTTGGTGTAGTGCCCAGCGCTACGCGGTCCTTGGCCCAAGCCGATCGCGCGCGCGACCTCGAGCGAGATGTAGGCGTCGTCGGGCAAGAGACGTGCATCGAGCGCCTCGATCGGCAGGCAGAGCGCGCTGATCCGCAGCGCCATACCCACCGCAAAGCATAGCCACAGGCTCGCCGAGAACGCGTGGTGCGGCGCGGCTGTGCTGGGCGCAGCCCGGTTGCTGCGCGTGCGCGCGCCCGCGTCTCGCGAGGGCTCGCCGATCATCGTGAGCTCGAGGCTCGTGTGCGGCCGCTGTCGATCACCGCGGCGAGTTTACGCGAAGCAGTGCGTCGCGCGTAGCGGCGCGTGCGCTCCGCCGTCAGGAGCGTGTGAGTCTGTGCCGTGCTCGCACAACCGGGACCCGCGTGGCACGTCGAGCCCCGCGGCGTTGGCAGCCTGCAAGTCAACCATTCACGTCACCGGCCACCAGGGCCAGCTCGACTCGATGGGCATACTGCATCTCCGACATTGGCCCGTTCAGCCCACCAGTTGGGAGAGGGTAACAGGTGTTTCTGATGAGGCCTTTGTCCTGCGGCGGCTATCTGGTGTTCGGTCCTGACCGGCCATCCGAGCGGCACTGAAACGCGCCGCCGCGCGCGCGCCTCGTTACGAAAGCTTCGCGCTGTCGTACAAAGCTCCGAGTCCATGTCCACGCGCACAACCAAGATCGCGGCCGTGTTGGGCGTGGCGGCGATGTTGCTGCTGGCGCAGCAACTGGGGCTCTGGCACCTGTTCGCAGACCCGGCGCACATGAAGCAAACGCTGCTCGGGCTCGGGCCCTGGGGCTACGCGGCGTTCATCGCTGCGTACACCTTGCTGCAGCCCTTCGGTCTGCCCGGCACGGTGTTCATCATGGCGGCGCCGCTGGTCTGGCCGTGGCAGGTGGCGTTCGCGCTCTCCATGGTGGGGACCATGACCGCCAGCGTGCTCGGTTTCTTGTTTGCGCGCTTGGTGGCAGGCGGGTGGCTGCGGGCGCGGCTGCAGGCGCGCATTCCCGCGCGCTTCCACAAGTACGACAAGGCGCTCGAGCGTCACGCGCTGCGCACGGTGTTCTGGCTGCGTTTGGTGTTCTGGATGCCGCCGTGGCTGCACGCCTTCTTCGGCGTGTCGGGCGTGAGCTTCGCCGCACACTTCTGGGGCTCACTGGCCGGGTATCTCTTGCCGCTGCTGCTGGTGAGCTACTTCGGACAGCAGCTGTTCGACGCGCTGCGCCATGCGCCTGCCGCGCTGTGGCTCTGGCTCGGCCTCGGCGTGCTGCTGATCGCCATCGCGGTCTCGCTCAAGCGGCGTCGCTCTGCACCTGTGGCTTGAGACAGCTCTTCAGCTAGACTCCAGCGACCATGTCCAGCCTGCTGCTCTTCGACATCGACGGAACCATGCTGCGCGCGTACGGCGCCGGCAGCCGCGCGATGATGCGCGCCGCCGTCGAGGTGCTCGGCGAGCGCTGCCACGGCGCCAAGATCAACATCGGCGGTGCGCTCGACCCATGGATTTTCGAAGAGCTGGCACGCCACGGCGGCTACAGCATCGACGCCGCCGCACACAGCGCCTTTCGCGAGCGGTACACCGTGCGCCTGATCGAAGAGCTCGATGCAGCTGACAAGCCCGCCCAGGCCATGCCCGGCGTGCTCGAGTTGCTTGGCGCATTGCGTGAACAACCCCACGTGACGCTCGGCATGCTGACCGGAAACTACCCGCAGACCGGCGCCTACAAGCTACGCCGCGTCGGCATCGACCCCACTTGGTTCTCACCCATCGCCTGGGGCGACTCCGCCCCCAGCAGGCCAGGGCTCGTGCGCGCGGCGCTCGCCCAGAGCCCAGCGCATCAGCCCTGCGACGTCATCATCATCGGCGACACCCCACGCGACGTGCACTGCGCGCTAGAGAACGGCGCCCGCTGCTTGGCCGTGGGAACAGGCGATCACAGTCTCGAAGAGCTGCGTGCCGCGGGCGCACACGAGGTGGTCGCCGATCTGAGCGACGCCAGCGTGCTGCACGCAATGCTGCGAGCCGGTCGATAGTGGGCCTCGTCGCCGCGCGCCGTCGCTGCGCGCAACAAGCTCAGAACCCTGGGATCTCGTACGTGGTCCCTACCTTCGGCAGGCGAACTCTCTGATACCGGCCCTGGTACCACGCCACCCACAGGTTCTTGCTGTCGTCCAAGTGCGCTGCACGCAAGCTCACGGTCGCCGGACGCCCGTCTGCGGTGAGCCTCTCGATGCGCGCCGTGAGCGAACCCACGCGGATCACTTGTCCGCGAGCAAACGGTGTTTCCGGCGCGCGCACCGACTGACTGACTGGCTCTAGCAGGTAGCCGTCGCGCGGCTGCAGCAGCAGCGTGTCTGCGTCGGGACGCGCCACGTGGAATGGGGCGGCGGTCGCGCCCAGGACATACACGCGTGCGGGCCAAGGCCGCTTGTCGGCGTAGTGCGGCGACAGCAACGTGACGGCGAAATTCGGCGCATTCAGCACCAAGAGTGTGTCGACTCGCGCGGGATCGTATGCTGGCAGCAGCCCGGCCGAACGCTTGCAGCGCTCTTCATAGTCGACGACGGCGTCCTGGCCGTGTGGTGCCAGCACTAGAGGAAGCACGGCGTGGACCATGAGCAAGCCCCCCAGCACGGTCGCCGCGAGCGTGAGTTGCAGCTTACGCCACGGCACGCCCGATTCCGCAACCGCCGTGAGCGTGATGTTCCACAGCTCGCGCGCAACCAACGCGACCAGCGCGAAGGCGGCGATACCCGGCAGATACAACAAGCGAGGCCACATGCCAATCGCGCACACGGGTAGCGCCGAGCCGATCAACGCACACGACCAGTACGCGACCTCGCGGTCACGCACCAACATGCGCAGCCACAGCAGGCCTGCGAGAGCCGCGAGCACCACCGACACGACCACGACGGCCGGATGCAGCAGCCACGCAAAGTGCGCGAATGCGGCTTTGGGCAACATGAGCTGCTCGCGGAGCACCAGTGGCAACGCTTCGGGCAGCCGATGCGTCAGGAAGAACCACGGGACGTCGAGCGGGTCGCGGTACTCACCGCTGCCATGCACCCCGTAACCGAGCACGCGATACAACGCTTGCCAGGCGAGGCTGACCGCCAAGAGCGGCGCCAGCGCGAGCATGCGCGAGCGCGGCCGTGCCCGATCGAGCAACACCGCATAGGGAACCAGATACGCCCAAGCCGCGATCGCAGCCTCGCTGCTCGCGAAGCCGAGCAAGAGACACAACGACGAGAGCCAGCGGCCTGGCCGCCATGCGTCTGCACGCGCGCGATCGTAGGCCACGAGCGCCATCGCAACGAAGCACGCCGTCATGACGGTGTTGCGGCTGGCGATCCACGCGGTGCCCTCGCCGTGCGCGTCGTCGATGGCGTACAGGAACGTTGCGAGCGCGGCAGCGCCGTGGCTAGAGATCATTCGGCGGTAGAGCACGCCGACGAAGCCGACCAGCAACGCGTACCACGCCATGTTGTGCAGATGCATGAGCCACGGCGTATGTGGCCATAGCAGGTAGTCGGCGTACTGCGTGGCGGCGGCGAGTGGACGCAAGAACGCGATGGAGAGCTGCGGATGCGTCCACCACGGCAGCTGGCCAGCGTCGATGCGCTGCGCGACGCTCAACGTGCCCTCGTGACAGCAGGTGTCGAAGAGATTCCACCAATCAGCCCCGCCATGCTTCAGGTGGCGAAGAATGAACGCCGCCTGCCAGCGGTCATCGAGCATCAAGCCGGTGCCGATCGAAGAGACGCTGGTGAGCAATGCGAGCACTACGGCCACGCCGAGCACGCCCGCAGGGCCGAACCAGCTGGGCCAGGCATTGAGACGGAACAGGTTGCGTCGTGCCACTCGCATGCTTGCGTTCATCGACCGTAGCGGTTGTCGACCAAGAACGCCGCCGGGTGCGGTGCTGGGATGCGTATGAACGGCACGCCACCCGCAGGGTTTTCGGTGGGCGCCACCTTGCAGTGAGGATCGCAGATCAACAGCTCGTGGAAGTGATAGCGCAGCACCAGCTCCTGGTTCGGATCGGTTCCCCAGACCAGAATGCGGTTGGTCTCGGCTTGGAGCTGGCCCTTGCCCTTCAAGAACCAGCTGACGTCCCACTTCGTGCGGTACACGTGGTGGCTGCCGATGATCGTCACCTCTTCGAAGAGCTCGGGCGTCTGCTGAACCAGCGGCAGTGGAACCTCCAGAACCACGTAGCGCACGGCGTACGCCTCCAGCAGCGTGCGCAAGGCCGCGACCGTGTGCATGCCTTCGAGCAAGCGACGGAACGGGTTGGCGCGACTGTGCTCGAGGTTGCAGAACACGAAGCCACCGAGAATCTCGGCACGGCTCGACCAGGCCAGTCGCTCACCGACGCCGGACTGCTGCACCGCGACACGGCCCTCGCGGTGATGTGCATCCAGCCAGCGGGCGAGCTCGCGCAGCTGTGGGTCGGCGCTAGCCACGCGGAAGTCCCCATGCAAGGCGAACCCGGTCGCGCTGAAGGGTGCGCTCGTGGTGCCGACAATGGGCTTGGGTTTGGGGAGCGCCTTCGGGAAGAAGTACAGAACCTCGGCGGCCAGGTGCAAAAAGAGGCCGAGCGCGCAAGTCACTGCGAGCGCCTGCAATGCCGGCGGCAGACGTTGCTCGCGCAGGGCGGTGACTCCATTCACCAGCGCGTGGGCCGCAGGATGCACGGCGACGAAGAGCGCCGGCACCAGAAAGCGGTACGGCTGAATCTGCCGCAGTGGCGGCACGAGCGCGCCAAGGTACGCGAGCCCCATGAGCCAAGAGAGGCTCCAGGCGAGCGTTGCAAAGACAGGTGCGCTCTGCCGGCGCAGCTGTCGCAGACCGAACACCGCGAGCAAGAGGCATAGCACTCGGAACGCACTGCGCGTGGCGATTACGCCGGTGGTCTGCACGTCGAGCACCAGCTCGAAGAGATCGCTGCCGATCAGCTTCAGGTCGGGGGCCATCAGGTAGCCCGAGTCGAGGATGTAGTGCCAGTTCGCGAACGCTGGTCGCAGCCAAAACGCGTTGCTGAGGACGACGCTCGCGACGAGCACCACCAGTTGCAGATGCTCGACCACGCGCAAGCTGCGGAACACCCGCAGGTACAAGCTCGACATCGGCACGCACAACACGAAGAAGGTGTACGGATGCACCAGATGCCCGAGGCTCAGCAGCAGCGCCGCCGCCAACAGCAGCAGTGGGCGGCGTTCGCTGCTCCAACGGAAGAAGACCGCAAGGCCGAGCACCGACAGATACGACGCGAACAAGAACGAGATCGTACCCACGCAGAAGAGCCAGTGCAGGAAGGAATCGAAGAACCACAAGCAGCAGCCGAGCGCGGCCGCGACCAGCGCGACCCGAGCGCTCAGCCCAAACGCGCGCGCTGCGAGCGCGAGGCTCGGCGGCAGCAGCAGGAACACCACCAGCACGAACAAGTTGAACGACAGCCCGGCAGAGGCGCCGAGCCGATGCAGCGCGAAAGTGAACAGCTCCCACGCCTTGTTGTCGGCGTCGAAGATCGTTCCGTTGGGGAAGCCCGCCAGGAGCTTCACGTCGTAGACCCAGCTCTGCTTGAAGGTTTGCAGCCCTTCGAGAGCGCGCATGGTCTGCTCGGCATGAGTGTCGTAGTCACCGCCCGCGATGGGCGAGTCCGAGAACACCACCTCGGGCGGCAAGAAGTGCCAGCTCAACACGGTCTGCGCCAGGCACACCACCCCAAGCCACAACACGAAGCGCCGCGCGCCCATCCGCATGCGCCATAGTAACGTACACCCCTGCCGTTTGTTACGTCGCCCACGCTTGAACACGTGTGCAGCCCCACCGACTTGACAAAGCCTGATGGTGAGTAACTACTTACTCACCATGGCCCGCGAGAAGACCGTCACCGACGAAGCCGTGCTCAAGGCAGCGCGCGAGGTCTTCCTCACCGACGGTATCGCAGCATCCACCACCGAGATCGCGCAACGCGCCGGTGTGTCCGAGGCCCTCTTGTTCAAGCGCTTCCACACCAAGGAAGAGCTTTTCGCGCGCGCCATGGGCTTGTCGGAAGTGCCGCGCTGGGTCGAGCAGATCGACTCGCTCGTCGGCCAGGGCGAGCCCAAGGCTGGCTTGATTGCTCTCGGGCTCATGATCCTCGAGTCGCTGCGACGCACGCTGCCCCGCACCATGATGATGTGGTCTTCCCGCGTGAAGCCGCCGAGCCGTCGCGAGCAGCAGCAGTCGCCGCGTGTACGTGACGTCCGCGCGCTCGGGCACTACATGGAACAAGAGATGCGCTTGGGGCGTATCCGCAAGGGCAATCCCGAGGTCTTCGCTCGGGCGCTGCTCGGTCCGCTGCTCAACTACGCGTTTTCGGAGACGGTGGGCGCACACGTCGGCAAGCGCATCGACCCGGAGCATTACGTGCACACCTTGATCGATCTGTTGTGGTCGGGCATGGGCCCCGGCAAACTCGGCAACGCCAGCAAGGCCAGCAAGGTCAAGAAGACGGTGCGCAAATGAGCAAGTCCGCCGTGGGTTGGGTTCTGCTGTTCGCATTGGCTGCGGGCGGTGGCTACTTCTATTTCAAGAAGCCAGCCGAGAAACAGCCTCTGAAGTTCGAGACCACCAAGGCCGACCGCGGGCAGATCATCGCGCGCGTCAGTGCCAGCGGGACTTTGTCGGCGCTGGTCACGGTGCAGGTGGGCTCGCAGGTCTCCGGCCGCATCAAGAACATCAACGTCGACTTCAACTCGCAGGTGAAGAAGGGCGAGGTCATCGCCAAGATCGATCCGCAGCTCTTTGTCGCTGCGCTCGAGCAGGCGCGTGCCAACAACCTCGCGGCGCAGGCCGATCTACTCAAGGCCAAGTTTCAAGCGGCCGACGCCCAGCGGCAGCTGACACGCGCCAAGGGTCTGTCCGAGCGCAAGCTCATCGCACAGGCCGACATCGACACCGCACAAGCGAACGCCGACATCGCCGCGGCTGCGGTGGCTTCGGCCGACGGTCACCTCGCGCAGACCCACGCCGCGCTGCACCAGGCGGAAGTGAACTTGCAGTACTCCACCATCATCTCGCCTATCGACGGCGTGGTCATCTCGCGCAACGTCGACGTCGGCCAGACCGTGGCGGCTTCGCTGCAAGCCCCCATCTTATTCACCATCGCCGAAGACTTGCGCAAGATGCAGGTCGACACCAGCGTGGCCGAGGCCGACATCGGCAAGCTCTACTCCGGCATGCAAGTCACCTTCACCGTCGACGCCTATCCGTCGGAACGCTTCAAGGGTACGGTGCGACAGATCCGCAACGCCGCACAGACGGTGCAGAACGTCGTCACCTACGACGCGGTCATCGACGTCGCCAATCCCGAGCTCAAGTTGCGGCCCGGCATGACCGCCAACGTCGCGTTCGTGTACGCCGACAAGCCCGACGTGCTGCGTGTGCCCAACGCCGGCTTGCGCTTTCGTCCGAGCGCCGAGCTGCTGAAGAAGCTCGGTGTCAAGCCAGAGCCAGGCGCTGCGGCCGCGCCGACCGGTGCGCGCCCGGGTGCGGGCAGTGGCGCGGGCAGTCACGGCGATCATCCGCTCGATCGGCGCACGCTGTGGGTGCTCAAAGGCAAGACTCCCAAACAACTGGAGATCAAGAGCGGCGTCACCAACGGCATGCTGACCGAGGTGCAAGAGGGCGAGCTCAACGTCGGTGACGAGATCGTCACCGACGTGATCGACCCCGAGCATCCCGTGGGCGGTGGCGCTCCGGCCGGCATGCGTCGCGTGCTCTAGTGGTCTGACCGAGAGGTTTTGATGCGTCATCACTCGTCCCGAACGCGCATGGCTGCGTTGCTCCTCGTCACAATAGCGCCGGCTATTGCTCCTCGTCGCGCCTTGCCCTGCGCGCTCGGTCCTGCGCGATCACG
>JADGRE010000323.1 GCA_017881185.1 Pseudomonadota bacterium | reverse complement strand
AGCAGGTCAGCGGCGCGGGCGCGCTTGCCGTCGGCTGCGGCCAGCGCCGCCACCAGGCACTCGCGCTCGAATTCCCTGAGCGCAACGGAGAGCGGGCGTGGATCTCCGTCGCTGGCAGCTGTCGCGATGCCGCCGCCTCCGATGTCGGGTGGCAGATCCTCGAGCTGGATCTCGCGCCCGCGCGCGAACACCAACGCGTGCTCGATGGTGTGCATGAACTCACGCACGTTTCCAGGGAAGCTGTGTTGCTCGAGGGCTGCGGCGGCTCGCGGTGAGAAGGTGGGCGGCTCGCCCGCTCCTTTGTGGAAGCGCCGCAAGAAATGCTCGGCTAGGATGCGGATGTCGCCTCGACGCTCTCGCAGCGCCGGGATCCGGACCTCGACGACGTTGATTCGGTAGTAGAGATCCTCGCGGAAACGGGCCTCGGCGGCTTCAGTCTTGAGGTTTCGATTCGTGGTCGAGATGATCCGAACGTCGACCCGGAGCGTGGCGTTGCTGCCGACGGGTTGGAAGGTGCCGTCCTGCAGCACACGCAGCAGCTTGGCTTGCGCCGCCAGCGGAAGCTCACCAATCTCGTCGAGCAGCAGGGTCCCGCCGTCGGCAATCGTGAATCGGCCGTCGCGCTTGCCGAGTGCGCCCGTGAACGCGCCGCGTTCGTGCCCGAACAGCTCGGCCTCGATCAGCGTCTCGGGGAAGGCCGCGCAGTTGATGGCCACGAACGGTCGGTCTCGCCGCGGGCTGCGATCGTGGATGGCACGCGCCACGAGCTCCTTGCCCGTGCCGCTCTCACCGGTGACCAGCACCGGCGCGTGACTGTCCGCGATGGCATCGATGCGCTCTTGCAGTCGGACCATCACCGGCGTGCGTCCCACGAGCAGCTCTTCCGAGCCGCGCGCTGCCAGCGCGGCGCGTGCTGCGTCGAGCTCCACACGCAGGTCTTTGCGCTCCGCGATGCGGTCGACCCGCAGCACGAGCTCCTGCGTCTCGAACGGCTTGGTGACGTAGTCGTACGCGCCTTCCTTGATGGTGGCGACGGCGTCGGAGATCGAGCCAAAGCCCGTGATGAGCACGACCACCGTGCCGGGGCTGGTGGCCATGATGCGGCGAAACACCGTCAGCCCATCGACCTTCGGCAACCGGATGTCGCAGATCGCGACGTCGAACGCACGGCTCTCGGCTGCGGCGAGCGCTTCGGCGCCGTCGCGCACCGCGTGCACCCAGTGACCGCGCGCGCGCAACGCATCGGTGACGGTCATTCGGATCAGCGGCTCGTCGTCGGCCAGCAGGATGCTAAGCATGGCTGCGTCCTCCCGCCGCTGGGAGCCAGAGCGTCACGGTGGTGCCGCTGCCCTCCTTGCTCGTGATCTCCAGCTCGCCACCGAACGAGCGCAGCACGCCGTAGGTGATTGCGAGGCCCAGACCCGTGCCGTCGCCGTGCGGCTTGGTGGTGAAGAACGGGACCATCACCTTGGACAGGTTTTCTTTGGAGATGCCTGGGCCGTGATCTTCGACCGCGACGCCCCACATGTGGCCGCGCTTGGAAGCCTGAATGGAGATCTTGTCGCCCCGTGCGCTGAAGTAGATGGCGTTCATCACCACGTTGGTCAGCGCCTTGCGGAGCTGCGAGGCTTCGGCGCGGATGCGTACCTCCCCCTTGGTCAGTGAGGCTTCCACGCGCACACCAGCCTCCTCGCACAGCGGCGTGATGCTGTGCAGACACGACGAGACCAGCTCGGCGGCATCGAGATCGACGGGGACAGCGGACTGCCGACGAGAGTAGTCGCGCAGCCCAGCGATGACGCCGCTCACCCGACCGACCGCCTCCAGAATGGAGCCGTAGTATTCGGCCTTGCGATCGTCAGGTACGGTCCCATCGCTCAGCGCTCGGGCACACTGCATGATCCCCGACAACGGATTGTTGATCTCGTGCGCGATGCCGGCGGCGACCACGGCCACCGAGCGATGCTTCTCCTCGTCGATCAACGCGGCTTGCTCGTCGACGAGGCGGCGATGCGCGGTTGCGATCTCGTCGTGCGCCGCTCGCATGGCGTGGCCGCGACCTGCCGCGCAATCGAAGAGATAGCCCACGACCGGTCCGTGCAGCGCTGCACTCGCGACTTGTGACGCGACCTGCCACGCATCGGCGACGACGTGCGCACGCAGGTCGAACGACGCACGCACGCCGAGCATGGTCGCGCCGGTCGCGAGCCCGCCACGCAGCCCGAAGCGGGTCGCATACAGCGCGGTCCACAGCGGCAGCGCTGGGGCAAACGGGCTGCTACGCTCGCCGGACACGTACAGGAGCACCACGATGAAGACGAGATCCGAGAGCGCTGCGACCACGTAGAACGTGCTCTTGCTCTGCGTGCGGAGCAGCCCCGCGCCGGCCAGGTAAAGCACGCCGCAGTAGGGAACGAACACGCCGAAGGCTACGAGAAGGGCGTCCCTGGTCGCGCCGGGCGCCAGTCCGAAAAAGACCCACGCGCTTGCGCCCACGAGCGCTGCGACCCGCAGGCCAGCGTAGAGCGCGTCTTGCGGATCGATGGCCGCGCGCGCGTCGTTGGCAGCCTCGGCCTGCCTGCGCCCGATCTCTCGACGCTCCATCATAGGACGCAGAGTGTAGCGCTCAACCCCGTGGCCCGCCTGCGTTGTCTCGTTACCGCTCGGTAACTGCCGTGACGAATCGCTGGTCGCGATCGGTAACGCCGCACCGGAGCGAAGAGCGCATTTCGCCCCCACAGAGGCGAGAGCCCGCCGCGGCACACCGCTCACAGGCACGCTGAGCACACGCCGCTCGTTGGCCTGGCCCTTGCAGAAGAACCAAGCGCACCGACTCGAGAGCCGAGTTTGTTCAGCTTAGTAGAAAGGAATTGGGTCATGGACATCGACACGCGGGGACGAGTCTCCATCTACGCGGCGACGCTCACCGTCGGCGTGCTCGCCAGCTTGCTCATGCCGCCAAAGGCTGCGGCCATACCTTCGTTCGCGCGCAAGTACCAGACCGCCTGCACCACCTGTCACACGGTCTATCCGATGCTCACTGCGTTCGGCGAAGCGTTTCGTCGCAACGGCTACCGCTTCCCGAGTCAGAACGGCAGCACCGACAGCGACGCGACCTTGGCCGCGGGCATACCGATGGGCCAGTCGGAGTACATCAAGCAGTTCCCCGAAGCGGTCTGGCCCGACAAGATCATGCAAGCCGTGCCGCTGAGCGTTTGGGTCAACGGTGGCGTGTCGGTGAATCTCCCGAAGTCGGACGCGCAGCAAGCCGCGGGCAACACCTTCACCTGGAACAACCTCTTGAGCGAGATGCACCTGTTTGGCGCCGGTGCGTTCGATGACCGTGTCACGTATTTCAGCCAGCTCACCTTCGCCAACGACGGACTGGATCTCGAGACGGCGTACCTGTTGTGGAACGACGTGCTGGGCGCTGACCGCCACGAGCTCAATCTCTGGGTCGGTCGATTGATGGCGCCGTCGCTCACGAGCTTCGGAGGACACAGCTCGTACCTGGGCGACACGCTGCTGCCGGAGGCGTCGATCGCCGGCCTGTACAACCCCAACGGTTCATTCGCGCCCGGTCAAGGACACGCCGACGGCGTCGAGGCCAACGGTGTGGTCGGTCATCGCGTGGGTTGGTCGATCGGCTGGCTCGCGTCGATGCCGAGCGCGGGTTTGAAGGTGCCCAACGCCGAGGATCTCTACGCCCACGTCGGCGTCAAGCTCGGCGGCATGTCGCTCGACGGCGAAGGCTCGGGCGGCGCGCTGGTGGCGAACGCGAAGCGCCCGTGGGAGGAGACGGCGCTCACGCTCGATGCGTTCGCCTACCACGGCGTCAACGCGCTCGACAACGGCACGAGCAGCGCGCCGATCGGGCAGCGCAGTGCGATCGACGCCGTCGGCGGCGGGCTGCGCTTGAACGTCGCGTCGTTGATCGTCAATGCCGGGCTGCAGATCGAGCAGCACAGCCATCCGTACCAGGGTGCGCCGCCGTCGGCGACTGCAGACGGCCTGCCCGATCTGCGCTCCGGACACGGCTTCACGCAGTTCAACGAGCTGGACTACGTGGTGTACCCGTGGCTCGTGCCCGGTGTACGCACGGAGCTCACGCACCTAAGCAACTCGTCCAACGCGCCGGGCACCGATGCGCAGCTCTTGCGCGTGCTGCCGGGCGTCGCGTTCCTGGTGAGGCAGAACATCAAGGTGGTGGTCGTCGGTGCGCTCGAGCTCGCGCACAACCTGCCGCCGGTGGGTGGCTGGGACGCAGCGGGCGGGCTGAGCGTACCCACCAACACCAA
>JADGRE010000143.1 GCA_017881185.1 Pseudomonadota bacterium | reverse complement strand
GAGCGAACGCTGAGGTGAGCCGTGGGGCGGGAGGTTGCTGCGCGCAGGCGGGTGCGGGAGGGTCCTGTGTTCGAGGGCGCACCGAGCAGCTGCAACGGTGGAGTGCATCCTGGTGTCGCCAGCTCAGCAACGCCTGCGCCGTCGCGCCCGAGTCCGGGAGGGGCCCGCACCCGCCGAGCACAGCAACCTCCCGCCACACGGCGTCAGTCACCTCGACGTTCGCTGCGAGCCCCGCCGAGCACAGCAACCTCCCACCCCACGGCGTCAGCTCACCTCAACGTTCGCTGCGAGCCTGCCCGAGTCCGGGAGGGGTCCGCGGCTCACTCTCTTTCACCGCGAAACGCCCACCCACGCCGGGCTAGCGAATCGCGCACAACGGCACTATGCTGCCGCCGCTTTTCGAGATGGCAGACGCAGCAGCAGACAGCGGCAACCAGCGTGCGTGGCGGAAGCCCGCCGCCTTTGGGTTCGCGTGCGTGGTCGGCGTGTTCCTGCTCGCCGCCCACGACGGACAGGTACGTCACGGCGCCGCGTACGGTTTCGTGTTGCTGCTCGGTGCAGTCTTCGGTCTGCTCTCAGCCTTCGGCTTGCTCACGCCTACCGACGACGCGCTGCCGCTGTCGCAAACACCCTGGGCCGCGCTCGCCGAAGAACCGGCTTGGGCTGCCCCCAAGGTCACGGTCCCGGTCGCCATCGCGCTCTTGCTCGGCCTCGGCTTCTTGCTCGGCCCGCACGGCCTGCCCATTGCGATCGCCCTGGCGCTCGCCGCGCTGCTGGTGTCCGCGCTGCGCCGCCCCGCGCTCTTCGTGTTCGTCGCGGCCTCTGCGCTGTACTTGCCCATGCTCGGCGCATACGGCTTGTGGGACCCGTGGGAGACCCACTACGGAGAAGTCACGCGCGAGATCTTGTCGCGCGACGACTGGATCTCGCTGTGGTGGGCGCAGGACAAGTGGTTCTGGTCCAAGCCCATCCTGATCTTCTGGGCCGAAGCGCTCAGCTGGAGCGCCTCCGGCGTCGCGTTCCGACCGGACCACAACCCGCTGCATCCGGAGTGGGTGCTGCGCCTGCCGATCTACGGCATGTCGATGCTCGGCTTGATGTCGGTCTACGGCGCAGTGGCGCGCGTGTGGACACGACGCGCCGGCGTGCTCGCGGCCCTGGTGCTCGCCACCACGCCCTACTACTCGATGCTCACGCACCAGGCCATCACCGACATGCCGTCCGTGGCGAACATGACGGTGGCCATGATGCTGCTCACGCTCGGCCTGGTCGAAGACCCCGACCGTCAAGCGCGCTCGGTGCGCATCGGCCGCTACGCGTTCTCGGCCCAACACGCCGTCATCACCGTGATTCTGCTGGTGGGCCTGCCGCAGGTCATCTACCTCGCCAGCCGCAACATCACCTTCATCCACGGCCTGTTCGCGTGGCACCGCGATTCGTTCATGTTCGGCTCGGGTTTCAACCCCGACGTGCCCGGCAACTTCGGCATCCACGACGAAACACCCGCCGTGCGCGCCATCGTGATGGAGCCACTGGGCCAAGCGCTGGGCTGGCTCGTGGGCCTGGGCGTCATCGTCTGGCAGTTGCGCAAAGAGACGCGCTTGCAGCAGCTGTACATGTTCGCGTTCTACGTGTTCTGCGCACTGGCGTTCATGGCCAAGGGCATCCCGGGCTTCGCGCTGCCGGGCCTCGTCGCGTTTCTGTGCCTGGCCGCGCTGCGCCGCTTCGACTTGCTGTGGACGGGCAAGCTGCGCGTGACAGTGGGCATCCTGATCGTGACCGTGCTGGGCATGCCGTGGTTCGTGGCGATGTACGTGCGCCACGGCGAGGCTTTTCCCGATCGCATTCTCATTCACGACCACATCAATCGCCTCACCACCGGCGTGCACGGCGACAACGGCAGCATCCAGTACTTCATCGAACAGCTCGGCTACGGGCTGTTCCCGTGGATCGCCCTGGTGCCCGCAGCGCTCGGCTCGTGGCTGAGCGATCCTGCGCCCCAGACCGCGCCCGACGCGCTGCGCGCGCAGCGCGGCCTGCTCGTCACGATGGGCCTGTGGTTCGCGGTGGCGTTCACGCTGTTCTCGGCGATGACCACCAAGTTCCACCACTACATCTTCCCGGCCGTGCCGCCCACCGCCGTGCTGATCGGCCTGCTCATCGATCGCATGCTGCCGCAGACCACGCTGCGTATCGATCGCAAGCTGCTCTCGGGCTGCGTGGCTGCACTGGTCGCGCCGCTCTTGCTCGTGCTCGGCGTGGCCGGTTTGCGCGGCAGCGTGCGTGGCATCATTCCCGACGGCTTGCCCGTGGGCCCGCGCCTCACCTGGGCTGCGCAACACGGCTGGCCGGTCGCGCTGTGCGTGGCGCTGCTCGCTGCAGGTGCGCTCCTGTTCGCCTGGAACGTGCGACTGTGGAACCAGCTCGCGCCCACCGAGAGCGATGCCGAGCCCACGCGCTACGCGCACGCCGCCATGAGCGCCGCGTTGATCGCCGGCGGTGTGCTCGCGAGCTTCGTCGGTCGCGATCTCGCCTGGCGCACCGGCGACCCTCCCGGTGACGAGCGCCTCATCCACCTCTTCGTTTACAACTACACGCGGCCCTGGCCCGAGCAGTTCGACTACCGCGCGATCCTCGCCGGCTTCGCCTGCATCGCGGTGTTGCTGGTGCTCGCGAGCGCGGTGCGCTCGCTGCGCAAGGCGTCGATCCTCTCGCTCGTCGGCTTGTCGGTCGTGCTCACGCTCTGGAGCCTCGACGTGTACATGGTCGATCTGGCGCCGCACTGGGGCCAGGCCGAGCTCGTGCATCGCTACTACCAGCTGCGCAAGGGCCCCAAAGAGCCGCTCTTGGCCTGGCAGATGAACTGGAAGGGCGAGAACTTCTACACGGGCAACCGCGTGAACGTGTTCGTCGACCTCGACAACAAGGCCATCGAGGAGTGGATCAAGAAGCACAAGGGCACTCGCGCCTTCGTGGTGCTCGAGCACTCGCGCCTGGACCGCTTCAAGCAGCTGGTCGCGCCGCGCCCGGTGAAGTCGCTCACGACCATGCGCGACTGCAACAAATTTTTGCTGATCAGCGTCCAACTCTGAGCGCGCTTGCCACGCTTGCACGCGCAAACAGTAGCGCATGGGCCGTGAGAGCCCGGACGATCACTCTGGCCCAGACGCCGTCCCCAACACGCCGTTCGCCAGCACGGAGCTCACGGAATCGGTGGCGCCAGAAGCGGCTGCAGCACGCTTTGCTTGTCCTGATTCACCGTCATCCAGTCGTCCTGCAAGATGCCCCCTGTGTCGCCGGAGTCCGGGTTCCAACACCAGTAGGCGAAATTCAACTTGTGCTGATCGATGTACGTTGCGAATGCGTGCAGCCACTGCTTGTCGGAGGCGGTCTGGTTCTTGGTGCCGAGCTCGCCGACCCAGACGGGCGCGAGGCCGTCCTCCACCAGGTAGCCCCAGGCATCGCGCCACACCGCCGGCAGGTTGTTCGGGTAACTCGGATCGCTGAACCAACTCTGATTGAACACGCTGGCCGGATACTCGTGCGCAGAGTACACGAGCCTGCCGTCGACCTTGAGTCTCACGGGATGATCCTTGGCGCCGCGCAAGTTGCCGCCCCACCAGCCGCCGGTGCTGCCGTACTTCTCCACGCCCTCCACGATGATCAGCAGGTTCGGGTTCACGTCTAACACTGCGTTGCCGGCACGCTCGGCGGCTGCGCGCCAGTCGGTTGCCGGGTTGCCATCGCCCCACGTTGCCTCGGCGTGCGGCTCGTTGTGCAAGTCGAAGCCGATCACGGTCGCGTCGTTCTTGTAGTGCGCCGCCAGCATCTTCCAGTCGTCGATCCAGCGCTGCTCGCTGTACGCGCTCGTGTACCAGAGCGTGGACTGGGCATCGGAATCCGGACGATGTCGATCGAGCACGATCTTGAGGCCTCGCGCACCGGCCGCTTGCACGATCTTGTCCATCAGCGCGAGCCCACGCACGCCGACGAGATCTGGATTCTGGTTCGCGTCGACACCGTTGGGCGTGCTTCCGGCATCGAAGAGCTGCGAGCAGAACGGCAGCCGGATCATGTTGTAACCAAGCGACTTGATCTGATCGAGCATCGACGCGAGCGAGCGGCTCCACAGACCGTGCGGTGCGTAGTTGGAGGTTTCGAGCCCGAACCAGCTCAGGCCCGTGAGCCGAACCTCGCGGCCCTGCACATCGAAGAGCTTCGCGCCCTGCGCGTGCAGGTAGCCCGCCGCACTCGGCACGCTTGTACCACCTTCGAGCGGCACCGGCCCCGCGTCCGCCTGCGTGGCCTGTGCCCCGGCATCTCTCGCGTTCGCGTTGGTCGTGCTGTTCGCCGCCGCATCCGCCGCGTTTGCGCCTGTGAACGGCGCGCCGCTCTGCAAGCTGGCGCTTTCGCCTGGCCGCGCCGGCTGCGCGCACGCGGCGAGCAACCACAGCGTTGCGCACAGGGCGGGCCACACGCGCGAGGCAGTGTTCACAGAGTGAAGGGGAGTGCGCATGACTTCTTCTCGCCGGGTGAGCTCGCTCGTGTCGTGTCGCGCCGCGCGCAACGGTTGTCGGGTCGGCTATGGGCTCTGTGGGAGCGGTGCACACGGATCGGGTCAACGCGCTGCAACATTTCGCAAGAACGCGCCAGCGCTCCTGATAGCCGTGACCCGAAGCGCCCTCGACACGCCCACTGTGCAGCCTGCTCGAGCATGGCTGCGTACTGCTCAGCTGTGAGAGCTGCGGCAAGAGCCTGCGGGTGGCGTTCAGGTGCAAACGGCGCGGCTTCTGCCCGCGCTGCTGCGGCAGGCGATGCGCGGCCGTGCTCAATCGTTCGTGAAGCAGCTGTCGTGCCTGGCAAGCCGGTGCTTCGACGGCTCGGCGCAGCGCCTGCCTCCGGCACCGGCCCCGAGCGTGGGTTGACGCAGCCCCAGGGAAATCCGAGCGTTATCCGCCCTTGGCGCAACCTACGCAAGTGACGCACGCATTGCGCGTGTTGCAACTGACGTGCGCACTCACTTCTTTCCGTAGATCGTGATCACGCCCGTCGCCGGGATCTGTGTCACCAGCAGCTGCCCGCCGTACACGGCTTGATCCGGCAGGTCTTTGTCGTACTCGCCCTGCGTCGTGTACTTGATGCCGTACTTGCCGTCCGGCAGCGCGTCGATCGCGAACGCGCCCTTCCCTGCCGCCTTCACGACCACCACGACCTTGCCGCCTGATCGTACTCTTGCAACCCGCAAACCAAGCCGTGCGAGGCCACGAGCTGCCACAGCGATCGCGACTGCGGCCGGGCTTTTACTACGACGCGAGCAACAGTCACTCCTGCCGCTGCGGCACTGGGTGTGCTCGCTACCGTTTCAGCTGCGCCACTTGCTCGGCTACGACCGAGAACTGTGCGCGGCCGTGCTCAATGCGCGAGGACGCCCCCGGGCCAGCAGCCGGCAAGCACATCGTGTTGGTCGACATGTACGGCGCCTTCACGGCCGACCCGAGCTACCGGTCTGTCGACCTGAACGACAACCTGCATCCGAACGCGACGGGCTGTGCGCGTATGGGCGAAGCTTGGTACGGCGCGCCGCGGGATGTGCTGCGCTGAGGCGTGAAGAAGGTGTAATGTCGACCGGGTGAAACCGCGCATGGCCATGGGTCTGTCCGCGGCGCTCGCGGCTTGTCTGGCGATCGTGCGGCTCTGGGGCAGCCACGGTCTGTGTCTCGACGACGCGTTCATTCATCTTAGTTATGCGAAGAGCCTGCGGCTGGGCGACGGGCTCTCGTACAACCCGGGCGACCACGAGACCGGCTTTTCGAGCCCACTGTGGGTGCTGCTGCTCAGCGTGTGGCCGTGGGGCGACGATCCCGTGCGCGCAGTGAAATGGCTGGGCGTCGCGCTGCATGCACTGCTGGCGTGCGGGTCGGTGCAGCTGACGCGCCGGATGCTGGGCAGCAGCTCGCCGGGCGCGGCGCCCGTCGCAGAAACCGACGCACGGCCACTGGTCGCGGGTCTGTTGGTGGCGTGCGATCCGTTCCTGGTCTTCAGCTCGGGCAGTGGCATGGAAGTCACGCTCACGGCGCTGCTCTTGGTCTGGACGCTGGAGCGCACGCTTGCGGCCCGCACCAAGCTGAGCTTCGTGCTGGGCGCTGCTTGTGTTTGGGCACGCCCGGAGTGTCTGTTCGTGTTGTTCGCGTGGTCGGGCCTGCGTTGGCTCGAAGCGCGGCGCGCCTCCCGCACGGCGCCTGCGCTCGGCGCGCTGTTTGCGCTGGCGGTATGGTGCGAGTACTGCCTCGCGGTCACTGGCTATCCCTGGCCGAATACTTACTACGCCAAGCGCAACGCGGACCTTCTGCTCGGCCTACGCTACGTGATCGCGCAGGTGTTGCCCGAGCACGCCTGGGCGTTCGGCGTGAGCGGGCTAGGGCTGCTGGTACTCGGCGCGGTGCAGCGCCGCACGACCCGCCAGCTGGTGCTCGCTTGGCTGGCGGCCCTGCTCGCGATCGCCGGCAGCCGAGAGCTCGCGTTCGGCCCCGCGTTCTACAACAGCCGCTACTTCGCGATTTTGGGCGCGCTGCCGATCGTGGCCATGGCTTGCGCGCTGCCGACACGCGCGCTGTGGCGGGGGCTCGTGCTGGCGCCGATCGTCGTGGCCACGTTGTACTTGTCGCCACGCTCGGCGGCGCAACAGCGCGCTCAAGAGGACGACATCGACACGCTGCATGTCGAGCCAGCGCATTGGCTGGCCCACACGCTGCCCGCGCAGGCGCGCGTCGCGGTCGAAGGCGCGGGCGCCGTGCGTTTCTATACGCCTCGCAGCATGCGCATCGTCGATGTCGTCGGGCTCAACGACGCACGGGTGGTGCACGCTGGCTCGCCGCTCGCAGCAGTGTGCCTCGTGCTGCGCCAACGGCCGACCGACGTCCTGCTCCCTGACGATCGGGTGGGCGCTTTTCAGCAAACGCTGCAGCTGCAGCTGCTACGCACGTTCGTCGACGACGACTTCACGATCTCGCTCTTGCACGCCACGCGTCGGGTGTATGCCGCGCACGTGCGCGCGATATCGTCGGCAGGCAAGAGCCTGTGCCACCTGTAGAACACGTCGTTCCAGATGTGATCTTTCACGAGCCGCTCGAACAGCGCGGGCTCGAGCAACGAGGCTCGGCCTCAGGCGAGCGCGGCAATGGGAGCTCTGCGGGGCCCGCCGCTAACGGCGGCAGCGGAGGCGCGGCGGGTGGTGCAGCTGGCACGATCGCCGTGCAGGACGACGCGGACACGGTCACCTTGACGATGGACGCGTTCGCCGTGCCGGGGAAGTCCGAGGTGTTCATGTGCCAGGACTTCGACAACCCGTTCGGCGGTGTCGATACGGCGATCGGCGAGGTCAGCTCCGACATGACACCGGGCTCGCACCACTTGCACGTGTTCTACGACAAGGGCTTAGCCCGCGAGCGCGACCGTGAAGACGTGCGAGAACCCATTCGAGTTTCGCTCCTTGCTGTACGCGGCAGGTCAGCCGCACCTGGTTGTGCCGTATCCCGCGGGCATGGCCGCCAAGCTGCGCGGTCAATCGGGCCTGCGCATGCAGGTGCACTACTTGAACGTGAAGGACACGCCGATGCCGGTGAGCGTCGTGGTGAAGTTCAAGAAGATCGATCCCACGAAGGTGCAGAAGTGGATCGCCGAGCTGTACTTCAATCGCGCGATCTTGAGCGTGCCGCCCGGCATGGCGCAGACCGTCAGCACCACGTGCAAGATCCCGGCGACCTACGGCCCGATCGGCGTGATCGGTGGTGCTAGCCACATGCACAAGCGCGGCGTGCACTTCGTTGCAAAGACCAGCACGGGCGTCACGTTGGTCGAGACCGATAAGTGGGACGAGCCGCCGCCGGTCGTATACGACACACCGATCATGTTGAGCCCGGGCGACTCGATCACCTGGACCTGCACGTACAACAACGACACCGCGACCACGCTGGCGTTCGGCGACTCCGCGCAGAAGAACGAGATGTGCATCTTCCTCGGGCGATTCTTCTCGTCGCCCGACGGTCAGCACATCGAGTGCCAGGCGCTCGGACCGAACGGCTGATGGATGCTGCTGACAGCGGCACGCTGCGCTTCTTGCGGCTACCGCCAAAGAGCCGCTTTGCGCGACTGCAACAAATTTTTGCTGATCAGCGTCCAGCTCTGAGCGCGCTTGCCACGCTTGCACGCGCAAACAGTAGCGCATGGGCCGTGAGACACGAGCCAGGCGCCTTCGGTTTCGAGGAGCACGCGGAGGCTACGTTTCGTGGCTGAGCACGCAGCGCACAAAGCGAAGGCGGATCGCGACGTGGATCGCGGTCCAATCGCGGTCCAGGCGAGGCTGTTTCAGTGCACGACGCCGTGCTGGTGGCCTTGCCCCAGCTGCACTTTGAGCTGCTTGAGCTTGCTCAGGCGCGAGTGATCGATGGCAGTGCCGGACTCCGGCACTGCGAGCAGTCCGTCGACGAGCTCGGGGCTGAACAAGATCGCCTGCCCACTGCCGTTGTAGCCGAGCACGACCAGCGTCTCGACTTCGAACTGACGACAGCGCTGCTCGCAGCAGTGGAACGCCTCGGTCACGCGGTAGAAGCCTTCCGGTGGCAGGGGCTCGAGGTTCCGAACCTCCGAAGGGTCGGGCAGGGTCATGCCCTTGTCCTGCAGCTGCACCCGGTTGGCCTGCCAGCCCGCGGGCAGGTACAGGCCCGGCCCGGGGTCGCCGTGGTTATGGAAAAACACCAAGCGTCCCGAGGGGATAGAGCCGATGGGGGCAATCGTGCGGTAGAGGCCACAGGGGGGCAGTTGCATGGGGTCTCCGGGGGGCTTCGCAGGGGCGTGTGAAGCGCCTATTCTAGGGCCAACTTGCCGGCGCTTGGCATCTGAACGCCGGAAACTGGACAAGGTTTCAGCGCTAGGGGCATGCTCGCCACATGAGTCACAACACCACCGATAGTATCCTCTACGCGCTCTTCTGTTTGTCGCGAGACACCTGCCACATCGACGCGAGCGAATTGGGTCGCGCTGCGGGTGTCTCAGCGAGCCAGGCCGCGGTCGCACTGGTGCAGCTGGAACGCATGGGTCTGGTCGACGCCACGCGCGCTCGGCTCACCATGCTCGGGCTCGCGCGCGCCACGGCCCTCGGTGCCGCTGGCAGTGGCGGCCCACGGCTGCAGCTGCAGCACGCCAAGCCCAAGCGCACGCGTAACGTTGCGTTGCCGATCGCGGCGCGCTCCGAGCTGCCGCCACCGACCAAGCGCGAGCGCAAGCCCGACCACGCCGAGCAGCCCGCCTTGTACGCGTGAGCTAAACAGTGTCGCATGGGGTGTGAGACACGAGCGAGCTGTCGTGCGTTTCGAGGAGCGCGCGGAGCCTACGTTTCGTAGCTGAGCACGCACCGCAGAAAGGGACGACAGCTCGCCCGGTTGGGGTCGGGGGCCCCAGCCCCGACGGAGGGTGGATCGCGCCCCAGGCGATACTGTTCAGTGCGTGACAGGCAAGAGCGGTGCGTCCACGTCGTCGCTCGCGTCGGGTGAGGCGAGCAAGGTCCCGAGCTTCGATCGACCGTCGGGCCCGGCCTGGATCTCGGCATGCATGTGGTGCACGCCATCGCGGTCTTCGATGCGCACGAAGAACACGCGCTTCATGCTCACGCCCCCGTCGCTTTCGATCTCGGCCTGGGCCTCGCCGCACAGCGCGACGGCCACAGCCGAGAGGCGCGCGGCTTCCTCGCGCAGCGTCGACAGCAGCTCGACGTAGTCGGCGTGCGAGGTCAGTGGCGATTCGAGCTGCATGCCGACCGCAGTCGGTACGCTGAGCGGCGCGGAGGTCTGCGGGTTTCTACGAACCAGCATGTACGCGGCCGGCAGCACGCGCCCGGTATTCGCCAAGGCCTCGGCCGCTTGCCGCAACGCTTGCTTCACCAACGATGTCTCGTCCTGCTCCACGGGCGGGCAATCTACACCGAGCGGGCCAGATTGCCAGCCGGTGGGCTGCCCGACACTGCCCAACACGCCGTTCGCCCGCACAGGCCCTGCTCTCGTCTCAGCCTCTCGCCGTCTGCAACAACTCGAAGGTGCTCACTGTAAAATCGCGTGACACCCGCGCGACTTCTTCTACGAAACCGCCAAAGTTCACGTTGAGCGAGAAGCCGGCTTCGGCGTCGAGGGGGCGGAAGAAGTCGTCGTAGTGGTGCGGCACGATCACGCGCGGGGACAGCACGCGTAAGCTGCGCGCCACGTAGTCGCGCGTGAAGCCGCGACCAGCGATGCCAGCGAGGAAGTAGTCGACGTTGCGAAAGGGGATGAGCTCTTCGATGAGGTTCGCGCTGCCCTGATGGTAGAAGCTCACGCCGGCGACGCGCAGGTGAATCCCGAAGACTTGCCCGCAGCGGTAGGCGCTGCCGTGCAAACCATCGAGGTGGTCGCAAGTGAGCTCACCGGACGCGGGCACCGCGAGCCCCAGCGCCAGCTTGGAGTGCAACGACTCGATGAAGGTGACCTCGAACGGGCCGAGCTCGTAGGTGTGGCCGGGGGTCACCTGCGTGACTTGCTGGCCGAGGCCGTGCAGGTGCATCAGACGCACCGCGGAGCTCGAGCCATACACGTGACTGCCTCGCAGCGCGGCGATCGCGGCGAGATCCAGCGCGTGATCGAAGTGCGTGTGCCCCACCAGCACCGCGTCGGCGGCTGGCACGTACGCTTCGATGCGACGCTTGTCGGGGCGCAGCGCGTGTGAGCCAAACACGGTGCGCAGCTTGGGCCGCGTCAGGTACGGGTCGATCAACACGGTGTAACCGGCATAGCCGAGCTCGAAGCCAGCGGTACCGAGCCAGCGCAGCGAAAGGCCTTTCGGCAAACCCAGCGCGTGCTGCCGCAGGTTGAGCGCATGCGCGGTGCTCACGTCGTTTGCATGACGTGAAGCCGGACGCAGCAGGTTCTCGAGCGCTGATGCAAACGGGACGGACATGCTGTGAGCAGCTTGCCACGAGCGGCCCGAGGCCGCACCTGCGCCCGTTCACTCAGCGCGCGCTGCCGACCGTGCCGGCGGTATGACAGCGCACGCAGAAATTCGGGGGCGCGTCCGTCTGTGGATACGCCTCGACGTTGCGGTGCTTGCGATCGAAGCGCGCGCGCGAATGGCACTGCACGCAATCGGTGTCGTCCTTGCCCATCGCGCCGCCTTGATCGTGGCAGGTGCGGCACTCGATGCCGGTGTGCGAGCCACTGCTGATGGGGAAGCGTGCTTCAGGGTGCCGGCGCTGTGCTCCGGGCGTGGACAGGGGCGCGCTGAGCTGCGTGGCGGGCTGCTCGCTTGGCACGGCTGTACGCGGCTGCACGGTTTGCGTGCTTTGGACTTGTGGGTGAGCCCGGCCAGCGTGCTTGCGCGGCGTCGGTTCCAGCGGCACCCGACGGGCCGGCGCGCGCGCGGGGACAAACGCCGTGGTCGAATGGCAGTCGTCACAGCTCGTGGCGAACTGCGCGTGTCCCGGGTAGCTAGCGCCATCGTAGTCGTCACGATGGCAGCTGACACACAGCTTGCTCGTGCCTTCGTACTTCGGGGGCTTGCCCAGGTGGCAATCATTGCATGCGGCCTTGGCGTGGGCACCAGTCAGCGGCCAGGGGTGATCGAGCACCGAGGGAGACCAGGCGTCTTGCGTGTGGCATACCTGGCACTGCGTGGGGCGCACGCCGACGTGCATCGGCCGGGTCGTGGCACGATAGTCCGGAAGGTGGCAGCTGACGCACTCGGGTGGCTCGGCGGCGCCGCCGCGAGCGGCGCTGTCCTGGCAGCCGGCGGCTGCGAACGCAAACGCAAACGCAAACGCTTGCACGACGCGGAGCACGCAGCCCAAGCTCGGATGGCGGCGATGCACGGCCTAGAATTGCTCCTGCCGAAAGCGCATACCCGCGCGCGCGGCCGCCGCGCGTACCTTGCGGGCGAGACCCGCAGGCCCGCAGAAGTACACGTCCACCGCTTCGGGCGCGTGCTGCTCGGCAATCTGCTGCAGCACGCTCACCCAGTCGGGGTGTCCCATCTGCGTGAGCGCCCGCAGACCCGTCACCACGTCGCGTTGACCCACCGCATGCAGCAGGTCGCGCGCGATCTCCAGCCCCGCCGAGCTTGCGCCAGTATGGCCGCCAGTCATGCAGATGTGCACGTCGAGCAGATGCGCGTGGTCAGCGCTCTCCAGCTGGCTGAGCAACGCGTCGAACCACTCGAAGGAGTACTGGTCGCGGTTGAGCCAGAAGAAGTGCACCTTCTGCAGACGGCAGGGCTGCTCGCTCTTTCCATTCGCGCGCAACACCAGGCTCTCGAGCACACTGGCAAACGGTGTCACGCCGATCCCCGCGCCGATCAGCACGGCGAAGCGCGACTCGAAGATCTCGGTCGAAGGCGACCCGTAGGCACCATCGAGCTGGGCCAGCAGCGGCTCGCTCGCACCGGTTGCGTGATCTTGCTCCACGCGACGGCGCAACGCGGAGGTCCAGTTGCCGAGCGAGCGCACGTGCACGCTGAGCGTGGGGCTCTCCGGTGCGCTGCTGATCGTGAACGGATGCCATTCGTGGCGCGCGATCGCGGGAATGCACAGGAACAGGTAGTCGCCGGCGCGTTGAGGGAAGTTGGCAGGCCGCTCGAGCTCGAGACGTGTGACACCCGAGCGCAACGCCTGCGCCGACAGCACCACGCTGCTACGCGCGCGCTGCCGGCGGCGTAGCACCTGCTCGACCGCCCAGCCGAGCAGCGGCAGCGCAACCCACGGGATGAAAGAGGGCGCGTGAATCACGGCCACGGCGAACCACACGAGATAGAGCAGGTGCGTGAAGTAGAAGAGCTCGAAGCGACTGCTGCGCCGCACCGCCGTGCGCGAGAAGCTCCACATTACGGCGAGCACCACGAGCAACACCACGCCGGTGACGCCGGGACCGGTCAGCAAGAGCAAGCGGCCCAGCGACGAGCTCGGGTGTCCGAGCGTGTAGCTGTAGGTGAAGGCCGCTGCGTGGAGGAAGCCAAAGGCCACGAGACTGTGACCCACGAGGCGATGAAAGCCGAGCGCTTCGTCGATGGGGATGGCACGGCCGAGCCAACTGGCGCGCACCCAGGTGAGCAGCCGTCGCATCACCGGCACCAGAATCAGCGCGCCGTTCCAATTGAGGCACGCACCAAACCCGCGGCCGATGCGCACGGGCAGTGGGCAGCCCGCTTCAGCTGCGCTCGTCGACCACGAGGCGACGAACACAGCCGCCGTCGAGAGCAGCCAGAGCAAGAGGAATGTTAAGCCATGCCAGCGGTTCTCCAACAAGCGCCCGATGCGCCGTGCACGAGGGTCGCGCGGGCGCTCCAAGCGAGCGAGCAAGTCTTCGTTGGGCGAGATCCAGCTCGCCTCGCTGCGCGTCATCTTCTGCAACACCTGCGGATGCGCGCGGGCGAGGGTCTCGAATTCTTCGAACGAGATCTGCCCATCCCGGTTCAGGTCGGCCATCACGAAGAGCAGGTGCGCAAGGCGCCGGGGCTCGTCGGGATCGGTGACCACCTCGTCTTCGGCCAGACCGAGCGAGATCATGCGCAACAGCTCGGTCGGCCCGATGAAGCCGTTGCCGTCTTCGTCGTGCAGCTGGAACACGAAGCGCAACTTCTCGCTGTCCGTTCCCAGGATCAGTTTGCGCACGCCTGCGACGAATTCTTGTCGACTGATCAGCCCATCGCCGTCTTGATCGAAACGCAAGAGCACGCGCCTGGCGAGATACTCGCTGCGCAGGCCGAGCGCGATCTGCAGCTTGGCGACGTCGATGTGATCGGCGCCCTCTGCGTGCTGCGCGAAGGAGCGTTCGAGCGTCTCGAGCCAGAGCTCGTCGACCAGCGAAGGGCGCGTGCGCGACATACTGCGCGGCAGTCTAGGACGCCGGCGCGCCGTGCGCCGCGACTAGATACCGATGCCCGCACGATTTCGCGGGCGTGCTCGCAGCCGCCGTGGCGTCCTGCCTCAGGCGCTCGTCGCGAGCGCCAAGAGCCGGCGCCAGACGCTGGCCAAGCAGGCCGTTGGCTCCCCGATGGCGGCTCATGGTACAGACGCGGCTGTGGATCGCGTAGCGCTGTTTCGAAGCATTTCGCTGTTCGAAGGTTTCGCCGCCGGCGATCTGCTCGAGCTGGCCAACAGCGCGACCGAGCGCAGCTTCCGCGCTGGGCAAGTCATCTTCCAGCAAGGCGATCGCGGCACGCAGATGTACGTCATCGCCAGCGGCGACGTGAACATCCATTTGCCGGGCGAGCACTCGCAACGCGTGTCGCTGAAGGACCTTGCTGCGGGTGAGTACTTCGGCGAGCTGGCGCTCTTCGACGACGAGCCGCGCTCGGCGAGCGCG
>JADGRE010000322.1 GCA_017881185.1 Pseudomonadota bacterium | reverse complement strand
CCGCACTCGGCATCGGTCGCGCAGGCGGTTCGCTCGCACAGCCCGCTCGTGCCGCAGCTCGAGTGCGCGGGGCAGGTCGTTGTCGACGTACAGCGAATGCCCGCCGAACGCGCGCACGCGCTCTTGCGCGCCGCGCTCCGGCCGAAGGCGGTACTGCTTTCCCAGGTACAAGAAGGTCTCGCCGCTGCTGAACTCGCGCGCGGTCGGCGGGGGTGGAAGGTCCTCATGGCGACGTCGCCGGTCGATGATCCACTTGGCTTTGCGATGCACGATGCGGTCGAGCTCGGCTTCGAGCGCCTCAGGCGCGACATAGGTGAAGCCGAGCTTCACGAGCAAGGCGACGGCGGGATCTTCGGAGTGCCCCGCTTCGTTCCATGCGCCCCCCCGGTGGTGTCATCGTCAAGCTGCGCGGCTGGATGAGCCAACGAGCATCCCGAGCACGGACAAGTCTTCGTCGAGGTCAGGCCAATGGATGCCGACGCCGTTGCCGATGAAGCGGAAGTTGTTGCGTTGCGCTGCCGTCGCGCCCGCGAGCTTTGGATACCAGGCCAGCGGCACGGACAGCTCGCGGCCGTCGGCGAGGCGCAGGTGCAACATGGCATCGTCGAGCTTCACATCGACTGCAACGGGTTCAAGCTTTGCCGCTGAAGAACTCATTCCATGCCTCCTTGCACTCGTCGCGACGTTGCTCCAAGAGCCTGCGAATCTCGCCCATCTCTTTGGCATTGAAGCCGGCCGAGACGGCGAACGACACCGGATCCAGCCACAGTTTAGCGTAAGCGTCACCCGCTTCCACGTGGACATGCGGTGGCTGTGCATGGCCTGCGCCCGCTTTCACTCATACCCCAGCTCCTTCAGAAACCCATCCATCACGCCCTTCGCCGCATCCCGCGCCGTCTCCGCCTCTCGCAGCTTGGCCACCGCCGACGCGACATCGACCTTCACCTCGGCCTCGGCCGTCTCCACGTAGCTGCTGATGTTGAGGTTCCAGTCGTTCTTCTCGATCTCCGCGACATCGACCACGCGGGCGTAGCGCTCGACGTTCTTCCACGCCTGCGCTGTCGCCGCGATCTTCTTCACGTCCTCTTCGCGCAAGTAGTTCTGCGCGCTGCCTTCGCGGAACTCACGTGACGCCTCGATGAACAGCACCTTGCCCTTGCGCGCCTTGTCCTTGTGGCGATTGATCACGATGACGGCCGCCGGGATGCCCGTGCCGTAGAACAAGTTCGTCGGCAGACCAACGACAGCCTCGATCAAGTCTTCCTTGAGCAAACCCTCGCGAAACGCTCCTTCGCTCGCGCCACGGGACAGCGCGGCGAGGGCAGCGCGGCGGTGTTTCGGGGGCAGACCAGGGCAGGCGTTGTTCCGGGCTTCGGCTGCTCCGCCGGGGCGCACCTCGATGACGCTGCTGGTGTCGATGACAGGCGGGTGAGCCCTTGCACGGTGACCGCTGCGCAGATCGCTCCTGGCGGGTTGGTTGGCCCAGATGTGTGCCACCGCGAAGCAGCTGCGGACGGAGTTGGTGTTCGATCCTGTGGCATGATTCCTGCGTGGTCGAGCTACGGAGGATCTCTATGTCCACTGTTACTTGTTGGCCCAACGACCGTGCGCCGGGCCTCCTAACCCCACAGTCCTTGGCTCTTTTCCTGCTCGCTGGCCTTGCGGGATGCACCGCGATGCCACGCTCAGCTCCTTCCCCGGATGCGACGCCGTCTCAGCCAGACGCCGCACCCGTGTCGTTACCAGACGCCGCACCCGTGTCGTTACCAGACGCCGCACCCGTGTCGTTACCAGATGCCGCACCTGGGTTCCTGGAAGAGTGCGGCGCGATAGCGCTATTGCCCCCCACCGTCACAGTGGTCAACGCCGACACCGGCAGCGCAATCTGCGACCCAACATTCACTGTTGTCGCCGGCGCACGCAGTACAACGATCGACGGCACTGATTGCGGCCAACCGGGCACCTATGGTTGCGCTGACCTTCCGATCGATGGCGGAGCGCGGCCATGCCGGTACGCTCTCGAATCCTTGGGTGACGGTACCAGCGACGTCGAGGTGTCCAAGGCGGGCTTCGTGTCGAAGACTGTCTCCGTAACCAACGGTCGGAGGGGCGGCGCTGGCGTCGACAGCTGTTACAGACCAGCCTCTCAGATAACTGTGATCCTCCAGCCGATCGTCGATGCACATGCTTCCGACGACGCGAACTGAGAACGCGTCGAAACCAGAGGCGGGCAAACTAGGGATTGCAGCTGACGAAGACCCGGACGTGGGCGCGCGTCTTCTGTTCTTGGGTGGGCGCAGCGGGGGGGACGAGCCGGAGACCGCGACCGTCAGGCGGACAGCACCGACACTCGCGAGAAGTGCCGCGACAGCTGCTCGAAGTCATCCGCGTCGCCCGTGACGACGACCGCGCCGAGCAGCGCGGCCGTCGCCATCACGATCGCGTCCACGGTGAGCCTTGCATCCACGTTCTTGGTGCGCGCGAGTGCGATGCCAGCCGCCTTCATGATCTCGACCGTTGCCACGATCTGTGTCGCAGCTAGGATTTCCTCCCCGGCGTCCGTTTTGCCGCGCCACCATTCGGCGATCACGGGCAGCGGGACGACGATGCGCGCGCGGCCGAGCCGCACCAGCTTGAGAAAACGCGCAGCGCGTTCCTTGCCGCGCTCCGCCGAAACGAGCGCACCCGTATCGAACACGTACGTGGGGATCACGCGGCCCGCCGCTTCGTTCGCGGCTTTCGCGCTGCTGAAACCTCGCGATCGATCTGGGCCGCAATCGCGTCGGCTTCCTTGACGGTGACATCTGCAACGCCGTGGCGCCGCAGATACCTGCCGGCCGCCATGCGGCGTCGCGCTTCCTCTGCGAAATCGGTCACGAGGGCCGACAGGTTTCCGCCGAAGGCGCTGTCCGCGAGCGCACGCAGTGCCCGCTTGGTTTCGGGATCGACAGACACCGAAAAGGTCTCCGTGGCCCCGGTTCTGCGCTTCTTCTTCTTCATGCTGACTGTGTAGCAAGAAATGCGCACGCTCGCGAAGCTCGCACCGCGTGGATGACGTTCCCAGCCGTCCACGTCACGAGCACCGCCTTGCCCGTGGTATCGAATTCGGGGTCGGGCGCGATCGCTCCACCTGACGCCGCGCCGGCTTTTTTTGCCAGCCTGGGCTTGCCGCGAGCTACAAATCCCGCCATTGTGTGGCGGGATTTCGTGGTGGGCGTGGTGTTGCGGTCGTCACCAGGTCACCACGCCAGATGGCGATGACATGATGATTCCGGCCGTCGGCGATGTCTTTGCAAGCAAGTACCTCATCGAGGCGATTGTCGGTCGCGGCGGTATGGGCGTGGTGCTGGCGGCTCGTCACCTCGAGCTCGACGAGCCGGTCGCCATCAAGCTGATCTTGGCGGACGATGATGCGCGGGCCAACAACCCCGCCTTCGTCACTCGCTTCGTGCGCGAAGCCAAGCTGGCCAGCAAGATCAAGAGCGAGCACGTGGTGCGCGTGCTGGACGTGGCGCGGCTCGACACCGGTGAGCCGTACATCGTGATGGAGCTCCTGCAGGGCCGCGATCTGTCGGAGTTGCTCGCGGCGCGCGGGCCGCTGCCAGTCGACGATGTCGCGCTCTACGTGCTGCAGGCCTGCGAGGCGATCGCCGAGGCGCATGCGTTGGGCATGGTGCATCGCGATCTCAAGCCGGCGAACCTGTTCGTAGCTGCGGGCCGCGACGGCGAGCCGTGCGTGAAGGTGCTCGACTTCGGCATCTCGAAGCTGATCGATGGCAAGGAAGAGCAATCGCTCACGAAGACCGGCACGCTCCTGGGTTCGCCGCTGTACATGTCGCCGGATCAATTGCTGCTGGCGCACGATCTCGACGCGCGCTCGGATGTGTGGGCGCTGGGTGTGATCTTGTTCGAGTTGCTCACGGGTCGTCGCCCGTTCGACGGCGACGACGCAACGCAGGTCGTCGCGCGCATCCTGCGCGCGAAACCGCCTACGCTGAGGAGTCTGCGGCCGGGCTTGCCCGCAGCGCTCGATGAGTTGGTGCAGCTGACGCTGGCCAAGGAGCGCGACGAACGCATTCCGGACGTGGCTGAGCTGAGCCGTCGCCTCGCCCCCTTCGCGCCCCTTGCAGCGCGCGCGTCGGTCGCGAAGATTGCCAATGTGCTGCAGCGCTGGGACAGTCTGGCCGCCGCTGCCCCGAGCAGGCCGAGCTTGCGAACGGCCGACACGTTGTTGGATACGCCGGTCGTCGCAACCTTGGGCCCTGCCAGCGGCCCGTTGCACGCGCACGAAGCGCGACGCGTGCGTCAGCGCAGCCGAACACTGCTGCTACTGGTCGCGCTCGGCGCGGCGCTCGCGTCGTTCGGTGCATGGCATGCCCTGCAACCGAGCA
>JADGRE010000142.1 GCA_017881185.1 Pseudomonadota bacterium | reverse complement strand
CGCTGTGCACGACTTCGTGCCACACATGATCGTCATCGCGGCCGAGCCCGAGTCGGTAGGCGTCGTGCTGCCGCTGTCGGCCGAACCGGAGTCCATGCCCGCATCCTTCGTGGCAGGCGGGGGGTTCTTCTTCTTGTCACTGCTGCAAGCGGCCAGGGCCACCGTGCTTACGAGTACGAAAGTTAACCAACGCATTTGCATCTCCAAGTCCCTCCAAATCATCCGCCAGCGAAGTGCTGAATGTACGACAGTGCATGGAGATATACCGTTCTCTAACCAAAGGGTGAACCCTGCTGAGGAACTATTCTTGCGCGGCTGCCCGGGACGCCAGGCACTCACCTGATTTATCTATGAATATCCAACAGTTAGCGGTGCGCAAAGTCCTGCCTATACTCGAACGGGACTGGCCTGCTCGGCAGCTTTTGGCGGTGGGCTGGCAGCGTGCTAGGCAGCGGGAGTCCGGGCGCGGCTCGCTGCGGTTTGCCGCGCGCCCGTGCACGTTGCGCGGCCAGCGCGTTGCTGTTTGAGCGCGCGGCTGGCCCCATCTCCAGCATCGTCCGCCGAGATCCGCAATGACCGTGCACCGCAGCAGACAGGCTCGGCAGCGCCCTACCCCTGCGCTCACTCGCAGCTGAGCTCACGCACGAAGACCTTGGTGGTCTCGGCCTTGCCTTCGACCCAGAACGCGTTCGGCTGCTCGGAGTTGCCTACCAGCTGCGGCTCACGCACGTCGTCGAGGCCGCCCTTGATGTCACGCACCGGTCGGTCGTGGATCTTGCCCTTGGCATCGAGGGTAGCGATCGAAAGCGCCACGGTGTTGTCCTTGGCGTTGGCCGTGCGGTGCGCGAGCAGCAGGCCGTCCTGCGTGCACTGCATCGGCAGCGGCTCGGCGCGCGACGATGCGACCTTGGCGACTTCGGTGACGCTGCCTGCAGCATCGTAGTTGGCCAGCGCGAGCTCCTTGTCGCCCGCACTGTGCACGAGCCATATGCGTTCACCGCAAGGCAAGAGCGCCTGCACCGGCGTGGCCGCGGCCCACTGCAGCGGCGCGGGTGCACCGGCGCTCTTGCCGTGCGCATCGAAGCTCGCGCGCACGAGCCCTGCGGCGTTCTCGAAGGCCGCGCCGAAGCCTTTGGTGAGCGTGACCACGTCGAAGAAGCCATCGGGCTTGCGTTCGCCCAGATCTTGCGACGGTGCGATGCGCATCTCTTCGAGCTCGACCGCGCCGGACATCAGATGCGGTGGCTTGCCGTCGGCGCCCGGCTGACTCCACAGCGCAACCATGTGCTCGTCGCGGATGGCGGCGCGCGGTTTTCCGTCAACTGCATCGACCGTCCACAGCGTGGTGAGACGCGGCCGCGGATCGGTTCCCCAGCGCAGCACGACCACGTCGCGCTTGCCGGCGGTCTGGCTGCGCGCGGTGCCGATCGCGTAGAACGCCTGACCGCGTCCCATATAATGAGCAGGCTCGACGGTCTGCGGCGGCTTGCCGAGCTCGATGACGTCGCCGCCGGCGGACACCAGGCGCACCTTGTCGGGCTTGACGATCTTGTCGACGACCAGGATCCAACGTTGCCCTTGGTAGTCGAGAGGCTCCGTGCGCTCGATGGTTCCGCCGATCGCGAGCTCGACGGTCGGCGCCTTCGGTTTGCATTCCTTCACGGCCTTGGGTGCAGCGCTGGCGACACTGCTCAACAGAGGCAATGCGAGACATGCCGCGCTCGTCGCACGAGCCATGCGTGTCGTCGTCCACGAAAGCCACGAGCTTGCTTGCATCTGCACCCAGAACCTCGTCTTTTGTCGCTATGACTGCTGCACGCGCAAGCAGTCTGTTGGACCACCAAATTACCGGGTGCAGGTGAACGCTCGAAAGGTCCAGTGTGGGCGTTGACTCACACGAGAGGCGCCGACTCGCGCGCTCGGGACCTTCTTGCTACCGTGCAGCACGGAGCGCGCGGCGTGAACAAGATCCACATCCCGATTCGCAGCGTGGGCCTGGAGACCGTGTTCGAGCACGGCGGCCGCACCACCTACGCGCTGCTCGAGCCGGTGGGAGAAGTCACGCCGTTGCGGGTGCACGTGCGAGACTTCCGTCAGAAGCTGGGCGAGCGCTTCAGCCCCGAGCTGGCGGACGAAGAAGTCGCGCGACGCCTGTCGCAGCCCTCGGACCTCGAGCTCGTCGCCATCATCCACATCGAACGGCGCTCACCCGACTTGTGGGATCTGAGTGTGCGCTTGCGCGAGCAGACAGCGCCCGGCACCCGCGCGCGGGCCGTGCTGGAAGACCCACGACGCTCGCCACGACGCGCACCGAAACAACCCACCGACATCAAGCTCGAGCTTGGCCCCAGCACCATCGAAGGCACGCTCTACAACATCTCCGAGCACGGCTTGGGGCTCGCGCTGTTCACCACGCAGTTGCAGAGCTTGAACGCATTCCAGGTCGACCAAGAGGTCGAAGTCGTGGGCCCCGAGCGCGTGCGCGGCAAGATCCGCTCGCAATATCCGGCCGACGGCGGTTGCGTGCTCGGCATCGAGCTCAAAGACCGCTTCGCCTTGAAGCAAGACGCCTGAAAGCGGCTGCGCGCGGGCTGGCGTGCTAGCGTCATGGCGCGATGAAAACCGTGGGGCGCATGCGCACCTGGCAGTTGGTTTGGCACCCGGCCACGTGGCTCGCCGCGCTGTGGCTGCTCGCCGGCTGCCACAGCAACCAGCCCACGGCACCTGCCCCGCCCGCGACCGACAACGGCAACGTGCACTCGGTCACGAGCGGCGGTGGCAGCGGCAGCGGCAGCGGTAGCACCCGCGACGGCGGAATCGACGCCGGGGCGGATGCGGCCGCTGGTGGCACGATCGACGGCATGCCGCTCATGTCGTCCGGCGCCAGCAGCTCACCCGTGGACACCAGCAACGTGCCGATGTTCGTGCCCGCAGTCGATGCCACGCGCAAGCTCGCCGACCTCAGCGGTGACGAGCTGAATACGCTGTGTCAGGCCGCGCAGGCGTACATCTTCGCTCAGGTCACCGAGCCCGACCTCGAGAACGCGATCTGCTACGTGGACCACGGACAGATCGCGATGAGCGTCACCAGCTGCAAGGCCGCCGTGGCCGATTGCCGATCGTCCACCATCTTCGACAGCAAGGCCTGCATACTCGACGTGCTCAAGCGCGACAGCAGCAGCTGCGACGCCGCGGTGGGCGACTACAACGGCTGCATCGTGGAGCAGACGGCGATCTCGAAAGCCGCCGTGGGCTACTACACCTGCGATCTGCTCGACACCAGCCTGATGCACACGGCACCGCAGCAGCTGACGGCGACGGAGCTGAAATGCGGCAAGCTGCTGAGCGCCTGCCCGCAGCTGTGAGCTCAATCCTCGGTCGAACCGCTCTGGGGCCGCGCGCGTTTGCGACAGCGCACTGCCAGTCAGCGCGCGCCATGGCACTTCTTGTACTTCTTGCCGCTGCCGCAGCTGCACGGGTCGTTGCGCCCGAGCTTGGGCTCGCTGCGCCGCACCGGTATCTGCAACTGCTTGCCCTCGCTGAAGAACCAGCGGCCATCCACGCGCCGAAAGCTGGAGCGCTCGTGGTGCACGACTTCACGTCCGTCGGCGAGGTAGCGCGCGATGAACTCGACTTCGCCGCTGTCGTCGTTCGGACCGCCGGCGGTCGTGCTCACGATCTCGAGCGCACGGAAGTCGGCGGCCTTCGCCCACTCTTCGGTAGCTTCGCGGTCGGTGTCCTCACGCGTGTCGGGGTCGTGGGTCGCGATGATGTAGTCGACGTTGCGACTGGCGTACGCGACGTAGCGTGAGGCCATGAGCTCGGCCGCAGTGGCCGGCAATTTGTCGCCGCGGATGAACGGCTCGCAATAGGCCTTGAGCTTGTCTTGGTCTTGGAACGGTATCGACATGGCGGCGCACTATACACGCGGGTGAGAGAGCTGCTAGCCGGCTCGTGGACTGGCGCGCCGCGGCCGCGTGCGCCGCCAGCATTTGAGGCGGCCGGCCGCTGAAATGTGCCGCCCGGCACTTGGGCGCGCGGGCGATCTCGGCCTAGGCTACGCGGGCTGACGAGCTCGGGGGAGGGCGAAGGCCCGACGCTGACCTTGCCGCACGTTGTGCTGTCGAGACACTGAGCGCAACGCGGGGGCGCCGGAACAGGACATGAAACGCAAGTTACTCATCGGCTGTGTCAGTTTGTTCGCGCTGCTGGGTGCAGCGCCCTTCGTGCTCAAGCCGCCCAAGGTGCCGGCGCAAGCCATCGCGCACGCGGTGACACGCACGCCAACGCTGCTGGAGCGCGCCTGGGCGCTGCCGGCGGCGGCGGCGTACAAGCGCGAGCTCGCCTGGCAGAGCAACGGCTCGCTGTGTGGCCCAGCCAGCATCGCCAACGCACTGCGCTCGCTCGGCGAGAGCGCCGACACCGAGCAGCGCGTGCTCGCGGGCACCGGGCTGTGCTGGACGGGCATGTGCTTCATGGGGCTCACGCTCGATCAGGTCGCGCAGATCACGCGCAAGCACACCAAGCGCAAGGTCAGCGTGCTGCGCGACCTCACACCTGAGGCATTTGCGCAGGAGTTGCGCCTGAGCAACGATCCGAGCCGCCGCTACTTGGTCAACTTCACTCGCAAGGCCATCTTCGGTGCCGGCGGCGGCCACCACTCGCCCATCGGCGGATACCTGGAGAAAGAAGATCTGGTCTTCGTGCTCGACGTCAATCGCGAGTTCCAGCCCTGGCTCGTGGAGCGGCCGCGTCTGTTCGCCGCAATGGACACGCTCGACGGCAAGCAGAAGCGCGGCCTGTTGCGCATCGAGTAAGAGCCGATCTCAATGCCCGTTCGCAGCGATCGGGCCCGTCCCGCCCCAAAGCCGCCGCGAACGGGTACTGAGATCGGCTCTACGCTGGCGAGCACAGCGCGTCGTGATATTCTTGTTCGGTGGCACGCGCCGCTCTCAGTTTCGGTCTACTCGTGTTGGCGCTCGCTGGCGCCGCCTGCTCGCTCGACAGAACGCCCGGCAAGGACGCAGGGCGACGTTCACAGCTTGCCAACCCCAGTGGTGGCGCAGGCAGCGGCGCGACGGCTGGCAGTGGCAACCAAGCGGCCGGCACTGGCGCCGCAGGTTCCGCAGCTGTTGGCGGCAGCACAGGCGGCGCCAGCGCTGCAGGCGGCGCCAGCGCTGACGCCGCGGCCACCGGCGCCGACGCCGCGGCCACCGGCGCCGACGCTGCGACCGAAGGCGGGGTCGACGGCTGTGGTGGTTGCGACGACAGAGTGTTCTGCAACGGCAGCGAGTCGTGCAAGCCGACCGATCCCGCGGCCGACGCGCGCGGCTGCGTGGTGACCGCTGCCTGCGCGGGTAGCGGAAACTGCGACGAAGCCACGCGCAGCTGCTCCGGCAAGTGCGTGCCCACGCTGGGCTCGATCGAGATCTGCGACGGCATCGACAACGACTGCAATGGCAAGGTCGACGACCGGTCGGCTCAGATCGGGTGCCTGCATGCGAATACCGTGGGCAACTGCGTGCAAGGTCACTGCGTTGTCACGCTCTGTATCAACGGCTACGCAGACTGCGACAAGCTCGAAGCGGACGGTTGCGAGAAGAAGCTCGATACGACGCCGGGCGACTGCCACACCAACGACTGCACGGGCGCATCCATCGTGGACACCAAGGACACGCCGATCGACGACGGCAACGACTGCACGCTCGAGTCTTGCAACGCGGGCACGCCCGTCGTCACGAACGCGAACGATGGCACCAGCTGCAAGATCGGTGGCAGCAGCAGTAACCCGGGCACCTGCACCAAAGGCGTGTGCATGTGACTGCACGTGCCGACGCTGGTTCGCTCATGCGCTGAGCTGCAGCGCTACGCGTTCCAGTCGGAATCAGGCGCAGCCAGCGCGCCCAGCTGCGCGTTGACCTTGCGCGCGAGCGCAGGCTTGAGCGCCTGCACGTGCAAGAGCCAGCGCACGGTATCGGTGAGCACCTGCTGCGTGGCGCGGTAGCTCATGCCCAGCTCCGAGCGCGAGCGCGTGGAGTCGTAGGCAAGCTGCCCGCCCACGACGTCTTGGAGCGCGTCGACGTCGAAGGGCGGATCGCTGCCGTCGCGCAAGGCCTTGCGCCGAAAGTTGCGGCCCAGCAAGCGCAGCAGAAACAGAGGTGGACGAAACTGCGGCGGCTTCACGCCGGCGACCTGCGCGAACAGCGCGGCAATCTGCGCAGGGCTCTGGTTGTCAGCGGTGATGAGGTAGCGCTGCCCGGGCTGTCCGCGTTGCGCCGCCAGCACGTGCGCGTGCGCCACGTCGCGCACGTCGGTCAGACACATGTGAAAGAATGCTGGGTCGCCCTGCAGCAAGCCCACGATGGCACATGACCAAGCACGTCACGCAGTACTTGCTCGAGGCTGCAGCCGACAAGCTGCCGAGCGAATACCCGTTCGTGCCGGAGCTGCCGGAGCTGCCAAAGGGCCCCACGGGCAAGATCCTCAAGCGCGCGCTGCGTAACTGACGTCACTCACCCCAGGCACATCACTCGCATGATTCCCGAGCGGGATCGCGCAAGAACAAGGTTGGCACACCGCAGCTGCCCCCGCGCACGGAGAACACCTGCGTGCCGGGCTTGCGGCCAGCGCGCCGCTCGCTCACGGGCACGCCCGCCGCGAGCAGACGCGCGTGCGCAGCGTCGAGATCGCGCACGCGGTACGACAGCCCGGACAGCAGGTCCTGCGCGCCGACCGCAGGATCCGCGATCACCTCGAGCGTGACGCCACCGACGCGGAAGAACAGCATGCGCGTACCGAACATCTCGCGATCGAGCGCAAGCCGAATCCCCAGCCCCTGCCCGTACAGCGCCACGGCCGCTTGCGGGTCCGAGCTGCGCAAGAGCACGTGGTCGAGCGCGCACACGCTGCCGCCATCCGCTGCAGCGACCCGAGCCAGCTTGGAAAAGTCTGGCCGTTCCACTGCGAGCACGGATACTCCGCGGGTGCTGCGCGCCGACAGCTCGAGCAGGCGATAGCTGCGGGTGCTGCCATCTTCGCCCAGCGCCTGCCCATCCTGCGGCGGGGTCACGCGGATGCCGCGTGCGCGCAGCTCGCTGCTGACGGCGGCGGCGTCGGCCACTCCGAACGCGAGGGCCGACAAGCCGTCGCCCATCCTCGCGAGCCAGGCCCGCATGCCCTCGGCTTCGGGTGCAGCGAGCTCGGGGCCGACGAGCTCGAGCAGCGCGTTGGACAGGCCGAAGAGCGCGGCGCGCGTTCCGAGCTCGGGGTGGTTGCCGCGCCAGACAGGTGGTGCGCCCAGCAGCTGCTCGTAGCCCGCCACCGCGGCGTCGAGCGCGGCGACGGTCAGCGTGACGTGATCGAAGTGCGAGAACATGCCCCGCAGCCTAAATGACCGAGCGCGATTCGGGAACGGCGCCTCGCTCGTTCCAGGCGCCGCGCTCGGCGTCGGAGCACCTCGAAGGGGAGCTACCCTTCCTTCGGCACTCCTCCTTGATCGCGACGCCCGGCGCTTCGCGATCCACCATTGCCGAATCACGCTCGGTCATTTAGCGGATGTGGCGAGGCTGTCGTAGTCGAAAGACTTGGTACTGTTGCAGCTGTCGACAGCTGATTCCACGCACGGCGCTGCAGCCACACGCCCCCCCCGGCCGCCGGTACGAGCTGCGGCAAGGTGTGCAAATAGACCAGATTGACGCAGGTGCAGCGCCGCACGCTGGCGCCCGTGGCTGTAGACTCCGCGCAGTGTTCGATCTACGGTGGATCGTTAGTGCTTTGCGCCGCCGGCGTCGTGCGCGCAGGCGGGTCACGGAAGTGGACGAGGGAGGCTTGGCGATGCAGCGTTGGCTTGGCGCAATCATTATCTTAGGTGTGGCTTCCGGGTGCTGGGGCAGCAGCGGAAACGGTGCGGGAGCCGGTGGTGGCACCACCAACGCGGCCGCCGCGCTGGCGCTCACCAAGGCGGTCAGCTTCACGGGCGGCACGCTGCTCAACGGCGCCGTGCCCAACGCGGACACGACCGACGTCAGCTTGATTCCCGCGAGCGGCCAAATGCTCTTGCCCGGCGACACCTCGCTGCTCGGCTTCGACATCGACGACGCCAGCGGCGGCAACGACCCAGCAAGCTCTGCGCTGCTACAGTTCGAAGACGCGCCGGAGCACTTCAGCGTGAACCTCGACAGCAGCAGCAGCGGTGGAAGCGACGCGAGCACTGCAGCGCAGGACTCGGGTAGCGGTAGCGGCGTGGACGCGGGCGGAGGCAGCGCCGGCAGCGGCGGAGGCAGCGTGGATGCCGGCACGACCAGCGGCACGCCCGGCCATCGCATGCGCCACGTGAGCTTGCAATACAAGCTCGCCGCCACGGTCTGCGATCAACTGTGCGATACCACGTTCAGCCTGAAGTTGGTGCAGGCGGTGAAGCTCAAGAGCGGCCACGTCAGCAGCCACGCGCAAGGCAGCGTCGAGCTGGACTGCACGACCAAAGGCGACCACTCGCGCTGCGCAACGCGTACGGACACCTCGACCGCAGGCGTGGGCGACGGCAAAGGCTCGGCCGGCACCGGCGCTTCGTGCTCGGGCACCGGTTCCACCCCCGTGAACACCGGCATGCCTTCCGCCTGCGTCACCTGTCTGCAGACCAACTGCGGCATCGACAGCTGTTACGGTCCCAACTGGCAGAGCGGCGACTTCTCGGGCGGCGTGTGCGGCCCGTTCTACTCGTGCGCGATGAAGTGCTCGTGCAGCAGCAACAGCCCAACCTGCGCGCAAGGCTGCACCTCGAGTTACACGGCCGAGTGCGGCACCTGCTCGCAGGCGGTGAGCTCGTGCGAGACCGGCACCTGCGCAAGCGCATGCGGCACCAGCGGCACGGGCACGGGTGGCGCCAGTGGCGGAGCCGCGGGCGTCGACGCAGGTGCACCCAACGCCGGCACCGGTGGCGGAACGGCCGGAGCGACGGCAACTGGCGGGCCGAACTGTGCTCGGCTCTCGGGCTGCTGCGCCAGTCTGCCAGCGTCGTACACGAGCTCTTGCGACACACTGGTTACCAGCGGCGATGACGCGACCTGCGCGCAGGGACTGAGCAGCTTCATGAGCGCCGGCTACTGCGGCGGCGCGGTCAAGGATGCCGGCGCTGGCGGTGGCGGCACAGCGGGTGTCGGCGCACCGGCGTTCGATGCCGGAGTACCCGCGGCCGGTGCCGGCGGCTGATGCGTAGCTGCTCTCGGCTGTTGCCGCGAGACTGCAAGTGTCGAGTCAGGCTGTCCAGCAACTGATGATGTGGTCAGTGTCGGCAGCCCGACGAGCTACCGACAGGCTCACCGACGGCCTGCGTAGCTTCATGAAGTTCCACATCTTTCTTGGCTTGCTCCGCTGGCCATTGCGTCGGCCGCGCGCTACGCCTGCCCCGACCCATGACCGACCTCGACCTGGCCCAACTCACTGCCGCTGCGCTCGAGGTCGCTCGCGAAGCAGGCCAACTGGTGCTCCAAGGCTGGCGCTCGCGACCCTCGTACGAGCGCAAAGCCAGCTACGCCGATCTGGTCACCGAGTTCGATCTGGCCAGTGAACGTCTCATCCGCAGCCGCCTCGCCGAGCGCACCCCGAGCATCGCCATCGTCGGCGAGGAGCAAGGAGGCGAGCGCAGCGAGGCGCCGACCTGGTACGTCGACCCGATCGACGGTACCGTGAACTTCGCACACGGGCATCCCTGCTTCGCCGTGAGCATCGGCCTGCTCGTGGCGGGGCAACCCTTGGCTGGCGTGGTGGTGGCACCCGCCCTCGCCACCGAATGGCACGGCTTCGTGGGCGGCGGCGCCTTTCGAAATGGCAAAGCTTGCCGCGTCAGCGAAACCACCGAGCTCTCCGACGCACTGCTCGCAACCGGCTTCTCACCCGTCATGCGCCGACACGGCTCCCCCGAAGACAACGTCGACGCATTCTGTCGCGTGATGCCACAGGTGCGCGATCTCCGACGCTGCGGCTCGGCCGCGCACGACCTGTGTCTCGTCGCCGACGGCACCTACGACGCCTACTGGGAACGCAAGCTCGCCACCTGGGACATCGCCGCCGGCACCGCCCTAGTGCTAGCCGCCGGCGGCCGCCTAACCAACCTCCAAGGCGCCCCAGCCGATCTCACCAACGGCTACATCCTAGCCAGCAACCACCACCTCCACGACGCCCTACTCCCGCTGCTCTGAAGACCGTCACGCGACCGAGCTTCAGACGCACCTCTCCCGCGCCTCCAACACCGAGCAACAGCGCGCAGCAACGCGTGCACACGCACCACCATCACAACACCCTGGGCGCGGGTCCTCCCCTCTGCCGGCGCGTGCGAAACGCATGCGAGCGCGGAGGCAACTCGGCGCGTGGGGGAGAGAGGGGGCTCTTGGGCGAGTTCCGCAGGCCCATCCGCTCCAATGGCATCGCCCACCAGCCTCACTCGCCGAGGACTGTCTGAGCCCGAGAGCCCCCTCTCTCCCCCACGCGCCCCAACAGCAACCACCACCCTCTCCCTCTTCTCTCTCTCTCCTCTCCCCCGCCTCATTCGGTTGAAATACCCCCCGCACAGGGGTAGACCCCACGCTCCCAATCGCGCCGGAAACGGACGGTTACTCGATGCCGATCGACCAACAGCGACTCACCCACCTCAAGCAGCTCGAAGCCGAGAGCATTCAGATCATCCGCGAGGTGGCTTCCGAGTTCGACAAGCCGGTGATGCTCTACTCCATCGGCAAAGACTCCTCGGTGCTGGTGCGCCTGGCGATCAAGGCGTTCGCGCCCGCCAAGGTGCCCTTCCCGCTGATGCACATCGACACCACCTGGAAGTTCCGGGAGATGATTCAGTTCCGTGACGAGTTCTGCAAAGCGAACCATCTCGACCTGATCGTCCACACCAACCCCGAAGGCCTGCGCGAGAACATCAACCCCTTCGATCACGGCAGCGAGAAGTACACCGACGTGATGAAGACGCAGGCGCTCAAGCAAGCGCTGAGCAAATACGCGTTCGACGCCGCCTTCGGTGGTGCACGCCGCGACGAAGAGAAGTCGCGCGCGAAAGAGCGCGTGTTCTCGTTCCGCGACAAGTTCCACCAGTGGGATCCGAAGAACCAGCGGCCGGAGCTGTGGAACCTCTACAACACCAAGATCAACAAGGGCGAGAGCATCCGCGTGTTCCCGCTGTCCAACTGGACCGAGCTCGACGTGTGGCAGTACGTGTATCTGGAGGGCATTCCCATCGTGCCGCTGTACCTGGCCAAGCAGCGCCCAGTGGTGGAACGCGAAGGAACCCTGATCATGGTCGACGACGACCGGATGAGGTTTCTGCCCGGTGAGACGCCCGAGCTGCGCATGGTGCGTTTCCGCACGCTGGGCTGCTACCCGCTGTCGGGCGCGATCGAGTCGACAGCCGACACCTTGCCCAAGGTGATTCAAGAGATGCTGCTGACGCGCATGTCCGAGCGCCAGGGCCGGCTCATCGACCACGACCAGGATGCGTCGATGGAGAAGAAGAAGCGCGAGGGTTACTTCTGATGGTTAAGGCCAGCATACCCGCCGAGCAGCCTTCGGCTCTCGGCGCTAAGGTGAACATACCCGCCGAGCAGCCTTCGGCTCTCGGCGGGATCGCGAACGAACAAGAGCTGATTCGCGACGACATTGAGGCCTACCTGCGCAAGCACGAGGCCAAGACCTTGCTGCGCTTCGTCATCGTGGGCTCGGTCGACGATGGCAAGAGCACGTTGATCGGCCGGCTGCTCTACGACACCAACATGGTCTACGACGACCAGCTGGCGGCGGTGCGCAAGGCTTCGAACCTGGAAGATGGGTCCATCGACCTGTCGCTGTTGACCGACGGCCTCGCAGCCGAGCGCGAGCAGGGCATCACCATCGACGTCGCGTACCGGTATTTCACCACCGAATCGCGCAAGTTCATCGTGGCGGATACGCCGGGGCACGTGCAGTACACGCGCAACATGGTGACGGGCGCGTCCACCGCGGATGTGGCGATCATCCTGGTCGATGCGCGGCTGGGCGTGCTCGAGCAATCGCGGCGGCACTCGTACATCGCTTCACTGCTCGGCATCCCACACTTGCTCGTGGCGGTGAACAAGATGGACCTCAAGGGTTATTCCCAAGAGGTATTCGATGCGATCCGTGCCGACTTCACGCGCTTCGCCAAGGGCCTGCGCTTCAAGGACATCACCTTCGTGCCGGTGTCGGCGCTCAAGGGCGACAACATCGTCAAGCGCAGTGACAAGACAGCCTGGTACGGCGGCAAGACCGTGCTCGGATTCTTGGAAGACGTGCCGGTGGGAGCGGATCGCAACCTCAGCGACTTCCGTTACCCCGTGCAGTACGTGAACCGCCCGAACCTCGACTACCGCGGCTTCTGCGGACAGATCGCGTCGGGGACCATTAGGAAGGGCGACGAGATCATGGTCCTGCCTTCGGGCAAGACCTCGCGCGTGAAGGCCATCGACACGCACGGCGGCGAGCTCGAAGAAGCGTTCGCGCCACTGTCGGTGACGCTGCGCTTCGAGCACGAGATCGACTGCAGCCGCGGCGACATGGTGGTGAAGCCCGACAACCGCCCGCAGGTCGCGCGCACCTTCGAAGCCGACCTGGTGTGGATGCACGAGCGCCCGCTCGACACGCAGAAAGCGTACCTGATCAAGCACACCACACAGCAGGTGCGCGTGCAGATCGACAAGGTGCACAGCAAGCTGGATCTGACCACGTTGACGGAACAGCCGTTTGTACAAACCCGCGAAGCAGCCTCCGGCTCTTCGCAGGCAGACAAGCTCGAGCTCAACGACATCGCGCGGGTGACGCTCACCTGCCACAGGGCGTTGTACATCGATCCGTACGTGAAGAACCGCACCACGGGTGCGTTCATCCTGGTGGACTCGCTGTACAACACCACCGTCGGCGCAGGCATGATCCGGCAGGAGGGCGTGGCACGACAGAGCCTCGACGAGGCCATGAAAGAGATCCGCGCCGGCTCGGGGCTCGCACCCAAGACGCAGGTCAGCCCACGCGAACGGCGCGAGCGCTTCGGCCAGAGCGGCGTGACGGTGTGGCTGACCGGCTTGCCCGGTTCGGGTCGCTGGTCGCTCGCGTATGCGCTCGAGCGCAAGCTCTTCGATCTTGGACGCACCGCACACGTGGTGACGCCCTTTGCCGACACGCTCGACTCGATCACCAGCGCGGCCCACGCGTGTACCGACGCCGGCCTCATCACGATCTGTGCGTTTGGTTCGTACAAGCAGAGCGAACGTCAGCACGTGCGCGACGCTCTGATCGACACCCGCATCGACACCCGCGTCGAGACCCGCGTAGACAGTGGCGGCAAAGACCGCTTCATCGAGGTGTTCGTGGACACCGATCCGGCGCTTTGCCGCGAGCGACGTCCTGACGCGCGCTTCGACGGCTTCGAGCCGCCCGCCGGGGCCGAGCTGACGCTCAAGCTTGACCAAATGCGCATGCATCAGGCCATCGACGCCATCGTCGAAGTGCTCGAAAAACACGGGCAGTTCGACTCGCACTGACAGCGGCGGATGCAAACCGGCGCGAATCGAGCTATGTAACTGCAGATGCTCGGTTCCAGCAGGCGTGGTGACAGAGGCGGGCAGCACGCTGTGTTCGTAGTGTGGGCCTGTCTGCTCACGCTCAGTGTCGCGATCACGAACACGGCCCGAGCGTACTGCCGCGAGACGATCGACGCGCAACCGACGGGTCCGTGCGTCGAGAAGCCCGGCGCGGCGCTGTTGCACTGGACGCGCAGCTGTCTGACGCAGACCTTCAACGACCAGTTCTGGGCGCGCATGTCGCTGGAGACCGAGAGCGAGATCCGCAGCGCGTTCAAACAGTCGTTTCAGACCTGGGCCGACGTCAACTGCGCCAACCAGCGCGCGCCGTTCATGGTCGACCAAGCCAGTGGCACCACCACGACCGCCAAGTCCGAGTTCGTGTTCGATGCGCCCAATCAAGCCATCATCGTGGCCAAGAGCCTGAGCGAGTGGGTGGCGCTGGAGCACGACCCGCAAGCACTGGCACTGACCTTGCTCTGGCACGACGCAGATTCCGGCGAGATCTTGGACGTCGACATGGAGCTCAACGCAGGCAGCGTGCGCTTCGCAAACTGCGACAAGCCTTGCGGCGCAGGCATGATCGATCTGCGCAACACGATCACGCACGAGGCCGGACACTTGCTCGGCTTGGGCCACAGCCCGATTGTCGGCACGACCATGTTCGACAGCGCACCGGACGGCCAGACCGAGAAGCGTACGCTCGCGAAGGACGACATCCAGGGCTATTGCGCACTCAAGCTGCCGGAATTCAGCTGCGCCGATAGCAAATGCGTCTGTCCGCCTGCGCCAGTCTATCCGCGCAAGCGCAGCACGAGCGCGTGGAGCTGCACCACTGCGGGCGCCGGTGCACACGCCGCACCTGCGTGGCTGTTGCTGGGGTTGTCATGCGCAGCGTTCGGCCTATGGCTCGCGCTCGCGCGCGCACGGCGGGTGAAATCGCGCTTAATGACCGAGCGTGGCGCCCGGAACGAGCGAGGCGCCGTTCCCGAATCGCACTCGGTCATTTAGAGCCGATCTCAATACCCGTTCGCGGCGGCTTTCGGGCGGAACGGGCCCGATCGCGGCGTTGCGCGACCTCGAAATACATCGAGTATTCCTTCGGTCACGCGCCTTGCGCTCGGGCCCGTCGCGCTCCGAAATCCACTCGCTCAGGGTATTGAGA
>JADGRE010000321.1 GCA_017881185.1 Pseudomonadota bacterium | reverse complement strand
ACGGAGAGTGGGACGCGTGAACTGAGCGACGGCGCCGTAGAGGCACTCCCCTGGCCGCGCGCAGGCCGGGTCAAGGCCGCCGCAGGCGCCCGCGGAGCGCGGCGGAGCGTCAGCGCAGCGCCTTGACGCGGCCGAGCACGGCGGCACGAAGGTCGCAGGCGCCGACGCGGGCGGGCTGGCAGCGTGGGAGCTGCATGCGGTGGCGTCACGAAACGCAATGAGACAACCGCGGGCGGATAGCCTGCGGCTCTACACCTGTGCGCGCTGCCAGCTAACACCGCACCGTCACGTCAGACGTAAGGAACACGGCGAAACCCGGCCACCACGCCCATCAGCGCTGCTCGCTGCGCTTGCGCGCTTGCAACAGCCACTCCGGGAAGTAGCTGCCGCGTCGCAGCTTCGGCACGGCCAGCTCGATGCTGCCCACTCGCGTGTCCCAGCGGCGGCTGCGGTAGCCGTTGCGCTGGATTGATGCGCTCGGCGCTCGGCATGCCGTACTGCGCGCCGCACTGCGCTTGCGCTTCGGCGTCCATCAGCCCCTCCGCCATCAGCTTCACCAGCTCGCGCAGCTGGTCCTCGCCTGCTGCTTCAAGGTGCTTGCGCACCAGCTCCATCGCGTCCATCGTCGTCATGTCGGCCATCTCGTTTCTCCCTTCCTGTTTCGCAACTGAAGGATGACGCGATGGGCGATGCTTCAACATGCAGCAGATTTGATCCGCTGCCCGAAGCCCGCCGCTACACCATGTGAATGGACACTACCGCCCAGAACAACTTTCGCTGATGCGCCGCATCGGGTAGTGTCCAAACAGTTGGTGTAGCGGCGTGCTTTCGACGAGCTGCACCTGAAGTGTCTTGCGCCTTCTCGTTGCTTTGCGCGCTAGCTACCAGATCCGAAGGGAGAACTCGATCGCCCTGCCGGCAGGTGCAGGATGATGGACGCCGCGTGCACGTTGATGCCAAGATGCCGCGAGATACCGCCCTAATTTGCAGCCGGGCCGAACCCGGCTGGAGAGCATCCGACGTGAGTAGCCAAACGCATGGTAGCCTACCCGATCCGTGCGCACCCCTTGCTTTTGCGTTTTCCGGACCTATACAGCGGGCGTTCATCGAGCAGGTGGCTCGCAGGCCGCAGGCCTGCGCCATCGTCTCCCAACACGAGCAGTGCACGTACGCGGAGCTCGATGAGCTTAGTAGCCGCGTAGCCAGCTGCTTGCGACAACGCGGCGTCGGCCGTGGGCACACTGTGGTGCTCTTCTCCAACCGCAACCCTGCGCTGGTCTGGAGCATGTTGGGAGCTCTCAAGTCCGGTGCCGCATTCTTCGTGGCGGACGCCGCGTATCCGGCTGCGCGCATCGTCGACTGCATTGCGCTCGCAAAGCCGTCGTGCTTGTTGGTGTGCGGAGACGTGGCTATGCCCGAGGAGATCACCGCCGCGCTAGGCTGCAGCGAGCAGAGCCGCTTGCGCGTACCAGCGACCAAGGCCGAGGCACTCCAGGTGCTCTCGGGGTACGACTCCGTGATGCCGCCTATCTCCGTGGACGAGCACGACGTGGCTTACGTCTCGTTCACGTCGGGCAGCACCGGCAAACCCAAGGGCATCTGCACCACACATGCGGCGCTGCCGCACTTTGTGGCCTGGCATGTCCGCAAACATGGCTTCGGGCCCGAGGACCGTTTCTCTTTGCTCTCCGGTTTGAGCCACGACCCTGCCTTGCGCGACATCTTCACCCCGCTGTCCATTGGAGCGTCGCTGCACATTCCTGCGCAGGAGGTGATCTTCGATCCGGACCGCTTGTCGCGCTGGCTGAGCGAGCAGGCGATCAGCGTGCTGCACCTGACGCCAGCGCTCGGACAGATCATCGTTACGGGAGCGCAAGACGGCGCGTCGTTGCGGCACATCCGCTACTTCTTCTGGGGCGGCGACGTGCTCAGCCCGAAGTTGTCGCAACGCGTGCGCGTCATCGCGCCGAACGCCACGCAGGTCAACTTCTATGGCGCGACGGAAACGCCACAGGCGATGTCGTATTTCGTCATCGACGCGGAGTCCGAGCTCGAGAGCTATCCGATCGGCACAGGCATCGCGGACGTGCAGCTGCTGGTGCTGACGCCGGACGGTCGGCTGGCCGGTGTCGGTGAGATCGGCGACATCCTGATTCGCACTCGGTACCTATCGCAAGGCTACCTCGACGACCCTCAGCAGACGCACGCGCGCTTCGTCGCAAATCCGTTCACGCGCGATCCGCTCGACCGCTGCTACAGCACGGGTGACCTCGGCAAGTACTTGGCGGACGGCAACGTGCTCTTTGCTGGACGCGCGGATCATCAGGTCAAGATTCGTGGCTTCCGCGTCGAGCTGGACGAAGTGACCATCAAACTCGAGCAGCAGCCGGGTGTGGCGAGAGCGGTCGTGCTGGCACAAGACATGGGGCGTGAATCCAAGGTGCTGGTCGCATATTTTTGCTGCGACGCGGGCCATGATCTGCAGAGCCCTGACGCACAGCAGGCGCTCAGGCGCGTGCTACCAGCATACATGGTGCCGTCTTATGTGGTGCGCGTGCAGTCGTTCCCGCTGCTTCCCAACGGCAAGATCGACCTGTTGGCGTTGCCTCCAGCCGAAACGGAAGGCAGCAGCAGCGACGAGTCCGCTCGGCCGATGACGGCGCGGGAACGGGAGCTGGTTGAACTCTGGCAAACCATCCTCGGCGTCCAACGCATTGGGGTCGACGATTCCTTTGCTGACTTGGGCGGCGATTCACTCAGCGCAATTCGGGCGTTGGTGGCGATGCGCAGACGCGGGCTCTCGGAGTCGGTGGCACGTGGCGTGTTGCAGGGGAAGACGATCGCGCAGATTGTGCGTGAAGAAGAGGGCGGCGAGGCAGTGGGAGGAAGCGCTGTGGCTCCTCTGACCGTCCAGGCTCAGACCTCGTTGTTAGTCAATCTGTTGCGCGGGCTGCTCGTGGTGTTCGTCGTTACCGACCACTGGATCGATGGCCTGCTCGCACGTTTGCCACCGGGCTTCGGCGTGCTGAAGCACGTACTGAGTCCCTTGCTCAACCTGGCCACGCCGGGCTTCGCGCTGGTGTTCGGTATCGCGCTTGGTCACAACTACTATCCCACGTTCAGAAACAACCCGGACCGCGTGAAAAAAACGCTGCGCTTTGGTCAGCTCCTGGTTGGCGCGAGCGTCCTCTTGGGAGGCGCATTCGCACTTGCAGTTGCAGTGGTCGAGAAGCGACCGCTGAATACGACGTCTGTATGGTCGATGCTTTTCGGGCCGCTGCTTTACTATTTTCTCGCGCTGAGCAGTGCACCGCTGTGGTTTCGTTTCATTGCGAGATACCGCTCCGATGTAGCGGCTTGTCTTGGTCTGACGCTCGCCTCGTATGTGACACACCGCCTGTGTATGGCGTGGCTACTCGACCGCGAGCAGCTCGGATTCTTGCAACTCTGCCGCCTGATGCTAGTGGCCAAGTACGCGTACTTCAACATGTCGATCGCCGTGCTCGCGGGCGTAGCCTTCGGCATCGCCCTGGCGCAGCAGCCTGCGAAGGTCGGGCGCTTGGACAGATTGCTGCCCGGGGGCGGACTGCTCTTGCTTACCGGCACAGCACTCTTGTACCAGGCGACCGGCAGCATCGGCAGCATCGGCACGAACCAAGATATGGGCCTGTGGCGTTGGTTCTTCTACGCGGGCCTCGTCGTGCTCCTAGTCGCGACCTTGCGATCCGTGATCGACCGCTTTGAGCGGCTGCCGAGCGCGCTGCGAACCGCGCTATACGTGGGCGCGGTGGTGGGGCAGTGCTCCTTGCAGTTCTACGTACTGCACGGGTTGGTCTTACAGGTCAAGGCCCTGCTGGATGCGACGGGCTTGCCTGAGAGCATCACGCTGACTCTACCCGCGCTTGCGTTCTTCGCCATCGGCGGCGCCATGATGCGGACGATCTATCTCCTTTACCACGGCAGCAGTGCGAACGCCGCGCGTCAGGCACCTAGCCTGCAGTCTGGACCACAACAGCTCGAGACAGACAGAGCATCGACTGGTGGTGACGGGCCCGGGCGCTAGGCGCGAAGCCGGTCGCATGGACGCGGCACGGAGGGGCATGCTGGAGGGTGTAGAATGCACACTTTCAAGCGGACAGTTGCTAAGGCTCCATGCACGAACAAATGAGTCGGTGACAGAACGTTTGGCGCTAGACGTTGCTCGCCGAGCACGACGAAACAGGATCACTTGTTCGTGCACGAGGCCTAAGCGAGTTCATGCCGCAATCGCGACCACCTGTCGTTCGTACTCCGACGGGCTGACATAGCCAAGCGTCGAGTGGCGGCGCGTGGGGTTGTAGAAGCCGTCGATGTAGCGTAAGGGGCTTACTCCGCATCGCAGCGCCCTCACGGCATATACCGCGGCAACCGCTCGCGATCGATCTCAGCCAAGCGCGGCGCTTTGGCGTCTTTTCCGGACAACACCGGTGAGGAGATCGGCCAGTCGATCCCGATGGCCGGA
>JADGRE010000027.1 GCA_017881185.1 Pseudomonadota bacterium | reverse complement strand
CGTCAACTGCAACGCCAGCCCCACGGTCCTGGTCGGCAGCTTCAACATCGTGACTTCGCTCGATATCCAAGCGCTCGCCGGCATTCAGACCATCACCGGTGATTTGGGCGTGAGCGGGACGGGCTTGCAGAACCTGATCGGCTTGGAAAGCCTCACCACGATCGGCGGCAACTTGCAGGTCGCCGACAACAGCGCCCTGACGGCGCTGGTCGGCTCGGGGCTCATCAACCTGACCACCGTCGGCGGCGCCATCGAGATCGAGCGCAACCCGAAGCTGACCACCATTCTCTTCCCGAATCTGGTCACCGCCGACTCGATCAACATCGGCAGCAACGATGCACTGACCATCTTGGACGGCTTCGACCACCTCGTGTCCGTGCGGGGAACGATCTACATCGGCATGAACCATGCGCTCAAGAGCATCACTGGGATGAAGGCGCTGCGCACGGTGGGGTCGCTGAACGTCTCGACCAACCCGGCTCTGACGACGCTGTCGGGGCTGACGAGCTTGCAGCAAGTGACAGGCGACTTCGGCCTCGCACAGAACAGTCTGACCAAGCTGCTGCTGCCTGCGCTCCAAAAGGTCGCAGGCAATCTCTCGTTCGCGAGCACGGAGTACGGGGACAACACCACCACGAGCGTCGATGCACCGCTGCTCTCGGAGGTCGGAGGTCAGCTCGAGGTCAGTCAGATGAGGGTCCTGCAGACCCTGACGCTGCCCAAACTGACGAAGATCAACTCCCTGAACATCTCCTCCAACGGGGTCTTGCTCGATCCCGACCTGCATGCGCTCGCGCAACTCGGTCCGGACACCAACCCGCAGAATCAAGTCACATTCCAGCTGACCATCGACAACAACTTGGCAATCTCCAGCGCAAAGCGCATCGGCACGGGCACGATCCAATGCCCGAGCGGAATGTGCGCTGCGTCCATCTACTACAACACCGTCCTGCCAGACTGCGACGCAGTCGACCTCGTAAACCGCCTCAGTGGCTTCTTGCAGATCAACTGGGGCTCCAACCAAGGGCCCGTGGGCGGTGGCCTGGTGTGCCAGACGAGCGGCTCGATCCCCTGAAGCACTTGCGGTATCGTGCCGCTCGACAGCCATGTGGTCCTGCCTTCCGCGCTCGTCTTCGTCACCTGTCTGCGCTGCAGCGGCGTGGCTGTCGTGGCTATTGAGCACCTGCAGCTTGCCGTGCGCACTCACGCTGACCGGTTGCGGTGACGGCGGCTCCACGACCAGCACACCCGCAGCGTGCGATGCGCTCTCGATGCAGACCCGAGCCATCGCGCTCACGCAAGTGCTCGGCGCGGGCAAAGCCAAAGACGGCACGCTCTACGTCGCCGATGCAGGTGACAGCCGCAGCAGCGGCTCCCGGCTGTTCGTCGCCACGGGCGGCGCGCTCGAGCGCAAGCGCGTGACAGGCCAAGGCTCGAGCGGTGGCGGCGCGGACGCCGACTACACGCTGAGCTTCGAGGACGGCGCGACCACGCGAAGGCTGGTGATCCAGGTGCGCGCCAGCAAGGTCACGGGCATTGCGTTGACGAGCGACACCGGCAAGGGCTTCTTCGCCGACCTCGGCAGCGACGCAGAACGCCTGACCGTGGTCGACTCGAAGACCGTGGCCTCGATGCCGGTGCACAACCTCCCCGGCAAGGTCGTCATCGAGTACCTGGCGCATACCAGCGCCGGCGACACCCTGCTCGTGACGCGTCCCCAAGACGACTCGACCTACGACGACTTCAAGCTGTTCTTCGGCAAGAGCAAGCAGCTGCTCGAGCGCGAGCTGACCACCGTGAGCCGTGCGCGCGATGGCGGCTCCACCACGCTCGGCTTCCTGGTCGACGGCGTCGAATACACCGCTCACTTTCCCGTGGTGTCCACCGGCACGAGCTTCATGCCCGGCCCCGCCACGTTAGACACGGGCAGGGCCACGCTCTCACTCACGCGCGACGCGACCCAAGCGAGCACGCTGGCGGGCTTCAGCTACCTGTGCCGCGCGCCGTAGGGCGCTGAGCGCTAGGTCTTCTTGGGTGGCGTCACGCTGACGTGACTGTTGTGCGTGTCGGCACCGCCCACGCCCACTTTCAAGCGATGCATGACCGCGCGCTTCTGCCGCTCTTTGTATGCGGCGTGACTGGCGTCGCCGATCTCGTTGGTCTGCTCGGTCGCGCGGTCGAGGATCTGAAACTCGGTCAGCACGAAGACCACCGGGCCGAGCGCGCGCGCTTGCGGCGGCGCACGCTCGAGCATGGCTTCGGGCACGCGTAGCGGCATGTCGACCACGAAGTGGATGATCGAGTAGCTCTGCGCGCTGAAGTGGTTTTCCATGCGCGTGAGCTCGTCTTCGTGGTCGGGCTTGAGCTGCATCTCCGAGAACAGCGTCGCCAGGTGGGGGTGCTCTTCGCAGTACGAGCGGAAGTGCACCATGGTGTTGGTGCTCTGCCCCGGGATGACGTAATTGAACGGGAAGATGTGCCGGAGCATGTACTCGAGCGTGGGAAACACGTCGTGCGGCTCGCGCGTCACGATGCGAAAGCGCAGCTTGTCGTAGATGTTGGCGGCGATCGTCTCCGACTTCGACAAGAGCTTCTGGTACAGCGAGTCCTTGTTCTTGCGCCCACCGATGAACTCGAGGATGGGAAAGCCGTGCGCGAGCATGCCGCCCATCACGCGGTAGACCTTCTCTTCCACCAAGTGGAAGAGCTCTTGGTCGGAGAACGGCAGCATGAACAAGAGCTCGCGGCCCTCGAGGTGATGCACGATGTGCATGCACTTGAGGATCGCGCACGCGCACATCTGGCGGTGGCCCGAGCTCGACGCCAGCATGAGCAGCCCCGGCAGATCGAGCGCAGCCACTGGCTTGGGCACCGGAAAATCGAAGTGGCGTCGCAGGTACGCGATGGCTTCGTCGCGGACGGCGGCGATGCGTTCCACGTCGCGCGGGTTGTCGAGGTTGAAGTCCTGCGCGTTGATGAACTGATGCGCCTCGTCTTCGGACCCGAAGTTGAGGCGGTGCCAGTCGATGACCGAGCCGCCGCGCAACAACAGACGCGTGGCCTCGAGGTCAGCCAGCCGAAACTGCTCGAGCGTCCGGTAGAACTTGTCGGTCTCGGGTGTGAGTCGGGGGGGCGCCATGAGCGTGTCCGCTAGGGTACACCGAGACCCCAACCGAAACCGCGACCGAAACCGTTACCGCCCGCGCCCCAAGCTCAACGTGCCCATGAAGATGCCGACGCTCACTCCGAACACTGCAAGGTTGCCCCACACCACGCCTTGGCAACCGGACACGCATACTGCGCAGGCTGCGATTGAAACGAAAGCGAGCGTGCTGAGCGATCCCTTGTGCATGCGTTCTACGACTCCTGAAGTGTGCTCCACTATCCTACAAGGCTTCGTGGCGGTCAAAACTTCTACTACAGGGCGCCTCACGATCGCCACGAAAAAGCACCCGGGCCGACACGTCCCCAACCAGGAGCAGTGCGCGCGTGTTGGCGCTGTGGGGAAGATCGGCAATAGTGCGCTGCATGGCCGAATCGATCATTCCGGAGAGCGCGCTCGACGCGCTGCCGATTCTCGCACTGCGTAACTCGGTGCTGTTCCCGGCTTCGGTCGTGCCGGTCAACGTGGGGCGCGCGCGCTCGGTGCGCTTGATCGAAGAGGCCTTCGGTCACGAGCGACCGACCATCGGCGTGCTCGCACAGCGCGACGCCGACGAAGAAGACCCAGGCTTCGAGCGCCTCTACACCGTGGGTACGCTGGCGCGCGTGCTCAAGGTCATCCGCCTGAGCTCCGGGCACTACAGCGTGGTGTTGCAGGGTATCGCGCGCATGCGCGTGATTCGCCCCGTGGGCCGCGAGCCCTGCCTGCGCGCGCGCGTGGAGCGGCTGCCCGAGCAGCTGGCACGCGACGAGGAGATCGACGCGCTCACTGCGCACCTGCGCGAGGTTGCACGTGGGCTGTCGCGCTCGCTGCCGTCGCCGCCGCGCGAGATGGGCGCCGCCCTCGACAACGTGCGCGAGGCCGGCGCGCTCTCGGACTTGGTCGCCTCGCACTTGCCCATCGCCACCGAGCGCAAGCAGGAGATCATCGAGACGCTCGACGTGCGCGCGCGTTTGAAGGCCGTGCTCGAGTTGATCAAGCGGCAGCAGGAGATCCACCGCGTCAAACAGGAAGTCGCCTCGATGGTCGAGGAAGAGATGTCCAAGTCGCAGCGCGAGCTGCTCCTGCGGCAGCAACTGCGCACCATCCGCCGTGAGCTCGGCGAAAGCGGGAGTGAAGACGACGACCTCGACGAGCTGCGCGAGCGCCTGAGCAAGGCGAACCCGCCGCCCGAGGCCGACAAAGCCGGCCGCCGCGAGCTGTCGCGCATGAGCTCGATGAACGCCGCCAGCGCCGAGTACCAGGTGGCGTGGAGCTACGTAGAGTGGCTGGCCGACCTGCCTTGGGGCCGCCAAACACCCGATCGCCTCGAGGTGAACGAGGTGCGTCGCGTGCTCGACGAAGATCACCACGGCCTCGACGAGCCGAAGAAGCGCATCGTCGAGTACATCGCGGTACGCAAGCTACGCAGCAACAAGCGCTCACCCATCTTGTGCTTCGTCGGCCCGCCCGGCGTGGGCAAGACTTCGCTCGGGCGTTCGATCGCGCGCGCAACCGGGCGTGCCTTCGGTCGCATCGCCCTGGGCGGCGTACAAGACGAAGCCGAGATTCGCGGCCACCGCCGCACCTATGTCGGCGCACTGCCGGGACGCGTCGTGTCCGGACTGAAGAAGGCCGGCTCGGGCAACCCTGTGTTCGTGCTCGACGAAGTCGACAAGATGAGCGCCGACTACAGCGGCGATCCTGCCAGCGCCTTGCTCGAGGCGCTCGACCCCGAGCAGAACCACGCGTTCGTCGATCATTACCTGAACGTGCCGGTCGATCTCTCGCAGGTGATGTTCATCGCCACCGCCAATCGCAAAGACACCATCCCGCGCCCCTTGCTCGACCGCATGGAAGTGATCGACATCGCCGGCTACACACGCGACGACAAGATGGCGATCGCGCGTGACTTCCTCGTGCCGCGACAGCTGGCCGATCACGGTCTCACGCCCGAGCATCTGGAGATCACCGACTCGGCCATCGAACGGCTGGTCAACGAGTACACCTCGGAGGCCGGCGTGCGACATTTGGCGCAACAGGTCGCAGCGCTGTGTCGCGCCATCGCGGTGCGCGTCGCGAGCGGCGAGACTCGGCATGTGGACGCCGACGCCAAGTTCGTGGAAGAGGTGCTCGGCCCGCCCAAATACGAGCTCGCAGGCGCCGAGAAAACGTCGGCGGCAGGCATCGCCACCACCTTGTGTTGGACGCCCGGCGGTGGCGAGATCATGCTCGTGGAGTGCTCGCAGATGCCCGGCAAGGGTGAGTTCCATCTCACCGGCAAGATGGGCGACGTACTGAAAGAATCTGCAGCCGCAGCGCTGTCGTACCTGCGCGTGCGCGCGGCCTCGTACGGCCTCAAAGACGACTTCCTGCAGCGGGTCGACGTGCACGTGCACCTGCCCAAGGGCGCCATGTCGAAGGATGGCCCCGCGCTGGGCTTGCCGATCTTCGTGGGCCTGGTGTCGATGCTGCTCGACAACCCGGTGCGCCACGAGGTCGCCGTGCTCGGCGAGCTCACCCTGCGCGGCAAGCTCTTGCGCGTAGATGGGCTCAAGCAAAAGTGTTTGGCCGCGCATCGCGCGGGCATCAAGGTGCTGGTCGCACCGCGCGCCAACGCCCCCGATCTCGAAGAAGTCCCCGAGCGCGTCCGCAAGGAGCTGCAAGTGCAGCTGATCTCGCGCGTGGACGAGGTGCTGGCGCTGGCGCTCACCCAGCCCGTCCGCATCAACCCGGACGCCATTCACAGCTCGGCGCACGCTTGACCCGACATGCTCGAGTAGCCACGCCTGCACCGGCCAAGCCTGACCGACCACACGCCTGACCGACTACACACTTGCTCGTGCCTACCCCCGTGCCCAGCCTGCTCGCGCCGACGAGCGCACGCGTGTGCCTCGGGCTCGCGGGGCTGTGCGCCCTCGTCCTGTGCGGCGTGCCGCTCTTGGCCGTGCACGGCGCCGAGAGCGCGCTGCTGCTCGGCGTGCTGCTGCCGCCGATGGCGGCATGGGTGGCTGCGCGCCTGACTGTGCTGCTGCGCGACGCAGGTGGCGTGCAGCGTGTGGGCCAAGCCTTCGAGCGCGCGCTCGGCTACGGCGCGCTGCTCTTCGCGCTCCCCAGCTTGGTGCTCTGGCTCGACGCGCTACGCATACGCAACTGCACCCCGGGGCTCGGCTTCGCATTCATGCTGCTCGGCCCTGGCTTCGGCACGCTGCTCGGTAGTGTGGTGGGTGTGTGCGCTGCGCTGTGCACCCGCAGCGCGCGCAGCGGCTGTTGGCTCGCACTCGCCGTTCCGCTCAGCGGCGTCGGCATCGCGCTCGCACGCTTCTACGCCACGCCTGCGATCTTCATGTACGGCCACTTCTACGGCTACTTCCCCGGCACGCTCTACGACGAAGGCGTCTCCATCACCGGGCCTTTCTTGTGGCTGCGCGTGTTCAGCTGCGCGTGGCTCGCCGGGCTCACGCTGCTGGCCACCAGCGCGAGCAACCCTGCGACGCTGCGCTGGGCGCCATCTGCAACCAGCGCGCGCACGAGCAGCTTCGCACTCGGCCTCGGGTGCATCGCCGTCGCACTCACGGCCGAGCTGTTCGCGCCCGAGCTCGGACACGCCAGCAGCGTCGCCAGCCTCCAAGCTGCGCTCGGCGGCGAGCTACGCAGTGCGCGCTGTCAGCTGCACTTTCCACGCGAGTGGAGCCCACGCACACGCCGCCGCCTCGCAGACGACTGCGACTTCCGCGTCTGGCAAGCCGAGCGCTGGCTGGGCGTCAGCCATCCGCAGACCATCTCGGTCTTCCTGTTTCGCTCGCCCGAGGAAAAAGGCGCGCTGATGGGCGCCGCCGACACCAACCTCGCCAAGCCCTGGCGCTCCGAGTCGTTCATCAGCGAGAACGGCTGGCCCAACCCCGTGCTCGGTCACGAGCTCGTGCATGTCGTCGCGGCCGCCACCGGTCGCGGTCCGCTGCGGGTGACCGGTCGCGCGCTGGGTCTGTGGCCCGACCCGGCGCTGATCGAAGGCGTGGCCATGGCTGCCGCCTGGCAGACGCAGGCCGGCCTCACGCCGCACGAGTGGGCGCGCGCGATGCTCGAGCTGGGCATGGCGCCACCGCTAGACCAGCTTTTCGGCGCCGGCTTTCTCGCGCAAGCGCGTGGCCTGGCGTACACGCTCTGCGGCTCGCTGCTACGTTTCGTTGCAGAGCGCTACGGCTCGGCCAGCGTGCGCCGCGCCTACGCCAGCGGCGACCTTGCGCAAGCCGTAGGCATACCGCTGTCGCAACTGCAGACGCAGTGGCACGCGTACCTGCGCAGCTTGCCTCTGGCCAAGTCCTCGCTCGAGCTGGCCCGTGCGCGCTTCTCGGGCAGCAGCATTCTGTCCGAGCTGTGCCCCCACGCGCTCGCCAAGCTGCACGACAAGCTCGATGCCGATCTCGCGGCCGGCAACGACCGCGGCGCGAGCACACGCTGCACCCAGATCTTGCACATCGACCCAGCCGATTCCGCCACGCGCAGCACACTCGTGCCGGTGCTGGCCCGCCTGGGCGATACCAAGGCGGCCGCGCACGAGCTGGGCCAGCTCGCACCCGGCGGCAAACCCAGCGCATTCTTCGCGCGCGCGGAGCAAGCCCTCGCCGACGAAGCGTTCCGCAACGGTCAGCTGGAACGTGCAGCCGGCCAATACGAGGCCCTGCTGCAAGCACCCAACGACGACGACGCCCTGCGCGTGCTGCAGGTGAAGAACATCGCCGCGCACTCCCTTCCGCGCCAGAGACAGTTGCTCTTCGAGCTGCTGGTGGGCGCACCGGGCGAGCGCATCGAGCCCGCGAGCGCCGTGCACATCGCGCGCGAGCTGCGCGCCGAGCGCAGCGACGGCCTAGCGCTTTACCTGGAAGCACGCCAGCTCTACAACCAGAAGCGTTTCGCGTTCGCGGCACCACTGCTCGCACGAGCGCTCGCTGCAGGCCTACCGAGCCCTGAGCTTTCGGCAGAAGCGCTGCACCTCTTGGCGATCAGCCGCTTCGCGCTCGGGCAGCTCGACGAGGCCGCAGCGCTGCTGCAGCGTTACGCAAGCGACGGCCGGCCGGGGCACGCGGCCGAGGCGCAGGACTGGCTGGCCCGCATCCGCTTCACGCGCGCCTACGGCGCACGCCCCAGGGCGCCCTGAACGCGACTGCCCGGCTCAGCCGGTCAAGCGCCGTGCGGTCGACCCGAGCTGCTCGCGCAGGTGCGCCTCGCTCACGCTGCTGGACACCAGGACTACCTTGGTCCCGCCAGGGTCCCGCTAGGATTTCTTGCCTTCTTGGCGCAGCACGATGAAGCGCAGCGCACCGAATTCTGACTGACCCAGCGTGTAGATCACCTCGCCGAGCGAACGGAACGGCGTGCGCTTGTCAGCGATGATGCGCACCTCGCCACGAAACGCGCGCTGCGGATTCTTCGCCGCGATCAACTTGAGGCGATCGCGGTGCAACTTCAGGTCGTTGAACAGCGGCGTGATCAGCCAGCCGTTACCGCCGCCCTGCTTCAAGCTCGGGTCGACCTTGCCGTTGCGCAGGGCCAACACGTGCTTGCCTTCGACCACGACCTCGCTCGAGGAGATCACGACTGAAAGCGCTTCAGCAGCTTCGACCTGAGAAGTGCTCGCCGGGATCTGCAGCTCTTCCGATTGCACCACCTGCGCGGCGCCCGAAGCAAAGCTCTGGATCAAGAACACGAGCAGGATCGTCATCATATCCATCATCGGATAGATGTTGATGCCCGTCTCTTCGGGCTCCTCGTGCTTGCTCTGCAGGTGGCGGATCTTGCGTTTGCAATCCGCCATCGTGGCAGGCCGGTCGTGGTAGTTCTCTGCCTCTGCCATGAGATCCTCAGCGGACGCCGACGGAGATCAGCACTTGGGGAAAGAGCTCGTCTTTGGTATTGGGGCGCGCGCGCACGGCGTCCATCGAGGCCACGATCTGCTCGAACTGCACCTGCGGGTCGGCGCTGATGGTGACCGAGTTCTCGTCTTTGAACTGCTGCTTGATGCGCGCGACACAGTCGGTGAGACCCGGCCAGTCGTAGTTGTTGCCCTTCTTGGGCACGGTGATGGTGCGACCCATGTCGATGTTCGCACAGCCCGGCGCGAGCTTGCCGCCCGAGCCGCTGACGATGACGCCCGCCTCGGTGACCGTGACGTTCAAGTTGAGCGGTGTGGCCACGTCTGCGCCGTGGCTGCGGCCCTTGGCGATCTTCGGAAGGTCCGACTCGATCTGCGAGATCATCAGCACGGCCTCGCTGGTAGCCAGCAAGAACATGATGAGGTTCATCACGATGTCGAGGAACGGCACGATGTTCAGCTCGCCCACCATTTCGGAGGGATCGAGCTGTACACCCTTGCCGCGCTTGCGGATGTAGTTCCTCTGCTTGGGCGAGAAGTTGGGCATCGGTAAGCTAGTTCCTGACGCGGCTGTGTTGCGCGCCGAGCACGTTGCTAACGAGCATTACTCACGCTTGAGGGTGAGCAGGTTCTCGAGCTTCATCTGCGTGCGCTCGAGATCGTGTTTGATGCGCTTGGCCCAGCCGTGAAGGATCATGTGGAAGAACATGCAGAGCACGGCGATGCCCAGACCGAGCGCCGTGTTGTACATGGCTTCCGAAATACCGCGCGAGAGCAGCGCGGACTTCTGCGCCGGCTCTGCGAAGGCGACGGCCGCGAACGACTTGATGAGACCCGAGATGGTTCCCAAGAGGCCGATCAGGGTGGCGATGTTGGCGAGTGACCAAAGCACGCCGATGCGCTTTTCGAGCATCGGCACCACTTCGCCCATACGCTCGTCCATCTGCGCAATGATGGCTTCTTCGCCCCGGTTCACCTGCGTGAGACCGGCCTTGACCACCTGCAACAGAGGCAGCGGTTCGGCCTCGCACAGCTTGATGGCGCGATCGATATTGCCGGCCTGAACCAGCTTACGGATCTGGGCCATGAACTCTTCGCCGTTGACCTGATGCTTCGTCAGGATGTGGACGAACCGGTCGGCGATGATCGCGATGACCGAAGCCAAGATGGCGACGTTGATGAACGAAAAAGGTGCACCGTCGTGCAAGAAACCCCAGATCTTTTCCATGGAATCGCGGCTCCTTTGATTCGCCGAGAGGTCACAGAACCTCTAAGTCACTGCCCCGTCGCACAGGCACGCGTGCGCGCGCCCAGAAACCCAACTTGCGCTTGCCGCGCCCAAACCCTGTCCGAATCGACGCCCCGCAGGATACGGCAGTGGCCCCCTGCGTCGCTACACAAACCGCTCGTGAGATGGAGAAGTGTCGTGTCCATCAAAGACGACGGTGGCGAAAGCTGAGTTGCAAACGCTACCTGAGCGCTCGCGCGATTGTCAATGAAGACGCTGACATGCGCATCGCGACGCGCACGCGTGCACGCGCGTTCACGTCGCTACATCGGCGTGCGTGTGCGTGCTTGTCGATCATTGCCCATTGCCGGGAACTTTCCTGCGACCCCGTTGTCAAGCACCGGACGCGTATCGGTGTTGATCGTCCCCCCGAAGAACCAGATGCAAAGTTGCACTTACATCGGCTGTGGGAAATGTGCGCAGATCACTGTTGACAAGGGGCGACGCGCCGATATGATGACCCCTCACTTGGGATCAGTCGCCTTGCGGTTCGTGAGAGTTACGTGTTTGAAATTGCTCGTAAATCACACGGAGCTTCAGTAGCTTGCACAACCGCGGAGCGGCCTTCGGCTCTCCGCTAGGCGCCCGATCACAGACCTTCGCCCAGCGCATTTCGGAACGCTCGCGCTGGGCATACTCGACAGAACGCTCGCAAACGGAACGTGAAAACACGAGACCGGCTTTCGGCCGGCCCCCAGGAGGAGACACGGTATGTCAACGCTCGCGCATCACTTCGAAGAAGGCGGCTGGGGTATGTACCCCATTTTGTTTTGGCAGGTGCTCGCCGTCGGCATCATCGTCGAGCGCGCCTTGTACCTGTACAAGAGCTCGATCAACCGTGAGGTGTTCCTCGCGACCATGCAGAAGTGCATCCTCGCCGGCGACATCGGCCGCGCGATCAAGCTGTGCTCCGCTGCGAACGCGCCGCTGGCGCGCATCGTGAAGCAAGGCCTCATGAAGGTGAATCGCCCGGACGCCGAAGTTCAGGCCGCGATGGATGAAGCCGCTCTCATCGAGCTGCCGCTCATCGAGCACCGCACGCCGCTGCTCGCGCTGTTCGCGAATCTCGCGATGCTCTCGGGTCTGCTCGGCACCGTGACGGGCCTCATCGCCGCCTTCGGCGCCGTCGCCAACGCCGACGCTTCGTCGAAAGCCACCATGCTCGCCAAGGGCATTTCGGAAGCCATGAACTGCACGGCGTTCGGTCTCATGGCCGCCATCACCGCACTCATCGGCTTCGCTGCGCACAACACCAAGACGCAGAAGCTCATCGACGATATCAACTCGGCCACCGTTCAGGTCGTGAACCTGGTCGTGAACAACCGTTCGCGCATCCAGCTCGACGAGTCGCAGGCGGCTTGATCGCTGCATGACAGGCGCCGGAGCGCAGCGCTGACTGCGCGCGCCCGGCGCCTCTCCTCCTGTCACGAGTCACGACTGCGACACGAAGCTCTACTAACTGAGAGGCAACCATGGGTGGCATAAACGTAGGCGGCGGTCACGGCGGCAAAAAGTCCGTCGACTCCGAGATCCCGCTCGTTCCGTTCATCGATCTCTTGCTGTGCTGCGTCATGTTCCTGCTGGTCACCGCCGTGTGGAACCAGCTGGCGCGTTTGAACGCGAACCAGCAGCAGCCGGGTCAACAAGCGCCGGATCAGCCGCCGCCCGAGGAGCACATCAAGGTGATCCTCCAGGTGTCGGGCACTGGGTTCGTGCTCTCGTCGACCGCTGGCGATCGCATCGAGATCCCCAAGACGGGCGACCAGTACGACATGGAAGGCCTGCGCGAGAAGCTGCAAGAGCGCAAGCGCCTCGAGCCCAACCGCAAAGACTTGGTGGTCGCGCCTGAAGACGGCGTGCACTACGAAGACGTCGTCGCTTCCATGGACATGGTCGTCGGCGAAGGCTTCCCGGACATGTCGCTCTCCGACGGATCTTCTCTCTAAGCCGCACGAAACAAGAGAACAGACCATGCCCATCTTTCAACCAGGCAAAGTCCTCCTGCGGGAAGTCCCGCTCAAGTTCGTGGCCAAGAAGGTCACCGGTCACGGCGCGAAGGCCATCGACGTGGCGATACCGCTCGTGCCCTTCATCGACTTTCTCATCGTGCTCGTCGTCTTCTTGCTGATTTCGTTCAGCGCGAGCGGCGAGTTGTTGGCCCAGAAAGCCAACCTCAAGATGCCGAAGGCCGCCAACGTGGTCGACATCCAGATCTCGCCAGTCATCTCGGTGGATCCGATCGTCGTTACGCTCGACGGTCGCCGCATGGCCGACACCGCGACGCTCGCTGCCGACCCGAAGGTCGAGCGCATCGAGCAGCTCATCCAAGATCTCGAGACGCTCAAGCGCAACTGGAGCATCCTGCACCCACAAGAGCCGTTCAACGGCCAGGTGATCTTGCAGGCCGACGTGTCCATCGACTACCGCGTGATCAAGAAGCTGATGTTCTCCACGGCGCAAGCCGGCTACTCGAACGTCAGCTTCGCCGTGAATCGCTTGAACGCCAAAAAGTGACCTGACGCGGCGCGGATCGGGGCTCATCCGCGGCTTTCGTCCTCACTTCCTCGGTCACCGTACAAGAGTACGGCTCCCTCGGTCGTTGCGGGCGCGCTCGCGGCTGAACCCCGCTGCGCGCCGCTTACGTTCGTGCACGAGGGCCGATCTGCAATGAAGAAACAAGGGCAGCTGGTACCTGCCAGGCCGCACGTGGATGCGGAAGCGGCGGCGTACATGCCGCGCATTCCTTGGCGTTGGGTGATCTTGGGCTCGCTGTCGGTCGTTGTCGTGACTGGCGGCTACTGGCTCAAGGAGCAACGCAAGGCTAGTGATCTGCGCGTCGCGATTCTGCGCGTGCACGAGACCGAGCTCGCCGAAGCACGACAAGCGTACGCGAGCCTGCGCGGAAAGCTCGAGGGGCTCGTGCTTTCCGCTGCGCAGAAGGCGCCTGACAGCTTCGCGGACCCGCGCTTGAACATTGGGGGCCTGCGCTCCGGCAACGGGCTGTACCTGCGCCTGAGCTCCACAGAGGCCAAGACCAAGGCTGGAATCGAGAGCGGCGCCAAGCGCATGGACCCCGACAACATCGCCAGCTGCTTGGGTCTGCAACCCTCGTCAGCGCGCGGTCTGTACGAAAAGGGCGAGTTCCTCACGGCGCACTGGATCGCCGAAGTGAAGAAGCTGCGCGACGTGATGAGCCTGCGCGTGCAAGACGAGGTGCTGTCGCGTCACATCAAGGCCGACCTGCCGAGCGTGCTCGGTCTGTTGCGCACGGACTGGTTCATGCTGGTGCTGCAAGAAGGCGCCAACCGTCGTGACGCGCCAGTCGATGTGTTCCTGTGGGATCTACGCCACGGCGAGCAGCTGTTGCGGGCGCACGTGCAATCGCGCGGTATCCTGCTGACGACGCGCGTGCTGTCGAAAGATGCGCCGCCGGCGCCGAGGTTGCCGGAGGCCGACCGCACGGGCGGCGCCGCGAACGACTGCTCCATCGCGGCGCAGTTGAAAGAGCTCACGGGACATCCAGCGGCAACAGTGCACGAGGCGGGGAGCATCGATGTGCCGGCGAACGTGCAGAAGTAGTCTGCGAAAGAACCGAGAGCAGCGCGTGTTGTGACGGTGGTCCGGGGAGGGTGTGGCGGCGCGCGGAAACGCTGACAGCGATCGCGGCCGCCACCCTTGCAACCCTCCCGTCTCCCGCCCGACCCAGACAACCCCGCGACGCCGGGCAGAACAGGCTCTGCCTGTCGTTCATCTAAGTGCCGGTAAGAACGTGCGTTTTAGAAGGGCGCTCAGCTCTCCGAACAATTCGTCGCTGCAATCCTTGACACCGCGCAGTGTCACAGTTACAAATGACACATAGATGGTGGCGAGATTGAGCTGGTGCTCAACAGGCGCACACCCCGAAGAAGGAGCTACGAACATGGGAACCTCAATCAAAGAAATCAGCGGCGTCCGCAAGTTGGCACTCGCAGCGGTAGCCGCCACGGTGGTCATCCCCGTCCTGGCCGCCGCCGTGCTGCCGCCTGCTGCGACGAGCATCTTGCCCGTGCTGGCGATTCTCCTGCCCTTCATCGCGGCAGGCGTCTTGGACGGCGCGGTCGAACATGCCTCGCAGGCGCACGCGTGAAGGCACCGTTGCAAACCTGTCTCGCCCTCTTGCTCATCGCAGGGCCACTCGCGTGCGGCAACGCCCCCGGCCCGCAAGACGACGTGGTCGTGAACGCGCCTGGCGTCACCGTGAAGTCGAACGACCAGGGTGTGTCCGTGAATGCGCCGCTCGGGATCGACCTGAAGTCGAACGACCAAGGCGTGTCCGTGAAGGCACCGCTAGGGATCTCAGTGAAGGTCGGCGCCGATGGAGTCAGCGTGCAAGCGCCCGGCGTGGATGTGAAAACCGATACGCAGGGGGTGACGGTCGACGCTCCGGCGGGAGTGCACGTGCACACCACACCGGCAGCCCCAGTGCGAGCCCGGGCAAGACGCCCTGAGCTCGGACTGAGATACAGATCACCCCGTCGCGGCACACCCCTTGAAAACAAGAGTCCCCCAGAAGCCGGCGGCTATTTCGCCGGCTTCTTGGTGTCCGCAGCCGGCTTCGCGGCGCCAGCGTCTTTGCTCGCTGCAGCCGTACCACCGTCGGGCTTGTTGTCGTTGTCCTCGTCGGTACCGGCGTCGTTGTCGAGCGCCGCCAGATCTTCGCTGTTCATGCCGAAGTCCGTGCCCTTCATCTGCTCGGTTTCACCGGCACTTGGCGGGGCAGCGAGGTCATCGCTCATGTCGTCGCTCTTGATCATGCCGGGCAGCCAGGTCGTGATGATGGGCACGTAGCAAACCAACATCAGCGCTGCGAAGAGCACGGCGATGAAGGTGAGCACCGAACGGTACAGGTATGTAACTGGCCGGCCGAAGCGGATGCTCGAGATGAAGAGGTTGATGCCCAGCGGCGGCGCCAGATACGCGATCTCGAGGTTGAGCAAGAAGATGATCGCGAAGTGGTACGGGTCGAGGCCGTAGGCGCGCGCCAACGGCAAGACCAGCGGCACGGCCACGATGATGGCCGTGAAGATCTCCATCAGCATGCCGATGAAGATCAAGAAGACGTTCAGGATGACCAGAAACACGAACTGCGACGAGATCAGCGTCTGCATCCAGTCGAGCACGCGCTGCGGGATCTCGGCCTGGATCATCCAAGCGGTGAACCCGATGGCGCACGACATGATGATCAGGATGGCGCCGACCAGCGTCATCGATTCCTTCGCGACGCGCGGCAAGTCCCGCCTGATGTCGATGTCGCGGTAGATCACGACCTCGATGAAGAGCACGTAGACCGCGGTGAACACCGAGGCCTCGTGGATGCGCAACACACCGGTGCCCAGGCCGGCGAGCAGCACGACGGGGATCACAGCCTCCCACTTCATCGCCCAGAACGTCTGGCGTGCCGTCTTCCACACGAACGGCGTCTTCACGAAGCCGGTGCCCACGCCGACCCAGCCCGCGTAGATGCTGAGCACCACGACGACCAGGATGCCCGGCAAGATGCCAGCCACCATCAACTTGTTCATGTTGAGGTTGGCGACGATGCCGTAGAGGATCAGCGGAACGCTGGGCGGAAACAGAATGCCGAGCGAGCCACCCGTGGTGACGAGGCCGAGTGCGAAGCGGTCCGGGTATTTCTCCTGCAGCATCGCAGGCAGAAGCAGACCGCCGACGGCGACGATGGTGATGCCGCTACCACCGGTGAAGGTAGTGAAGAACGCCGAAGCGCCCAAGCACACCACAGCCAGGCCGCCGGGCATCCAGCCGAGCCACGCGCGCGAGACCGTAACCAAGCGCCGCGGCATGCCCGACTCCGCGAGCAAGTAGCCCGCGAAGGTGAACAGCGGGATGGTCATCAGCGATGGGTTCTCGGCAAAGCCTTGCCCGAACACGTCGATTGCGGGCGACGCCCAGTTGCCTTCCGGCAAGCTCATGAAGAGCATGATCGCCGCCGCGCCGAAGAGCGAGAACAGCGGCACGCCGATGAAGGCCAGGAGGATGAGGCCGATCGCGATGATGATCACGATGCACCTCCGTGACCACCCGCAGAGGGACCACCCGCAGAGGGACCACCCGCAGAGGGGCCACCCGCAGAGGGATCGTCACCACCCGCACGAGGCGCAGGCGGCGCTCCCGAGACCGAAGCGTGGACGACTGCAAGTCGCTCGCGGTCTTCTCTCTCCAAGCGTTCCATCTCTTCGGGGCCTTGCGACAACGCCACGCCAGCCTCGATGCCTTGCATGAGGAAGCGCAGTCCGATCGCGAGGAACATCAGCGGCACGATGATCTGAAACGCAGAGCCTGGCGTCTCGGCTGGGATGCCCACGGTATTGAGCACCTTGCGCACCACGCAGAAGACAGCGGGACGCGAGAAGTCTTCGAGGGCCTTGACCTGCTCGGGGGTGGCGTCGCACACGTGCATGGAGCCCTTGTCGCCGAGCATCTCGTACTCGATCGGACGCTCGGTGAGATTCAGGTAACACGCAGAAGCAAACGCGTACGCCAGACCGAAGGTGATGAGACCGCACGACACGCCCGCGAGCGCGTGCATCGTGTACTTGGCTTTCAACGGCGCGATGCGCGTGAGCAGATCGATGCTGATGTGCTTGCGGTAGTGGGTGGCGAGCGACGCCCCGATGAAGGCGAGCCACATCGTGCCCTTGCGCAGGAAGGAGTCGGCCCACTCCATGTCCATGAGCAAGTGGTTCGCCCACTGGATGTCGAAGCGCGTGAGGTTACGCACGCCAGCGGAGAAGCTCGCCACGAACACCATGGAAAGCAGCACGGCCACGATCGCCCTGCCTTCCCAGCGAGCCCAAGCCTGATCGATGCGACGCCACAGCTCCATGTCCTCACTACCTTTCACGGCCCAACCACGCAGCCGGTTTCGCTCGGCGCGCGTGGATACCTTGATGTCCACGCGCGCGCAGCACTCGCCCAAACTACAGCGAGGCACGCGCAGCTAACTCAAATCCCAGCCAAATGACAAGGGCGTCCCAAGCCATTTTCGATGTGCCTAGACTCGCACGTGCTCGCCGACAGACGCGCCTACCTACAGCTCAACACGCCGATCCCGCGCCGGGCTCACGACTCGGAGACACCAACGCGAGCGGCGCGAATTGGCCTCTAACCGCGAGCGCGCCCGCAGCGACCAAGGGAGCCGTACTCACGTACGGTGACCGCGGGAACGAGGACGTAAGCCGCGGATACGGGGCGGGTGGGTGTGAAAGATCGCGCCGCGTTCAGTCGTAGAACAAGTCGTCCATTTGCTTGAGGAGCCGCTCAGCCTGATGGCGCGCCAGCTTGTTCGACACGCGATACTCGGGGACGTCACCGGCTTCGATGACCTCCATGAGCACATCGTGGAACAACTTGCGATCCTGCAACGCGACCGCACAACGCTCTGCGGCCATGACCAACACGCCGTGATTGCGGCGCTTGGTGAGGGCGGCAGCGCGGTTCATCAGCTCGAGACCGAGCTTGGGGTTACCACCGAGCATCGCCGGAATCGTGCATTCGTACATGCCGAGAATCGACAGACCTTGGCCACCCTGGGAGGCAGGATCGAGATCGACCGAACGCTCGATCATGTAGCGCGCATACGGCACGTCGACCGCGGCCGCCAAGCCTTCTTCGGACTCGATCATGGCGACGAAGTAGGCGCTGCCAGCCACCAAGAGCGGCTCTGCATCTTTCTTCTCGTAGAAGTTCTCGTCGACCCACACCTTGAATTTGTCGAGACCGCCGGCGATGGCGTCGTCGAAGCCGTCGTCGCGCAGCCGCAACATGCGCTTGGTGAGTGTCAGCGCGCGCGCATACAAGAGGCCTGCACGCTTGCCGAGCTTCTCCGCTTGATCGAACTTGCCGGCGAGCTGCGCTTCGTCGGCTTCTGCACCGAGCCACGCGACGCCGTACGCGATGTTCGTGAAGATCGTGCCCTGCAACAGCGGTTCGTAGTCGGGCGCGAAGTAGAGCAAGCCTTCGTTCGTGACGACAGCGTTGGCCAACATCGGCCCCACGAGCTCTGGATCGGCGAACTCCTTGCCGTGCGCGTCGGTGAACTCTTTGGTGCTGTCCACCGTTCCCTTGATGGCGATGGCAGACAAGTTGCAGCCTGATGCACAGAGCAAAGACGCGATTAACAGCAACCCTGGGAATCGAAGTGCACGCATCGGGTGTCTTTGATAATCGGGTGCACCGGCCAAGTCAACGCAGACGTACGCGTCCTGCGCAGATCGCTTATGACACCCTCAACGGCGACGCCCCCGTCGTCTGCTATGCTCTGCCGCCCCGCCATGAGCCTCCTCAATCAGATACTGCGAATTTGCGCAGTGTCACTGGCGCTTGGGCTGGTGCTGCTGGGGCTGAGGGGCGTGCCGCGGCCGGGTCCCCCGGGCGGGGAACAGGCCGTGTGCTCGGCGCCAACTGCGGCCGAGCCGGCAGCCCCCTGGATCGCGCTGGACGAGGCGCATCAGCTGTTCGGCGACCCCGGCGTGCTCTTCGTCGACTGTCGACCGCGCAACGAGTTCCGTGGTGGGCACATCGCGTCGGCGGTGTCGGTGCCCAGTGACGAGACCGAGATCGGCGAAGACACCATCTCGCTGTTGCGCGCGGCGCGCATCGTGATCGCGTATTGCGACGCGCGCAGCGGCTGCGCCAGCTCGGTGCGCTTGGCGTCGCGTCTGCGCGAGCTCGGCATCGCCGACGTGCGCATCTTGACCGGCGGCTTGCCGGCCTGGCTCGACAAAGGCTATCCCGCACAGTCGGGAGCGTGCCCACTGTGTCCGAAGAGCAGCCCATGACACCTGCGCACCAGCTGCCTCGCGACGCCCAGCGTCGCCAGTGGCTGGCCCTGTGGCTCGCGCGAATTGCGCTCGCCGGCGTGTTCCTTGCGGCCGCCGTGCCAAAGCTGCTGGCGCCGGAGGTCTTCGCGGCAGACGTACAAAACTACCGCTTGCTGCCCGATGCGGTGGTCGGTCCGTTCGCGCTGCTCGTGCCGAGTTGTGAGCTGGTAGTCGCGTTGATGCTGTTGTGGACGCGGTATCAGCGCGGCGCAGCGCTGCTCGGCGCGCTGCTGTTGTGTGGTTTCACGCTCGCCATGGCGCAATCGCATCTGCGAGGCATCGACCTGCGTTGCGGCTGCTTCGGCGCGGCGCTCGACGCCAAAGTGTCTTGGTGGACCGTCGCGCGCAGCGCCGGGCTTTCGCTGTCTTCGCTCGGTGTGTGCTGGGCCGGCGGGCGTATCGCACCACCTGGCGGCGACGATCAGACACAAGCGCGTGCACATCCGGCCGTACACTCGTAGTCTTCAGGGGAGGAGACTGTTCTTGATGCTTAGATCTCACGTCATCCGGGTCGGCGCTTCGTGCAGTCTGTGTGTGATCGCGCTTGGGTTCGCACTCGCACCTGCGGCGCGCGCTGCCACGGTGCTGGCGCTCGATCTCGCCGCGCTGGTGCGTCAGAGCGATGAAATCGTCATCGCGCGCGCGCAATCGCAGAGCGCGCACTACCGCGCCGATCGACTCATCGTCACCGACGTGCAGCTGCGCGTGCTCGACTCGCTCAAGGGCAAGGCCCACGCCGGCGACCTGCTCGTGGCCACGCAGCTGGGCGGGGTCGTCGATGGCATTGGCCTCAACGTGCCAGGTGAAGCGAGCTTCCCGAGCGATCGCAGCGCCATCGTGTTCCTGCGTCACGTCGGCAACGCGGGCGGGCTGCAAGCCGTGGGCATGAGCCAGGGCGTGCTGCCGATCGACGGCGTCGGCGCCGACGCCACCGTACAGCCAGGCGGCGCCGGTGCCGAGCTCGTGCAGCGCACCGACGACGGCAAGCTTTCACCCGCACCCGACGCACTGCTGCACCCGCAGCCACTGCGCTCCGTGCTCGCGCAAATCCAGCAGCTGGTTGCGCAGACGCATGCGCGTTAGACCACTGCCGCTGGCCGTGCTCGGGCTTGTGTGCATGTCGGTCGCGCCGACACACGCGCGCGCCTATTGCCGGCTCACCACCAGCATGCCGGTGGCGGGCAGCGCTTGCGCCAGCAGCGGCACGCCCTTGGTGTGGAAGCGACAGTGCATCAGCTACTCGGTCGTGCCGCGCGCGCGCAACTCGCCGACGCTGGGTGAAATCCGCAGCGTGGTCGATCGTTCGTTTCAGACCTGGGGCGACGTGACCTGCGGCGGCGCTGTGTTGCCGCTCGCGCTCGCGCAGACGGGCGAGCTGTCGCTGTGCGACAAGCCCGAATACAACGAGACGGCGGCCAACGTGAACTCCATCATCTTCGTGAGCGATTGGAGAGAGCGCGCGCTACCGCCCACGGCGTTCGGGCTGACCATGGTGTGGCACGACTCGCGCAGCGGCGAGATCGTCGACGCCGACATGCAGATCAACGAGACGCTCGGCACGCTCGCGGTGTGCGGCAAGCGCTGTGCACCGGGCCAGATCGACATGCAGAACATCGTCACGCACGAGGCCGGGCACTTCTTGGGGCTCGGGCACTCGGCGCTGAGCAACGCCTGCATGTTCGGCCAAGCGCAGGTGGGCGAGACCAGCAAGCGTTACCTGAGCCGCGACGACGAGGCCGGGATCTGCGCTGCCTACGGCGGCCGGTCGCAACCCAACTGCACCGTACAAGACTACGTGCCCGACAATGGCTTCGCCTCAAGCTGCAATCAGCTACCCCCGCAGAGCAGCTGCGGCTGCAGCACACCGGGCGCGCCGCAGCCTGCGACGAGCGGCATGTACTGGCTCGGCTCGGCGCTCGCGCTCGCGGGGCTGTGGCGACGCCGCAAGCGCGCCGCCCGCGTTGCCCGCATCACTGATCGGTGATGATGAACTGCACCCGGCGGTTGCGCGCACGGTTGCCGGGCGTGAGGTTCGGCACGATCGGGTGGCTGTCGCCGTAGCCCTTGGCCTCGAGGCGCTCGGGCGCGAGGCCCGAACGCACCAGCCACTGCACCACGGACTCGGCGCGCTGCTGTGACAGCTGCAAATTCTGCGCGGGATCGCCGCGGTTGTCGGTGTGGCCCTGCACCTGCACGCGCTTGACCTGCAGGTTGCGCGAGAGCACGTCGGCGATCTCACCGAGCAGCTCGTCACTGCTCGACTCGATCTCGGCGCTGGCCGGCTTGAAGTTGATCTGGTGGCGGATCTTCACTTCGCGCGCCGTGACCGTGACCAGGGAGTCTTTGGGCTTCTCGCTGAGCGTGAGTCTCAGCTGTGAATCGCTGCCGGCCACCACCACGAAGGTCTGCACCTTGATCAGGAAGCCGGGCGCATCGACGCGCGCGCTGTAGGTGCCGCTGGCCAGGCCTTCGACCACGAGCTCGCCGCGGGCGTCGCTCTGGGCGCTGCGTTGCGCGGGCCCGCTGATGTCGACGACGGCCGAGCCAACGGGCGAGCCGCTCTGCGAGACGACACTGCCGTGCAGCCGGCCTGCGCGTGGTCGGGCGACGAGCTCGCAGCGCAGCGGGATTTCGTTTCGTGCTTGGGGTGCGGCCAGGGCTGGGGTGATGGGCGCCGCAGACAGAGGGCTTCCGTCAGCTGCAACCGGCTGCAGGCCCGACGCCGTTGCAGCAGGCGCGCTGGCCTGCGGACCGCCGGGCGATGGGGCTGCGACGTCGTGCTCGGTGATGGTCACGGCACAGCTGCGCGACTCGTAGTCTGGATGCGAGATCTCGAACGAGACCTCACCGGCATCGAGCTCGTAGCTCGTGAACCGGCCATCGTCGGCGGTGAGCTGCGCGGTCAGCTCGCGACCGGGGTAGCGCACCGCGGCGCCCACCACCGGAGCACCGATGGCCTGGTCGACCACCAGACCGACCACGCGCGACTTGGCGTGTGCGGGAGTGAGCACGGCCAACCCGGGCGCCGAGGCTGCTGGGGCCACGAGCAGCTGCGGCTTGGGCTTGCGCACGTCCGCGCCGTACGCGAGGTTCACCAAGAGGGCCCAAGGGCGCGTGGGCGCAAGCTCGCGCACGAAGCGCGAGGTCCCGAGCAAGCCGATGTCGAAACCGATCATCGCGGAGAAGCCCGCGAGCGGAGGCAGCACGCGCGCACCGAGCGTGAGGATGGACGGCGCCGCTGCCAACTTCTGGAACGCCAAGCAGCCGTCGGCCTGGCCGGCACGCGCGTTGGTGTTCACCGCCAGGCAGTTGTAGCCCTGGCGATTGACCGGCAGGCCCAGCGTCCACTCCATCAGCGGCTGAATGTACGAGTCTTCCGCCACTTGCAGCGGCACCTCGACGCCCACGCCGAAGGTGAGCAGGTCGACGCGGTCGATGCCCAGGCCGAAACGCTCGGCGCGCGTCAGCAGATTGCGATCTTCGTTGGCGCGGGCGCGCCGCGTGCTCGGCAACAGGGCGTTGTAGCGTGCGTCTTCCGTGGCGCGAATCAGCTGACCGGAGTTGTCGAGCAGGTAATCGAGGTTGCCGCGGAAGATCAGCGGCAGCGCTTCGGGCAAGCGCCGCAGGTCGGCCGTGGCGTCGCCACGCAGACCCAGGCTCGTGCCCTTGGCGACGATGCCCAAATCGCCCACGGTGTTGAGGAACACCAAGCGCAAGTCGCCGCCGAGGTCGAGCCACGGCAACACGGCGGTGTAGCCCTTCACGCCCAAGAGCAGGTCGCCCACGATCTGCATGAGGATCGGGTCGCTGAGGTTGTTGCTGTTGGCGTGGTTGGCCAGCGAGCCGAACACTTCCAGGTGGTCGATGGGCGACAGGCTCATGGCGAGCGTGCCGCCGACGTTCTCGTCGGTGTCGCCGGCATACAGGAAGTTGCTGCCGCGGAAGTAGTCGAAGCCGAGCGACAGTCGCACGCTGCCGGGCAGACCCGAGCTCGCGTCGACCAGGTGCACGCCGCCGGTCGCGCCATGCCAGGAGCTCAGCACCCGCGCTTGGCGTGCGGCTTGCGCCTCGGGGTCAGAGGCCGGCGCGCTGGCGTTGGCGTTGGCGTTGGCGTCTGCGGCTCGCTCGCTGTCGGATGCAGCGCTCGCGGCGGCGGAGGTGGTTGCAGCGGATGGCGGCGCCGCTGGAGCGCTGGTCGGTGCAGCAGCTGCGGGGCTTGCCGCCGGTGCGGGGTTCGGGCGGAGCGTGACGCTGGCGGGTTGGTCGTATTCGTCGTGGAACTCGGCGTCGAGGCTCGTGCCGCCGCCGGCCTGCGCGTGCGCTCGCGGGCTGGCGCACAGCAGCAGCGGTAGCAAGAGCGTCAGCGCATACAGCGGGCGCAGCCAAGGGCGACGCAAGCGCGTACGGCTGCCTGTGATTGCGAAGTCCATGCGCAGTGGGTCAGCCGGTGGCGACCATCAACGAAACGTTGCCGCTCGGTGGAATCATCACCTTGCGGGGCTTGGGCGCGTTGCCCTTCACGGGCTCCACGCTGACGGTGAAGCTGCCACCCGGAACTGCATGCATTTCACAACGCCCTGACTGCGTGCTGCACGAGGCCACGGGCTTGCCGTCGCTGCCAGAGAGCATGACCTTGCCGTCGGCGGGCTGGCCCTGCGGATCTTTGAGCTGCACCGTCACGACGGCGTCGGCGTAGGCGGGGCTCGGGCGGGTGATCAGCGCGATCAGCGCGACCGCGAACCCGCTCGAGAGCCAGACTGTTGCACGGCGTTGGGGCACGGACCGGATAGTACATGAGCCGCGGCCGAGCGCGATCTAAACGCCCACAAAAACCGGCGGCGCCGGGTGCCACGCGCGAACGCTCACCTTTTGTGCAGTGCCAGGTGCTGGGTGATAGATTCTCCAGCGATGCCAAAGCGCGGATCGAGCGGCTGGCGCCGGCTGTCGTGGTCGCTGTGCCTGCTTGGCGCGAGCGCGTGCCACAGCGCGGGCCCAGCGCACGGCCGCGCTGGCGCGAGCGCGGACTCGCGACGCACGGACGGCTCGGGCCTGGCCGCAGCGGCCACAGCAAGCGCCGCCGCGAGCGCGCTCGGATCGGCGGGACCGGCGACAGCTGCCGCAGCAGCCAGCCCGCTGGCGACTCACCTGACGAGCCCGGCGACGCCAAGCCCGCGGCTGCGCGTGCACTACGCGCTGGCACACCATCCCGAGCGTGCCGAGCTGCGGCGCGGCACGACGCGGGTACTCGATCTGGGTCAGGCCTCGGATGCTCAGTACACCCTCGGGGGCTGGCTCGCCCCGGCGATGGAGCGGCGCACCCTGGACGGCGCGAGCGCAGAGCTTTCGAAGAGCGGTCAGCTGCAGCTGAGTGTGCCACTCGACGCCGCAGTGGCACACACCCTGTGGCTGCGCGCCCGCAGCTTTGCTCCGGGCGTGCTGCAGGCGAAGCTCGCGGGCCACGCGCTGCCGGCCCGAAGCCTGAGCGGCATGGGTTGGCAGAGCGTGAGCTGGCGACTGTCGCGGGGGTTCGTCGCCAACGGCGACAACTGGCTCGAGCTGGAGTTTCAGCTACCGCGAAGAGTGGCCGGCGCACTCGCGTTGGACCTGCTCGAAGCACGACCGGCCGGCTCCGCCGAAGACTCGCAGCCACTGCAGCCAATGGCGGCACAGCACGCACAGCTGACGACGGAGCAACTGCAAGTGCATGCTGGCACGCGCGTTGGCTACGCGCTGCAGCTGCCGGCGGGTGCTTCGCTGCGCGGCAGCGTGAGCGCGCAGCGGGCCGGCCGGCTGCGGGTGAGCGCAGCGCGCGATGGCTCGGCGCCCCTGCTGCTCGCGTCACTGCCCGTAGGGCCGGGTGCGCGGAGCTTCGACATCGATCTGTCGTCACTCGGTGGCGAGCTCGCCCGCATCGATCTCGAAGCCGAGCAGACCGAGCTCGTGCTCGATTCGCCTTGCGTGGTCACCATCGACGACGGCAGCGAGCAGCGTTCCAGCTTCCGGCCGGCCAGGAATGCCGTGGTCGTGCTGGTGGACACGCTGCGGCCCGACCGGCTGACTGCCTATAATCCGCGCACGCGCGTGGCCACGCCGGCCCTCGGTCGCTGGTTGCCCGAAACCGCCGTGATGCTCGACGCCCGCGCGCAGGAGAACTGGACCAAGCCCAGCGTCGCGACGCTGTTCACCTCGCTGTTCCCCTGGCAGCACCAGGTGTACACCGACGACGCCGTGCTGCCGCAAGCCGCGCAGACCATGGCCGAGCGCCTGCGTGCGTCCGGCTTCCACACGGGCGCTTTCGTCGCCAACGGCTACGTGTCGGAGAAGTTCGGCTTCGCGCAGGGCTTCGACGACTTCCGCAACTACCTGCACGAAGGTCGACCCAATGTCGCGCAGTACGTTGCAGCTGACGTACTGGCGTGGCTCGATGCTCGCCCGAAAGGCCAGCCCTTCTTCTTGTACGTGCACACCGTGGACCCCCACGTTCCGTACAAGCCACCGCCGCACTTCCTGTCGATGTACGACCCCCTGCCCTACGACGGGCCGATCAACTTCCACGGCAACCACAACCTGCTCGAGAAGATCAAAGCCGGCACGCAGCCGGTGAGCGATCGCGATCGCGAGCACTTGGTCGCGCTGTACGACGCCGAGGTCAGCTACCACGACGCCTACCTGGGCGTGATTCTAGACGGCCTGCGCGCGCGCGGGCTTGCGCACGACACGCTGGTGATCTTGACCTCGGACCACGGCGAAGAGTTCTGGGAGCACGGCTCGGTCGGCCACGGCCACACCGTGTACGACGAGCTCTTGCACGTGCCGCTGATCGTGCATCTGCCCACGGCCGGTAGTGACGGCCACGCGGTGCATGGCGACGTGGGGCTGGTCGATGTCATGCCCACGCTGCTCGAAGCGCTGGGCCAGACCGCGCCCGCGAGCCTGACAGGTCGATCGTTTCTCCCGCTGCTGCTTGGAGAGCAACCCGATGCGCCACGCTACACGGTGTCGGGCTTCATGCAGGGCTGGCGCACACTGACCGTGGGCCGATTCAAGCTCGTGGCACACGGCGTCTCGCGCACGCGGCTGTACGATCTGGCGCGCGATCCAGGCGAGCATGTGGATCTCGCCGCCGATCGCCCGATCGCCGTGCGCTACGCGCGCGCGCTGCTCGGTCTCGCGCTCGACGCACAGAGCCCGAACTCCCCCGCCGCGCTGCCCACCGAAACCGCGCCTCTGGATGCCGCCACGGTGGCGCAGCTGCACGCGCTGGGCTACGCGACCGCTTCCGTACACTGAGCCACGCGGCGCACGCTACCGCCCCCAAGTCCATCGCGCCATGTACAAGCTGCTCGCCACGCTCGACGACCCCGACAGCCGCGCGCATTGGCTGCTCGCGCTGTGCTGTGGTCTCGGCTTCACCCGCGTTCTTCTGGGTCGCGTATTCGCCGCTGGAGCTGCTCTACGACGGCGACTCTTACTTTCATCTTGCCGCCGCACGCGCGTACGCGCAGCACGGCATGTTGCATTCGCTGCCGTGGGCGCGCTTCAGCGTCATGCACGCGGGCTTCGGCGACAAGGAGCTACTCTTTCACCTGGCGCTCGCGCCGTTCTCCGGCTCGACCGAGGGCGGCAAGCTGGCGCTCGCGCTGCTCGACGCAACCCTGCTGACGAGCGTCGTGGTGCTCGCCGGCCGCGCGCTCGGCTGGCGCGGCGCGCTGTGGACCATGCTGCTCATCCTGGCGAGCGGCACACTTGCTTTGCGTGCGGTACGCCTGCGCCCGGAGCTGCTCGCAGTGACCTTACTCTTGTGGTTCACGTTCCAGTGCGCGCGCGAGCGCTACCTCGCCGCCGCCGCCATCGCGGCGCTCTACGCGCTCGATCCCGTGTTCATGTTCGTGCCACATCCGCAGCAATACGCGGTGCAGCAAGCGCTGTTCGACGGCAGCTTGCTCGACGTTCCGCTCGCGCTGCAGGAGAGCCTCGACAGCGACTTCCTCGCGTTTGCCAGGTCCACGGCGCCGCAGCTGGCGCGACGCGTGCAGCAAGACCCGCGCCTTACCAGCGTGCTGCCTGGACACACCCGGCTCTACCGCGTGCTGCCCAATCACAACGCCGACTTCGTGCTCGACTGGGCGGTCGCGCTGGACGACCCGCCACGCAACGACCCGGGCACGCGCGAGCACGCGTTCTATCTGCTGCGGCGCTTGCGCTGACGCTTCAGCTCGCGGGCGCAGCCGCGGGCTGCACCCACTGAGAAGGATCGAGCTGCGGTCGCGGCGGCTGCGCGGGCACCGGCAGGGTGCCCGGCGCATAGCGGAACAGCCCCGTGCCCTTGGTCGCGCGCGGTGGCTGGGGCGCCGCGGGCTGCCAGTGCGCGGCCAGCGCAGGCCGCTTGAGCATGCCGGTGGGCAGCGGCTCGGTCGTGACAGGCGGCAGCTCCATCGGAGGCAGCGACTCCACCGCAGCCGTGGCGGGCACCGACGCGTAGGCGGGGCTCGCTTCCGGCTGGGCGTAGGCCGCGCCCGCAGCGCTCGCGAGCTCGGTGTCGCCTTCGGTGGTCGGCTCGATCGTCGCTTCGAAGTCGGTGCGCGGCGGTGCGCTGAGCGGGCCTGCCGACGGTGGCGCCACGCTAGCCAGCGAGACTTCCGCCGCGAGGTCCATGCCTGCATCCCCGATTTCCATCGAAGCCGATTCGGCTTCTGCTTCTGCTTCGATGACCTCGGTCTCGCCCTGTGCCGCCGCTTGCATCGACGACGAGTCCACGAACGCGGTGGACTCGTCGTCGGCCGCGTCGGCCGCGTCGGCCGCCGCAGCTGCATCGGCCTCGCCAGGTTGCGCCTGCGCGTCGCCGCCGCCGGCTGCATACACCGCTTGTCGCACCGCCACGATGTACTCGTAGACCGGCCGCGAGCGGTCATCGAACGCCAGGTTGTCGAGCAGCGTCTCGAAGCGCTCCTCGGCGGCGACGGTGTCGCCCTGATCGCTCGCCTGCACGCAGCGCCCGGCGCCTGCAAACGCAGGCGTGCCGTCGACCAGCTGCACGATGAAACGCACGCCATCGCCCACCGCGTTCTCGATCGACAGTGGCAAGAGGATGCGCTCGCCGTCGGCGCGGTTCATGTAGCCTTGACCGAGCTCGGCGACATCGCCGAACGCGGTGGTGATCGTGATGACCTCGTCACTCATCGTCAGACTCCTCCAGCGGGCGCGTCTGCACCCCATTTTCGTCGCGCAGCAGCACTTCGATGCGCCGCTCGGCCTCGTCCAGACGCTTGCCACCCATGCGGGAGAGCGCGATGCCCTGTTCGAAGGTGAGCAGCGCCTGCTCGAGCGGGATCTCCCCGTCTTCGAGCTGTTTCACCACGACCGACAATCGCTGCAGAATGTCTTCGAACGACAGCTTGGAAAGCTCGTCTTCTGCGCTGCGTTGCGGCCTCTGCACCATCGATACCTCCGGGAAGCAGAACGATGCCTGAGCGTCCGACCCCGGGTCAACTCGCCCCTTGCGCCGGCTCACGCGCCCACCACCGATTTGCGTGGGCGCCCACGGTGTCGTTCACCGGACAAATCCGCCGCCACGAAGCCTACCCCCTTTGACCCCCTGCCCACGCGAGCCATAATCCGCGCCATCTGACGATGCAGGGCGTACCCGGTCAAGTCGAAGCGAGCCAAGTGGCCAGCACGCCCACGCCTTCGGTGATCGCGCCCGGCAACCACGATGGCGTACACCTCGGCCACCAGGCCCTTGTGCGTACAGCCCGCGCCTACGCGCGCGAGCACGGGCTTGCGACGCGCGCGCTCACCTTCGACCCGCATCCGGCGGCTCTGCTCGACCCGGAGCACGCGCCCGCCGTGCTCACCCTGCAAGCACGACGCGCGGAGCTCTTGCGCGCGGCCGGTGTCGACTCGGTCATCGTTCAGCCCTTCACGCGCGAGTTCGCCGGCCTGTCGCCGGAAGCGTTCATCCGTTCGCTGCTCGATCAAGGCGCCAAGGCGCTGGTGGTGGGTCCCGACTTTCGCTTCGGCTGCAAGCGCGCCGGCGACGTCGCACTCTTGCAGACGCTCGGCAAACAGCACGGCTTCGCCACGCTCATCGAAGCACCGGTACTCTTGCAAGGCGAGCGCGTCTCGTCGAGCGCGATTCGCCACGCGCTGCGCGCAGGTGAAGTCGCGCATGCAGCGCAGCTGCTCGGCCGGCTGCACGAGCTCACGGGAACGGTGGTGCGCGGCGATCAACGCGGCCGCACGCTGAGCTTCCCCACTGCCAACTTGGCGGCCGAGCCCGTGCTGCCTCCGAGCGACGGCGTGTACGCCGTGGTGGCGCGCGTGCTCTGCCCCGAACGCTCGCAGCTCTTGCTCGGCGTCGCCAACCTCGGCACGCGCCCGACCATGGCTGCCGGCCGCAGCGTCGAGGTGCATCTGTTCGACTTCGACGCCGACATCTACGGCGCGAGCCTGCGCATGGGCTTCGTGGAGCGGCTGCGCGGGGAAATGCGCTTTTCGGGACTTGACGAGTTACGCGCACAAATCACCCGCGACTGCGATACTGGCAGAGAGTTGCTGGCCAAGCGCAAGAAGGAGCTGGAGTCGTGGATCTGACCCGCATCGATGCTTGGACACGACAAATGCTGGAGACCGAGGCCTGCAAGCGCGGCATCGGTCATGCCGAACGACGCACGCGCGGCGAGCTCGTGAATCTGATTGTGCGCCACGACTACGCCAACGTACGCAGCGCAGGCGACGCGCGGCGCGTGGTGGAGTCGCTTTTGGGCAGCGCGGTCAGCTCGCTGCCCAGCCCCTGGGATGCGCTCGCACGCCTGCGCGCACGCGTGTCGCTGCCCGGTCGCCCGAAGAAGCCCGACGCGGTCAGCCCAGCCGTCAGCCCGGCGCGCGGCACCACCTCGCACAGCCAGCCACCGGAGTCGGCGGTGGGCCACCGCGTGTTCGACAAGCCAGTCGTGAACGACGTTGCAGCTGTCAGCAGTAACCCGCGCCCGCCGGCCGCAACGCCCGCCGCAACCCCGACCGCAACACCCTCCACGACGCCAACGCCCGTTCCCGCGGCCACGCCCGCGTTCCGGTCGGCGCCCGACACCGCTTCCACGCGCACCTTCGTGGAAGAGCCCATCCGCACGCACTCCATGGCTCGTCTGCTCGCGAGCCAAGGCCACCGCGAGCGCGCGCTGGCCATCTACGAGGAGCTGATCGCCAAGAACAGCGCAGACAACGTTTTGTTGCAAGAGGCCGAGGCGTTGCGGCACAACACCGCGCCGGCCTTCGCTGCAGGCGAGCTGCCGAAACCAGCGAGCGGCGCCCAGGCCGCGCTGCCCGAGAGCGCCGACCACATCGAGTGCGATCAGCAGCAGCCCGGTGCCCTGCGCCTGCGCTGGAGCATCACGAACGAGGGCCAAGCGCGTGCGCGTGCCCTGCTCGGCAACGCCGGCGAGCTGGCCGTGCGCGTGGTTACCATTCGCCCCGACCACGAACGCGTCGTGCGCTCGGAAATCACCGAGCACGGCCCCATCGCCGCCGACGGCGAGTGGACCGCGACCCTGGTCGACAAGGGCGCGCGCTGCTTTGCCGCCGTCGGCTTGCGCGACGCGCAACGCTTCGTGTCCATCGTGCACCTGCAAGCGTAGAGCGGCGCGCGAGGCTGCAAAACGCGCGCTGTGCCGTCGCAGCGCGCAACCGCGCACAGGCTCGGCCGAACACGCCTGAGCCATGTGGAAGAAACTTGCCGTCGCCTGCGCTTGCGCGCTCGGCACCTGCTGCAGCTTTGGCTGCGCGGGCCGGGTCGCCGTGCCGGCACTCGTGCTGCGCGCCGCCGCCACCTCGTACTCGAGCGAGACCAGTGCTAGCGGCGATCAACGCTGGCAGTGGCTGCTCAGCGCAGGACTCGCGTTTCGGCCAGGCAAAGACCCCTTGCGCTCGCCGGGCCTGCCAGAGGCCGAGCCCGTCAGCGGCCCCGACCCGGGCAGCGTTGCAACCTGCGAAGTGCCAGCCCTGTGCAGCTGGGAGCAGCAAGCCGGAGATAGCGCGCTCGCACAACTCGATACAGGTGGCGTGTGATGCGCGCGCTGCGTCGACACTGGCTCGCGCTCGGCCTGCTGCTGTCGACGAGCGCGCGCGGGGCGCCGGCCAACGCCCAAGACGCGACAGCCGGAGGCGATCCAACCACCGAGGAAGCCGTGGTCACCAATCCCGAAACAGGTGACGAAGCTGCAGCGCCGCCCACAGCTGCAGTGCCCGACGAAGCTGTCGACCCCGTCAGCAAGCGTCCAACCAAGCAAGCCACGCTGCACGCACTGCTCGCACGCTACGCCCGCGAGCCCAGCATCCATGACGTGGTGGCAGCCGCGCTGCGTGCCCAAAGCACCGACCCCAAACGCTTCGCCGCGCTGATCGAGCGCGCCCGGCTGCGCGGCCTCGTCCCCACCCTGGAGCTGGGTGCGCGGCGCGGCCAGGGTATCGACCTGCGCACCGCCGCCCAGAGCAGCGTCGACGCGGTGCAACTGAAGACCGACGACAGCTTGGTGCTCGAAGCCACGCTGCGCCTGGAGCTCGGCCGCTTGCTCTTCGCACCCGAAGAAATCGGCCTGGCTCGCGAAGCAAGGTGGGCGCAGCGCGCGCGGCTCACGCTCGTGCGCAGCGTGGTGAGGCTGTACTTCTTGCGCAAACGCCTCTTGCTGGAGCGAGACCTGCGCGGCAGCACCGACATCGACCACGAGGTGCGCATCGCCGAAGCCGAAGCGCTGCTCGATGCCTTTACGGCCGGCGCCTTCTCACGCATGATGGTCGCTCGTCGCGCTGCCGCAAAGAGCGCGCCGCCGCAGAGCAGATGGACAACCGGCGCAGAGACAAACGCTTCGACGCAGCCGTAGCGGCCGAGGTCGAGATCGACGGGCAAATGTACGAAGGCGAGACGCGCGACATCTCGGTCGGCGGCGTCTCGGTGCTGCTCGACGAACCACTCGAAGAAGGCGCGAGCCTAGCGGTCACGCTCATCCTCACCGAAGACGGCATCGAGTCCGCCGACGAGGAATCCGTCACCGCCAAAGCGCAAGTCATGTGGGCCGCTCCCACCGACGACGGGGCCTGCATGCTCGGCCTACGCTTCAGCGCCCTGGGCGCACCGCAATCAGCACGCCTACAACGTTTCCTTGCAGCCATCGCCGAAAACCGCCCCAGCGCATGAAGGCACGCAGAGACGGCTGAGCGCGCGCACACGCGATCAGACCAGCCACGTGGGCACGGTCGGCGCTTGCCCGAGCGACGCAGGTGCACGCTGAACTTGCACGCACGCGATCAGCACGGCCGCCACCGTCCCAGCGAACAGCGCTGGCCCAAACAACGCCTCGAAGCCGAGCGCGCCAGGCCACGCCAACCACGCCACCGTTGCGCCGCAAGTCGCGAGCACCGCGCACACGCTGACCCAAGCGCGGCGCCGCACGCCCAGCTCGAGCTCGCCCACGATACCGAGCAACCACGCAGCCAACCATGTCTTGCTCGCGAAGGCTGCGCCCGCCAGCAAGAGCCTGCCCGCTGCAGACTCGATCCCCGGAGGCACGTTCCAACCACCGAAGAACATGCTGGCCGTGCTCAGCGCGAGCAAGAGGCGCCCGCTCAGATCCACCGCGCTCGCCCAACTCGAGCTGGACGGCGCAGAGCCAGCAGACGCAGCCGGCGCGTGCGTGCGCAGACCGTGCAAGAGCCGCGCAGCGTGCACGACAAACAGCACGCAGCCGAGCGACAGTTGCGGCCGCCCGAAAGCGTTCCACGCCCAAGGGTAAGCCCCCTGCCGACTCACCAGGCTCGCGAGCGAGCGCGTGCCATCACTGGCCATCACGCACGCGACCACCACCGCCAGTACCAGCAGCTGGACTGTCAGCTGAAACATGCGTCGTGGAGCGCGCGCCTGCGAGAGCAGCAAGAGCACGACGTACGGCAGCAGCGCGCTCGCCGCATCCAGCTGCAGATGCTCGGCAGCGCCCAAGAGCCCCAGCGCAAAGGCTACCCCGCTGCACGAGAGCGGCGCGGCCAACCCGCGCAGGCGAGCCAAGGTCGGCGAGTCGCCGGGCCGCGACACGAAGGTCGCCCCGAGCAGCGCCGGCGGCTCCGTCAACATGCGATAGCGCGACACAAAGCGCGCAAGCCAGGTGCTCGGCGACGTGAACGGCCCGAGGAACAGCCCGCACAACACGCACAACACCGAGAGTAACACCAAAGCGCTTTGCCGCGCGCCCACGAGCGCACTGCTCGAAGCTGCCCCGCCCAGCCCGAGCGGCAGCGACAGCACCCGTCCAGCGCGCGACACCTGCAACGTCAGGTTACGAGCACCCGGTGCCGGCGCCAGATCCATCGGCGCGTGCACGGCAAGCCCGTCGACGCTCTCGATGACGTCACCCACCTGCAACCCTGCGTTAGCTGCCACCCCGTCCGCAGCAAGCTGCGCCACCGACAGGCCCGCGCGCGCGCCATCTGCTTCGAGCTGAGCGATGCCGAGCTGCGCCAACGTGGCTTGCGCCCGAGTGCGCAGCAGCTGCTCTTGCGCCGGCGGCAACGCACCCACCCAATCCAGATGCACCTGCGAAAGGCGCCCCACCACGTCGGTATCGCCGCGCGACGCCGTAAAGCGCAGCGTGAGCGATCCATCGAAGCTCCCATGCACCGGCAGCGCCAGCGCAGCCGCCTCGTCGAGCGACGCCTCCACCCGATCGGACGACAGCGCTTGCCCGCGCAGCACCACGTGCACCGCGGTGGCGCCGCGCGCGGGAACCCGGATCTTGCCCTCGAGCTCCACCAGCGCGGCGTGCCCGGCCGGAAACCCCGAACCCGAAACGCGCAGGTGATCGCCACGCTCGAGCACGCTCGGCCCCGCGCCTGTCAAATCGAGCAAGCGCGCATCGCCCCGGCGCGCGCACCCCAAGAGCCCTGCGCCGCTCCACGCGCATACCAGCGACAACGCCAACACCACGCCGCCATCGCGCGCACGCAGCCGAACCAAGGAGCCCATCCCCGAGAGCCTGCGACCGAAGGCCCCAGAAGGTCCAAAATCCCGCACGCCGGGCCGCCCCAGCCCCCGCTCGCCCAACGATTGCGTTGATGCCAAGCCAGGTTCGGTGTATAGGCCCTCCCGAGTTTCCGGGCTCTTAGCTCAGCTGGGAGAGCGCCGCACTGGCAGTGCGGAGGTCGGCGGTTCGATCCCGCCAGGGTCCACAGAGTTTTCGTTAGTAGTTGTGCGCCGTTAGAGGTTCGGTCCGAGGCGCCGCTCACTCGATCGAAGGCCGCGCGGCTACCTGTACGGCTACCGAAGCCTCCGATTGGCGTCGCTGGAGCCTCAGCGGTGGGGGCCGACCAGCATGCCACGGGCGCTTCGTGCCGCGCGCAGGTCAGCCGCGCTGGCGGCCCCGGCAAGCCCGACGCGCGGGACGTCTTCGCCTGACGGCTGCGAACCTGACGTGTCGCTGTGCGTTGGCCCACGGGTCTGCCGTTGACCCACCATCCCCGCTCGGGCTCGATCCGCTTGTGTCGACCGAGCACCGTGTGGTTCCGACCATCGCGTCCATGTCCGGCGAGGTGCCGGCGCCAGCGTCTCGGCACCGGTCGGCGTGGGCAACGGTCCGAAGCTGGGTCAAGGTCGGCTGTGCGGTTGTCGGCGTACTGTTGGCGCTGGTGATCTGGCTGGCTGGACGCATGGACGTCGAGCCGGACCCCGTCGCGACTCCCACCGCCGGGCCCCCAGTGCCGTCCGACAGGCCCGAAGTCGCTCGACTGCTCGCCGAGGTCGACCGACTCGAATCCGTGCAGCTCGAGGCCAACGCCAAGCACATGCGCGTGAGCGCGGATCACGAGGCCAAGTGCTCGGAGCACGATAGGTGCGTGGGCGCTGTTCCTTCGCCGCTGCAGCTGCAGCCAGGCGACTACGCCGCGCGCGTGCGTGCCTGCGATGCCCGACAGCCGCCAGAGTGCGTCACGTTGGAGCACGAGCTCGACGTCGCACGCAGCGACAACTTGGCCGCGATGGCTGAAGTCAACGCGGCGCGGGATCGCTTGGCCCGCGTCGAGCGCGGACCCGGCGTCAGGCGGCCTTGATCTCGACGCTGTACTTGAGCCCCGCGGCGTCGAGGTCGGTCTGCAGCGCGAGCTGGATGAAAACCACTTCGGGGTAGCGGAGCGCCTTCGCCCACTTCGCCGCGCGCTCCGCGCTCACGCCCTTGCGGCCCTGCTCGACGTCGCACAGGTGCTGGCGCGAGATGCCGAGCTTGCGCGCAAACACTTCCAGCGTGATCTCGTCGCCCTCACGGATCGAACGCAGCATGCGGCCAAACGTGAGCGGGCCACCCATGATGCGCTCGAGCGCAGCGGTTGCATCGAGGACGCCCGACCTCTTGGCCTTGCGTGTCTTGGTGGTCTTCATGTCGCGCCGCTTTCTGGCCCCTACAGGCCGATCGTTCGTCTCTCAGTATTCGTGCTTGTTCACATCGATCACCGTGACGAGCTGCACCGTGCCGTCCTCGTGTGTGGTGTAGAACGCCCGATACCCCAGGCTGAGCCGGATGGAGTGCTGGCCCTTGCGTTTGCCGCCGAGAGCCTCGTCGTTGTAACTGGGGTACATCTGCACCTTGGCGAGTCCGATCGATTCCACCGCCCTCACCCACGCGGCGAGCTTTTCCGTGATGCGAACCGGCATCTTGCGGAGCGCTTTGTCGGCGCTGCGGCTGATGACCACATGGCTCACCATACCTCCAATGTGTACACCGAAGTGGTGTACACAGCAAGCGGGAGCCCGGGACGTGACCCCGGAGCGCCCAGTGTGTGTCCGTCAGCCGCCGTTGGCGGCAACGCGTCCCTCGCGCCCGTGTCGTGAACCGCCGGCACTGGGCAACCCGGCCTGCATGTGTAGCTCGACCGCCAAGGCGAGCCCGGCGTCAGTTCGATCAGCCGGTCAGAGCACGAAGCGCTGCGGCATGCGACCCTGCGGCGCGCATGCCGAACGCGATGAGCGCACGGATTTGCTTGGGTGATGCGCCATCGTCGACGAGCTGTTGAGTGTCTGCCCGTGATACTGCGCGAGCATCTGCCACAAGCGACGCAACTGCAGGGCCGGTATGTCGAAGCCGAGCTGGCGGGCGTCGCGTTCGACGAACGTGGAGATGTACGCGCGGCGCCAATCGAGACTCTCGGTGTCGGTGCGGGCGAGGTAGGAGCGTGGAAAGCCACCCCGTAGCCAGAGGCGCTCGAGCTCTTTGGCCTCGGTGACCGTGAAGGGCGGTAGCTCTACGAATGCCAAGCGGCCGGCAAGCGACTCGGAGCCTTGCTGCAAGAGTGCCGGCGATGCACTGCCGAGCACGAGAAAGCGACGGCGCGGCGCGGCGTCCACCAGCACGCGCAAGATCTCGAAGAGATCGGGGTCATCGCATCGCCACTGGGGAGCAATCCGCGTTATCAAAGAGAGCGTCATGCTTTGGACAATCGCTGCTATTCTCATGGTCATGCGGGTACTGGGTCTCGCGAGCGTCTACACGAGAGGGGTTTCCGGTCCATGAGTGTGCCCGCTACAGATTGGAAAGAGGTCGTCCCACCGGACGAAGACGCGCGCTTCATCGGGTACGCCGAGAAGCTACAGGCGATGCAACACAGGCGTGCTCGAGCTCGAGCGCCTGAAAAGCCCGATCGGGCGCTGCACGCCAAGCCCAACCTGCATGCGCTCGCTGAATTCAGCGTACTGCCCGACTTGCCAGCGCACGCACGCGTCGGGCTGTTCGCCGAGCCGGCGAGCTATCACGCGTACGTGCGCTTCTCGAACGGGCAGGGCGTTCGTCAGCCCGATCGCATGCCGGACGTGCGCGGCATCGGCATCAAGCTGCTCGGTGTGCCGGGCACGAAGCTCATCCCGGGTATGCAAGACGCCACCACGCAAGACTTCCTGCTGATCAAGAGCGCGAGCACGCCCTTTCGCAACGCCGACGAGTTCGTGGCCTTCGTGCTGGCCGGTGAGAACCAAGCGCTGTTTGTGCCACGCGCGATCGCCGCGCTCGGATTCGTGCGTACCTGGCAGATCCTGCGCGGCATCGTGCCTGGCTTGGCGGAGCGCGTGCGCTCGCTTGCGACCACGCGTTACTACCAGCCGGTGCCGAGTCAGCTCGGGCTGTACGCCGTGCATTTCGGGCTGTGGCCGCACGCCAGCAACGCGCCGAATAGAGCGCGTGACAAGCGCGGTAGCTCGCGCGAATACCTCGGCGAAGAGCTGGCGGAGCGCCTGCGCGAGGGCCCAGTAAGTTACGACTTCCGCCTGCAACATTTCCGCGACGAGCAGCGCACGCCGATCGAAGACGCCTCGATCGAATGGACGGAGGCCGTGGCGCCGTCGTTGACGGTGGCTCGGCTCACGCTGCCCCAGCAAGACGTGAACAATGCCCGTGGCCGGCAGTTGTCGAGCTTCGTGGAGAACTTGTCGTTCGACCCTTTTCACACCCGACAAGACATGCGTCCGCTCGGTAACATGATGCGCGCGCGTAACCACGCGTACCGACTGAGCACGACGGCGCGCGGTGCGTCGCCCGAGCCAAGCGGCGCACAGCCACTTCACGATATCGAGAAGACCACCACCTGAAGAATGCTCAGAACGTGCGTCCGACGATGGTCTTCACGATCCAGGTTTGCGGTGTGGCGTTCGACAACGCCCTGCCGACGGCGAGGTCGAGCTCCCACGGGCTCTTGGCTGCGGGGTCGTCGGGCTCCAGGTCGAACGCAACGAACAGCAGGTGCGCTTGCTGGTGCCAGGGCGAAAACCCCTGATCGAAGCGCCCGAACGCTGCATAGTACTCGGCGCCCAGCGCAAAGCCGTGATCGGCGTGCAGCTTGGCTTTGAGCGCGGGCTCGAAGTCGGGCTTGCCGGCGTCCTTGCCAGTCAGTGCGAAGCCGACGACCGGATTGAGCGTGACCGCGAAGCGACCTGCGTGCGCGCCAATGATCGGTCGAAACTCGTTGGCCCAGCCGGCCTCCTCGACGCGCCGCGGCACCCGGCCAACCTCGACGTTGAGGCCAAGCACGAGCGGCAGCTGCAGGCGCTCGGGCACGATCAGCTTGGCGCGCAGCTTCCAGCCGCCGAACTGCACATCGTCGTATGGGGAGCGCAGGGCTTGCAGGTACGCGCCCAGCTCCAGCCATTCGGTGACGCCGATTGCCGGCTCGAGCGTGAAGCGCAGCGCGCGATCGGCCGGCGTCTCGCCCCGGTAGCTCGGCGCGGTGTGCCCGGCGATGGTGTAGTTGCCGTGCAGCTCGCAGCTGGCTTGCCCCGGCTCGTTGTGCTCGCCCTGGTAAACCTGGATCTCGAACTTGTCCAGCGCCTGGACCGGGGCTGCAACGCTGGCGAGCAGCAGCGTCAGCCAG
>JADGRE010000141.1 GCA_017881185.1 Pseudomonadota bacterium | reverse complement strand
CGTTCGGCGTACTCGAAGCCGACTCGACGCAGCATCTTCTCGACGCCGCGGGTCTCGAATCCGACCTCACCGATGACGCGCTGGGCTTCTTCTGACAGCAGCGTCGCGTAGATTTCGTCGGGAAACAGGCTGCGGATGAACTCCTTGTTGCGTTTGCTGAGCTGGTCGGCTTCGCGGTAGCTGAGCCCCGTGAACCTGCGACCGTAGGCTTCCCAGAGGTGGCTCGTGCCGTCTGCGTCTAACGGCGGCAGCAGCTCGGCGAGCAATTGATCGCGAAAATCAGCGCGGCGCATCGCGATGAACAAGAAGCGCACGTAGGAGATCAGCGAGCCCAGACGCTCGGGCGAACGCCGGCAATCGGGGTGCATGACGAGGCCGCCGATCTCGGTCGGGCCGTCGTAGCTGTAGCGCGTGGTGAGCACGCGGTGGATGAAGTGCCGGTCGAGCGTGGCGCTGTACTTCTCCTCGCTGCGCACCTCGAGATAGATGTACGGGGCGGCGCGACGGCCCAGCTGCGCGATGATCATCGAAGTACCGATCGCGCGCTGCGCGCGCACGTCCCACAAAACGAAGACGTATTCGCGCCGCTTCGGGTCTTTGATCTCGCCGCTGAACGAGCGCTCCGAGGTGTCGAGCAGCTCCTTGATTGCGACGGGATCGTCGGGAAGATTGACTGTGTTCAGGTGACGCGCCAGCTCGCAGAGATCGACCAGGTGTTCGGTGGTCGCGGCACGTATCTCGTACCTGTCCATGCTGGGGCTGCGTTCCGGCAGGCGGCGCGCTCGGGCGCGGCACACACGCGCGACGCATGATGCGCGGCGCAGCTCTGAGCATAGCAGAGGCCCCCTGGGCAGGGTCGGCGTAGTAAGTTCCTGCGCATGCGGGCTGTCGCACAACGTGTGAAGAGTGCGCGGGTGACCGTGGGCGAGGAATGCGTCGGCGAGATTGGCGCGGGCTTGCTCGTGTACTTGGGCGCGGGTAAGCGTGACGAGCTCGCGCAGGCAGGCTGGATGGCGGAGAAGCTTTCGAGCTTGCGCGTGTTCGAGGACGAGGCCGGCAAGCTGTCGCGCTCGGCGCGCGATAGCGGCGGCGAGATGCTGATCGTTTCGCAGTTCACGCTGTACGGCGACGTTCGCAACGGGCGCAGACCCTCGTTCGATGACGCTGCGCCGCCGGAGCCTGCGGAGCGCTTGTATGAAGCGGTCTGCGCCGAGCTGCGGGCCCGCGGATTGCGCGTGGCGACCGGGCGTTTTCGCGCGATGATGCAGGTGCATGCCATCGTGGACGGACCGGTGACGATCTTGATCGACAGCGAGAAGGTCTTCTGACGTGAGCAGCGTGCCCAAACCGACGATTGGTCTCACCGGCGGTATCGCCTCGGGCAAGAGCACGGTCGCCAAGCTGCTCGCGGAGCTGGGCGTGGCGGTGATCGACGCGGATGCGCTGGCACGAGAGGTGGTTGCGCCCGGCAGCGACGGCCTGCGCGAGGTGGTGCAGAGCTTCGGGGCGGCAGTGCTTGGGGCGGATGGCAGTCTGGATCGCGAGGCGCTCGGCGCCATCGTGTTTGGAGATCCCGAGGCGCGGCGCAAGCTCAATGCCATCACGCATCCGCGCATCGGGCTGCTCAGCGCAGAGCGCATTGTGGCTGCGCAAGCGAGCGCGAGCCCGTACGTGGTGTATGAGGCAGCGCTACTGGTGGAGACCGGCGCGCACAAGGGCTTCGCTGCGCTGATTGTGGTGGCAGCTGACGCGACGACGCAGTCAACGCGAGCCATCGCGCGCGATGGCTCGTCGCAAGAGGCGGCGCAGGCGCGCATCGCGGCACAGCTGCCGCTGGCGGACAAGGTCGCCGTGGCGGACTACGTGATCCACAACGACGGGGACCTTGCGGCGCTGCGCGGGCGAACACTGGCAGTGCACGACCAGATCATGCGACGCTTCGGACTCGGCTCGGCAGAGGCCCAGGGATGAGCATGGCGGACACCGAGAAAACACTGCTTTTGACGGGGTTTCCGTCGGGTTTCGTGGCACGCAAGGTGCTGCTGCGACTGCTCGCGCGCGGTCCGCGCGACCTGGTGAAGTGCCTGGTTCCGGAAGGCTCGTTCGACAAGGCGCACGAGCTGGTGCGTGAGCTCGACAAGCCCAGTCGCGACCGCGTCGAGCTCGTGAAGGGCGACACGGCGGCGATGGACTTCGGCATGGCCGGTCCGAGCTTCGTGGCCTTGGCCAAGAGCGTCGACATCGTGCACCACTGCGCTGCCGCCGTGCATGCCGGCGTCAGTCGCGAGATCGCCGAACGTGTCAACGTGGCTGGCGCCGGCGAAATCGTCGACCTGGGGCTGGCGAGCGAAGGTCGCGTCGAGCGCATCGCACACTGGTCGAGCGCGCTGCTTTCCACGCGCCGCAACGGCCGCGTGCTGGAGAACGAGTTGATCGGGCCGCCGAGCGGCCGCAACGTGGTGGAAGAGACACGCTTTCGCGCGGAGCTGCTGATGCGCGATGCGATGTCGATGTTGCCGATCACGGTGCTGCGGCCGTCGATCATCGTGGGCGATTCGAAGACCGGCGAGATCGATCGCATGGAGGGCCCTTACCTCTTGATCTTGCTGATGCTCAGCTCGCCGGTCGACCTGCGCGTGCCGCTGCCGGGCCGAGGCGATCAACCGTTGCACCTGGTGCCGATCGACTACGTGGTCGAGGCAGGCGTGGCGATTGCGCGCGATTCACGCAGCAAGGGCCGAACCTTTCACTTGGTGGACGAGCAGCCGCTCACCGTGCGTCGGGTGTTCGAGCTGATCGCCGAATCTGCCGGTCGGCCGAGGCCCGTCGGCAGCTTGCCCACCAACCTCGCGAACGCGCTCTTGCGCGCACCTGGGCTCGAGCGCTTGAGTCAGATCCCGCGCGCGTTCCTGGAGCAGCTGGCGAGCGAGGTCGTCTACGACTCGCGCAATACGCGCGAGCTGCTCGCGGGGACGGGCATCGTGTGCGCGAGCGCGGCAGGCTATCTCAAGGGGATGGTAGAGCACGTGCGCAACGAGCAGGCCAAGCGCGGCAAGGCACGCAAGGCGCGCAAGAACCCGCACTTCGAGGAAATGGAAGACCCGCTCGACCGATGATGCGCCCAACCATGCGCCCAACCATGCGCCCAGAGCTTGCCCAGATCGTTGCGCAGTTGCTCGCGCGGCCAGAGCGCGTCGTCGATCTCGACAGTATCGGCGAGCTGATCGGCGTGATGGCGGTGAGCACGCAGGACATCGAGGAGGTCGTGACGGCCCTGGAGGTCGCGGGACGCACGGTGGGGCACCAGGAGCCATCGGCCTCGGCGGGGCTCGCTCAGGTGCTGCAGGCGGCGCGACGGCTGCGCGTGGAGCTGGGTCGCACGCCGACGGTGGCGGAGATCGCCGAGCACGAGCAGCTCGAGCAGAGCCGCGTGCACGTGGCGCTGCTCTTCGCGCGTATCGTGCAGCGCTGAGCTGGCGCCCCGTCGCGCCACGAGCCGCTACTTGCCCGCGATGGTCATGCTGCTGATGCGGAAGGTCGGTGTGCTGATCGACGTGCGCAGGTCTTGGTCGCTCGCGATGGCGTCGATGCGCTTGAGCATGTCGTCGAGGTTGAGCGAGATCGTCACCTCGGACACCGGGAAGATGCGCTCGCCCTTCTCGACCCAGAAGCCCGAGGCACCGCGGCTGAAGTCGCCGGTGACGGCGTTGAAGCCGAAGCCCATCATGTCGGTGACGTAGAGCGCCTTGTCGGTGCCCGCGAGCAACTCGGCAGGCGACTGCTTGCCGGGTTGCAGGATGAAGTTGGAGGTGGAGGCACCGACGCCGCCGCTGCTGCCACGCGAGGCGTTGGCGGTGCTGGCTTTGCCCAGCTTCTTGGCGCCGTAGGTATCGAGGATGAAGGTCTTCAGCACGCCGGCGTCGACCACGGTCTGCTTGCGTGCGAGCAGTCCTTCGCCGTCGAACGCGCGCGAGCCGGGGCCGCGGAGAATGGTGGGGTCGTCGATGACGGTGACGAGGGGGCTCGCCACGGGCTGAGCTTCGCGCTCGGCGAGGTAGCTCGACTTGCGCCAAATCGCGCCGCCGTTGATGCAGCTCGCGAGCAAGCCGAGGATGGAGCGACCGGCGTCTGGGTCGAACACCACCGCGACTTCTTGGCTGCTGATCTTGCGTGAGCCGAGCTTGGCGAGCGTGCGCTTGGCGGCTTCGAGACCCACTTGCTCGGGCGTGTCGAGGTCGGCGAAGTAGCGGCGCGCGCTCCAGTGGTAGCCACTGCGCTTCTTGCCATCGGCGTCGTCGGCGACGGGATGCACCGCGAGCGAGGCGTAGGTTCCGCGCGTGCCGCCACTGAAGCCGCCGCTCGTGACCAGCGCCGATGCGCCGGCCTGGCGGGTCATGGTGGCCCCTTCGCTATTGCTGAGGCGCTTGTCGCTCGACAACGCGGCACGCTCGGCACGTAGCGCCATGTCGAGCGCCTGCGCAGCGTCGATGTCGTGGATGGCGGGGTCGAAGAGATCGAGGTCCACGTGCTGCGAGCGCTTGGACAAGAGCGACGGGTCCGGCGGCCCGGCGAAGCTGTCGGGTTGCGAAAGCTTCGCCAGCTCGAGCGCGTCTTCGATGAAGCGCGTGAGGCCGCTGGGCGTGAGGTCGCTCGTGTACGTGACGGCCACCTGTTGGCCACGCATCACGCGCAAGCCGAGCGACTTCGAGCCGGCCTCTTCGACCAACTCGGGCTCGCCCATGCGAACTTTGACCGACAGGTGCGCGCCTTCGCTGACGGCGGCTTCCGCAACGTCGGCACCGGCACGCTTGGCGCGCTCGACGACCAGTGCGCCGAGCTCGATGAGTTTGTTGATGTCGTAATCTGTCATGTTACAGAACCGTGCCGCCGACGGTCACCGAGGCGATTTTGATGGTGGGGCAGCCGACGCCCACCGGCACCGACTGACCGTCTTTGCCGCAGGTCCAGATGCCGTCGGAGGTCTGCACGTCGTTGCCGAGCATGCTGATCTTGCCCATGACGTCGGGGCCGTTGCCGATCAGGTTCACGCCTTTGAGCGGCGTGGTGATCTTGCCGTCTTCGATGAGGTAGCTCTCGGTCAACGAGAACACGAAGTCGCCGTTGCCGATGTCGACCTGACCGCCGCCGAACTTGCGCGCGTATACGCCCTTCTTCACGCTGCGGATGATCTCTTCCGGGTCGTGTGGGCCGGCGAGCAAGAGCGTGTTGGTCATGCGCGGCAGTGGGTGGGCTTGGAAGCTCTCGCGCCGACCATTGCCCGTGGGCTGGGTCTTGTAGTGCTTGGCGGAGTGCTGGTCGTGCATGTAACCGACCAAGATGCCGTGCTCGATGAGCGTGGCTGCCAGCGGCGTGTTGGCTTCGTCGTCGACGTTGATGCTGCCGCGCGAGCCCATGAGCGTGGAGTCGTCGACCACGGTGCACAGCTCGCTTGCGACGCGCTGGCCGATGCGACCGCTGTAGTTGCTGGTGCCCTTGCGGTTGAAGTCGGCCTCGAGACCGTGGCCCACGGCTTCGTGCAGCAAGATGCCGCTGTCGCCGGGCGCAAGCACCACTTCCATCTGCCCCGCTGGCGACTCGCGTGCATCGAGCATGGCGAGCGCGTGGCGCACGGCCTCGCGTGCGTGGGCTTCGGGGGAGTGCGTGGGTTCGTCGAAGTACTCGAGCGACATGCGACCGCCGCCGCCCGAGGAGCCGGTCTGGCGCTTACCGTTATCGTCGGCGATGACGCGCACCGAGAAGCGAATCATGGGCTGGCGATCGCTCGCGAGCTTGCCGGTGCTGGTGGCGATCAGGATCTCGCGCAGCTCTTCGTGCAGCGAGGCTTCGACGCGGATGACGCGCGGGTCTGCAGCGCGCGCAGCGCGATCGGCGCGCAGCAAGAGCTCGCGCTTCTGCTCGCCCGATACGTCGAGCGAGAGATCTGCGGCTTGGTAGCGCGCGATTTGGCCCGGCACTTCGAAGCTGACAGGCGCGCCGCTTTGCTCACCGGCGGCAATCTGCGCGGCCGTGCGCGCGGCACGCTGCATGGCTTCGGGCGTGAGCTCCTGCACGTAGGCGTAGCCAGTGGCGTCGCCCTTCATCACGCGTACACCCAGGCCCATGGAGACCGAGCGGCCTGCAGCCTTGAGAATGCCCTCTTCGAGCGCGTAGCTGCCCGCGACGTTGTACTCGTAGAAGAGGTCGGCGTATTGGCCGCCTTGGGACAGCGCCACGGTCAGCAGCTTGCGGGCGGTCTCGGCGTCGACCGGAGCGCTGCCTGCTGGCCCGAAAGGCGCGTGATAGCGGCTTGGGATGCTCATGGAGTCACAATCTAATGCCGCATATGCGCTGCTGCTAGGGGTAGCGTCTCACCTTTTGTCGGCCAGCTGATAACCTGTGCCAGTGTAGCGGCGCCGCGGAACCCGCGCCCACACCCAGGCACACAGGTATGCGACCCGAAGTGCAAACTATGCTCGAAGCGCTCGTGGTCGTGGCCTGGGCCGACGGCGCGATGCACGATCAAGAGCAGGCAGTGCTGACTGCGTTGATCGCCGCGTTCGAGCTGGATCCGCTGGATGAACAGTGGGTGCGGCAGTACGCAAAGACACCGCGCACGCTGGCCGATCTTCCAGAAGCCGGGCTTGGACAGGTGGAACGCCGGGACCTGATCCAGCACGCGATCACGTTGACGCATGCCGACGGCGAACAAGCCGACGCTGAGCTGCACACGATTCGGCAGCTCGCGGCGCGGCTCGGTGTGCCGACGCAGGAGACTGAAGAGATCATCGCGGCGGCAGCGCGTCGGGCCAAGCGCTTGCCGGCGTTGCGCTGAGCGCGCAGGACGCGCTGACGGCGACGCGCGAGCTCGCGCTCAGTGCGCCGGCATCATCGCGACTTGATTGTTCTGCTCTTGCGCGCGACGCATCTGCATGATGACTCCGATGGCACCGGTGGTGGCCGCTGCGGCGGGGGCTGGGCTGGGAGCTGCGGGAGGGGCTGCCTGACGACCAGGCACCTCGCAAACGCAGGCGCTCGAGTACTCCCCCATGTAGACGATACTGCTCATCACGAGGCCTTCCGCGGCGCACTTCTTCTCGCACTCGGCGCGACCGCCCTCGACGTACGCTGAGCCTTGGAAGTTGGTGGCGCAGCCACCCAGCGCGAGGCAGGTGCCGAACCAGATCGTGTGTAGCCAGTGCTTTGCCATGGTTGTCTCCGCTCAGCTCTTCTTGATCGCGCGCACCGCCACGATGACCTTGCGGACGATACTCACACGTTCCCAGGGCGCGCGCACCCGAGCTCAGGGCGCCCAGGCGAGCTCGCCCCACGTACAGCTGCCGAAACCGACTGAACAAGTCCAAGACCCAGATGAGGCCGCCAGCAAAGCCGAGCAAGCTACCGAGCAAGAGCGCCGCGCTGGCGCGCTGCACCCACTTGGCGAGCTCCGCACGCAACCCCGTGAAGCGCGCGGCAGCAGGTTGCCGCTGGCCTGGGGGGTCGGTCACGGGCGGCTCACCGGCGCAGGAGCTCCACGACCGTTTGCGCGACGTGCCGTAAGCGTTCGTGACCGAGCTCGGCGTAGATCGGCAGCGCCAGCACTTGCTGACACGCGCTCTCGGCCTGCGGGTACGCGCCGGCCTTTTCACCGAGGTACGCGAAGCACTGCTGCAGGTGCAAGGGGACCGGGTAGTAGACCTCGCAGCCGATGCCCTGCGCGCGCAGATGCTTGGCGAGCTCGTCGCGACGGCTGCTGCGGATGATGTACTGGTTGTACACGTGGCCCTCGTACACTCGCTGCGGCGTACGCAGCAGCTCGAGCGGCAGACTGGCCTCGGCGAAGAGCTGGTCATACAACGCTGCGTTGCCGCGGCGAGCTGCCGTCCAGCTGTCGAGGTGCGGCAGCTTCACGCGCAGGAACGCAGCCTGCAACGCATCGAGGCGGAAGTTGCCGCCGATCAGCGCGTGGTAGTACTTGGGCTCGGCGCCGTGGGCACGCAAGAGCTTGGCCTTCTTCGCAAGGGCGTCGTCGTTGGTGCTCAGGAGCCCACCGTCGCCGAGCGCGCCGAGGTTCTTGGACGGGAAGAACGAGTAGCAACCGAACGCGCCCGCGCTGCCGGCCGCGAACTGCTTGCTGCGTGCGCCGAGTGATTGTGCAGCGTCTTCGATGATGGGCACACCACGGCGGGCACCCAGCTCGCGCAGCGCTTCCAGATCGCAGGTCTGCCCGTACAGATGCACCGGCATGATGGCCTTGGTGCGCGCGCTGATCTTCTCTTCGATGCGCGAGACGTCGATGTTGAAGGTACGCGGCTCGATGTCGACGAACACGGGCTTGGCACCCAGGCGCGCCACGCATCCACCCGTCGCGAAGAAGGTAAACGGCGGCATGATGACTTCGTCGCCGGGGCCGACGTCGAGCGCCATCAGCGCGAGCAGAATCGCATCGGTGCCGCTCGAGATGCCGAACGCATGCTTGACGCCGATGTAGCGCGCGACCTCGGCCTCGAAGGTTTCGACCTCGGAGCCCAGGATGAAGGCGCCCGACTGCAGCACGCGATCGAAGGCGGCGCGTAGCTCGGCGGCGACAGAAGCGTTTTGTGGAGCGAGGTCGAGGAGGGCGACGGGATCGTTGGTCGGGCTCATTTCAAGTCAGCTCTTTGCAAGGCGCGTTGCAAGCTCGGTGCAGGCCCCTTGGGTGATCTCATAGCGCGTACCGCAAGCTTTGCACTGCGCCACCGGCAGCTCGGGCAGACGCTCGCCGCAGCGACACATCCAGCCGATGCGCCGCGCGGGAGTGCCCACGACCAGCGCATGGGGCGGTAAGTCGCGCGTCACGACCGCGCCCGCACCCACGAAGCAATACTCGCCGAGCGTGACGCCGCAGACAATGGTGGCGTTGGCGCCCACACTGGCGCCTTTGCGCACGCGCGTGGGCCGATACTCTTGCTTGCGCTGCACGAACGCGCGCGGGTTGACCACGTTGGTGAACACGCAGCTGGGGCCCAGGAACACGTCGTCGTCGATTTCGACGCCTTCGTACAACGACACGTTGTTCTGGATGCGTGCACCGCGGCCCACGTGCACGCCGCGGCCCACGAACACGTTCTGCCCGAGCGAGCAGTCGGCGCCGATGCGTGCACCGCTCGACACGTGGACGAAATGCCAGACCTTGGTGCCCTCGCCCAGCTCGACGTCGTCGTCGACCACGGCGCTTTGGTGCACGAACGCTTTCATCACGGAATCGGAGCCGCCCGCGATCAATACGCGAGGTTGCCCTTTTCCTTCTTGTTCACGAGACCGCCCGCGCCGTCGCCCGTGCCGGTGGCCACTTCCTCGAACTTGAAGCCTGCCGGCAGGCGGAAGGCGTTGCCGTCGTCCGCGCGGATCATGACGTCGACCTGGCCGGCCTTCACGCCCGACGGGGTGGTGGCGAGCAGGGTCTCAGGGTCGACGATGGTGACCTGGGCCGACTTCTTGGTGCCGAAGTACACGGTGTAACCGATGTCCTGGCGGAAGTTCTTGCCCACGATCTTCACGTACTGGTCGCCCTGCGTGTGGCCAACCTTGGGATCGATGTCGAGGATGGCCATCTGCGCGCCACCCTTGCAGCCCGCGGCGACGAGCACAAAGAGACTGACGAGGAACAACCCTGCCAAGACCGACTGACGCTTTGCCATATGTTCCGTCTCCTTGTAACTGAGTCACTGAGTGAGTGAGTGGCGACCCGCGACCCGCGGTGCAACTTTCGACTCGACCCCGAATTCCTGGTAGATTCCGGAAAATTCGCGGTGTCCGACCGACACGCACGATAAGGCAGCCCGCGCGCGAGGGTCAAGGACCCGCAAATTGGGGGGTCTTATCTTGGCAGATTCGTTCAAAATGAGGCCTCGTACTCTCGGTCGCCGCCTGCGGCCGACCTCAACAGCCTGGATGTGACGACGTGGCGAAGCAGAACCTGCTGCTGGTAGACGCCGATCTCCGAAGCTTGCGTGTGCTCGAAGTGAGCCTGCGCAAGGCCGGCTATAGCGTTGCCACGTCGACCGACGCGCAAGGCGCGCTCGACATGATGCAGCTGAGCAGGCCGGATCTGATCTTGTCGGACACGCGCTTGCCGCTGGTCGATGGCTTCGCGTTCATCGAGGAGATCCGCAAGCACCCGGAGCTGGTAGACGTGCCGCTGATCTTCCTGTCGAGCGACACCTCCGTCGAGAGCAAGGTGAAAGGCCTAGAGCTCGGGGTCGCCGACTACCTCACCAAGCCCATCTACATCAAAGAGATCATCGCGCGCGTGAACCTGGTGTTGCAGCGCAAGCGCCGCGAAGGCATCGAGCTCAAGAGCGGCGCGTCGAGCAAGCAGCGCTTCACGGGCGCGCTCTCGGACATCGGCGTGGTCGACCTCTTGCAGACCATCGACAACAGCAAGAAGTCGGGTGTGCTGTATCTGAAGAGCGGCACGCAGACCGGCGCGCTCTACTTTCGCGCGGGCAACCCGGTCGATGCAGAGATGGGCGCCCTGCGTGGCGCGCGGGCGATCTACCGCGCGCTGGTGTGGACCGAGGGCAGCTTCGAGATCGACTTCCGCGACGTGCGCCGCGAAGACGTGATCCAGACATCCGCGCAAGGCGTGCTCATGGAAGGCATGCGGCGCCTGGACGAGTGGGGTCGCCTGCTCGAGCAACTGCCGGATCTGGACTCGGTATTCGAGGTGAACGATCAGGAGCTGGTCGACCGGCTCGCGGAGATCCCCGACGAGATCAACGGCATCTTGCGGCACTTCGATGGCCATCGCTCGCTCATGCAGGTGGTCGATGCATGCAACCAGGACGACCTCGAAGCGCTCACTGCCATCTCGAAGCTGTACTTCGAAGGACTGATCTTCAACACGGGCCGACATGCCTCGCTGCGGCCGCCGGCGCAGACGCAGCGCCCCGCGAAGCTGGATTCCACGGAGCCCGAGGTCGTGCCTGTGCAGGGCTTGTCGGCATTTCCTGCAGCGACGCTGGAAGCACCGGCCAGGAGCGACGCCGAGGCGCAGCGCGGCAAGAGTCGCACCACGCTGGACTACGGCCCGAGCGAAGCTGAACAAGCCGCCGAAGGTGCGCGCCCACGCAAGGGTAAGTATCGACGGCGGGCCGACAGCGGCCACATCGAGCCCATCACGCTGAGCGGCGCAGCCGTGCCTGCGCTGACCGTACCGGCTGCGCCTGCAGCGGCCGCAACCACACCAACAGACAACGTGCTGCCGTTCCGGCGCAAAGATGCCGACGCGGGTGACGCGGACGCGCAGGTGGCAGGCGAGCCCACACGCAATCAGGTGCGGTCGATTCCCGCGCCCGCGATCATCGGCGACGTGGTGCCGCTCGAGCCTTCGCCTGCGCGGGTGACTGCGGCAGCCGAGCCCACGCTGCCGGCGATAACTGCGGCGACTGCGACGGGTCAACATCACGTGGCAGCTGACATGCGCGAACCTGCGCTGCCCGCGCTCCCGGCACTGCCTACGCAAGCTGCCGAGCCGGAGCCCGACGAGGCCCCTGTGCTGGTGCGGGTGCGCAAGCAGCGCAGACGCAAGAAGCGGCTGTCGCTCACAACCTCACCGGGGATGCTGTCGTCGATCGAGACAGCCACGCTGGCGCTGGGCGAAGAAGAATTCGACGACGAGCCGGAGGAGCTCGAGCGAACGACCGAGCCCGACAGCTCGCGTCCATGGGAGACATCGTCGCAGCGCCGAGCGCAGACCGGCGAGGCGCAGTTCATGGACGCCGAGCTGGATGACGACGGCGAAGCGTCGCACCCACCGCCCGTTCCCGCGGCTGCGCGTCCGGCGCCCGCGAACCTGCCGAGCACGACTGCGCGCATGCCTGCGTTGCCCGCTGTGGCGGAGCCGATCGCGCTCGATCGCAGCTTGCCGGGCCACCCGAGCGTGGCCATGTCTGGGCGTCAAAGCATGGCGTCGGCGAGTCCCGCGATGGCGGAGACGATGGACTGGGATGGAACGGTGCCGTCGGCCAAGGCCTTCGCGACTGCGACGCACGCACCGGCCGCCATTGCCGCGACGCCGACGCCGGCTCACGAAGAACATTACTTGCGGGCCGACGAAACCCACGGCGCGCCCGAGCCGAGGCGCGATTCATGGTCGCATGTCAGCACCATTCCGCCGACCACGACGCGGCGCACACTCACGCGTGTCGTCATCCCGCTGGCCATGCTGACAGCTGCCATCGTTGCCTACCGCAGCATGCAAGGGGACTCCGGCGCAGGCGCTGCGCCCGCGGCACACAGCGCGCAAGCGACACGACCGGCGCAAGCGACAGCGGCACCCGTAGCCGCACCGCCGGTAGCGCAGCCGGTGCCACCATCGCCGGCGCCAGCGCAACCCGCTGCCCCAACACCAATGCAGCCGTCAGCTGCAGCGCCCAGCGCAATGCCGGCCGAAGCCAATGCCGAGCCGCACGCAGCGGCCGCGGCCGACACAGCGCAGCCGTCAGCTGCAGCGGAGGCGGGCCCCGCTGCCGACGCCACGAGCCTCTTGAGCCGCGCGCACAAGCTCGAGGAGCAAGGCAAGGTCAAGCAAGCGCTCGCGCTGTACGAGCAGGCCGCGACCCTACTGCCCACCAACTCCGTGGTGCTCGGACGACTGGCGTTCGGCTACCTCAACCGCGGCCGTGATGCGGCCGCCGCGGAGTACGCAGCGCGCGCGGTGATGACCGACCCGGGCAACTCGGAAGGCTGGATCGTGCTGGGCGCAGCCAAGGACCAGCTGGGCGACCACAAGGCGGCGCGCGAAGCCTACAAACAGTGCGTGGCGCTCGGTCGCGGTGAGTACGTCGCCGAATGCAAGCGCATGATGCGCTGAGCCTGCTGCGCGCAGCGCGCGTCAGCGCCAGGGGTCGACCACGTCGTTCAACGGATTGGGCTTGTTGAGCGCGGGCTTGGCCGCCGCTTGCGTCTTGGGCGCGGGTGCAGCGGCTTCGACCGCTGGAGCGTGTGCTGCGGGTGGCTTGCGCGTCGGCGCCGGGGTTTGCGGCTCTTGCTCCAGCGCGACGCGGATCTGCTCGGGACTGCCCGGATCGAGCAGCACGGCTTTCGACACGTAGCCGCGATGGCGCACCTCGACCCGGAGTTGCCCCGTGACCGGACGGTCGAGCGTGGCTTGGTCCTGGCCGAGCAATGCACCGGCTGCGTAGAGCTCGCTGCCCTCGGGCTGCGCGCTGATGTGCACTCGTGGAGCCGGCGCTGCCGCTGATGGCGGCGGGGGTGTGGGGCTTGGAGCGGGAGCGAGCATGCCCGGCCCCGGCGCAGCCGAAGGCGCGGGCGCGCTGACCGCTGCAACCGGCGGGTTACTCTCGGTCGAAGGAGCATTCGAGCGGGCCAGCAGGTACGCAAGCACGAGGCCCACGCTCGAGGCCAGCACCGCGGGCAAGAGCCAGCCGGGGGTGCGTTTGCGCGGCACGCTCGGCACGTCGGCTGCATCGATCTCCGACAGGGTGGGCGCGGCGGGCGCTGCGGATGCGGCGGGCACGCCGCTGGACGGCGAACCACCCGGCAAAGGTGTGAACGGCAGCGTGTCGGAGACGCCGAGCTTGCGCTCAGCCGCCAGCACCGGGTCACCGCGACCAAGCCGCTCGAGATCTTGCTTCAGCTCGAGCATCGACTGGTAGCGCTGCTCGGGCTTCTTCTCGAGCGCCTTCAAGATCACGTCTTCGACCGGGCCGCGCAGCGCAGGCAAGATCGCGCTCGGCGGCACCGGTTCGTCGTACATGTGCTTGGTCATCACGCCCATGTACGACTCGGCGTCGAACGGCAGCTGTCCGGCGAACACCTGGTACATGATCACGCCGAGCGAATAGATGTCCGAGCGGTGATCGACGGCTTGCCCGGCCGCTTGTTCCGGGGACATGTAGTGCGGCGTGCCGAACACCATGCCGGTGCGCGTGATCTTCGCCGCCGCGTTCTTCACCTTGGCGATGCCGAAGTCGAGCACCTTGACGAAATCGTCCTGGCCGCCCTGGCGGATCAGGAACAAGTTGTCGGGCTTCAGATCGCGATGCACGATGCCGCGCTGATGCGCTGCCTCGAGCGCGCTCGCCATCTGCACGAACAGGTGGATCGCGCGCTGCCGCGCCATCGGCCCATGCTCCATGGCCCTGGCGAGGCTCTGCCCCTCCAGGTACTCCATCGCGAAGTACACCGAGCCGTCGGCAGTGGTGCCGAAGTCGTTGATGCTGATGATGTTCGGATGGCCGATGGCCGACGACGACTGCGCTTCCTGCACGAAGCGCTGCACGACCTCGGGGTCTTGTGCTTGCTCACCGCGCATCACCTTGATGGCCAGCGGCTTCTTCAGCACCGTGTGCGAGGCGCGGTACACGACGCCCATCCCGCCTTCACCGATGCGTGCCTCGACGCGGTAACGACCATCGATGGTGGTGCCGATGAAGGGGTCGACTTCTGCGCCGCGCTCGGCCTGGAGCGTCGTGGCCGTGCCGTCGTTCGGGCAGTAGGCCAGGTCGTCCGCGTAGCGCGTACCGCACTTGGGGCAGCTTCGCACCGCGTCAGTCTACACAGCCGAACGTGCGCGCGTCACGGTTCAGTGAGGTCACCGGGCGGTACGTCACAGGGCAGTACGTCACGGGCCCGCGTCGTCGTGACCCGCGTCGTCCGCCGACGCATCCGTGGACGAGGCATCCAACGAGCCGGCGTTGCCCGCGTCGGGGACGGCAGCCGGCTCGCAAGCGCCCTTCACGCACCCCAGCCCGGCCGCGCATTGATCGGTGCGCGTGCAGGCCTCACCCTGCAGCTTGTCGCCGAGGTTCGCCGATGCACAGCCGAGCAGACTGAGCGCGGCGCCCACGCACAAGAGCCTCGTGCGGGGCGAGATACGGCGCGAGTTGCGGTCAGGGTTCGGGGGGTGAAACGGCATGGAGCTTCGAGCGTACACACAGGCCGTCGGATCCGGCCACCTCAGAGCGCATGGATACAGGTAGCAGAGCGGCCGCGCAGCGTCATGCCCCGAAGTGAGACACGGGGCCCTAGCGCGCCCATGTGGCATGCTCACCCCTGTGGCGGACAGGCGCGTGGGGAATACCGGCCGCAGCGTGAACGTCGCGCGACGCGCGAGCTGGCTGGTGCGCGC
>JADGRE010000140.1 GCA_017881185.1 Pseudomonadota bacterium | reverse complement strand
CACGAAGTGAATTTTCGTGGCCCAGCTCACCCATCTTCCTCACCCATCTTCTGCTGCGGCAGCTCACCCATCTTCCTCACCCATCTTCTGCTGCGGCAGGGCGGATGAACGGGTGATCGCTGGTTGCTGGACCATCCCAGATTTAGGACTCTTGGCCTTGCAGACGCAGGTGTCCCGCGCAGCGGCTTCTGCAAGCCTACCGCGCGCTTCAGGCGACGTAGTCCAGGTCGGTCTGGGCCGCGGGTGACGCGCGAGCTTTGGCCGGTCGCGGCGGCTCGGACGCCAAGCCGAGGTGCTTCAAGATCTTGGCGACCACGGCTCGCTGCAGGATGCAGGCGATGAGCACCATCCGGCCGCCGCACTTGCCGCAGCTGAGCAGGTCGTAGCCGAACGCTCTGCGCATCAGCTCGGACCACTGCCGGCGCTGGTGCTTGGGGGCCCGCGACTGCGTTGCAGCTGCTGCTGCGGGTTCGGTGGCGTTGGGCTCGCGGCCGTAGGCAACCACGCGCTCGCGCCAGCGGGCGTGCGGGGAGAGCACGCCGTGGTAGACGACGAGGTTCTTGTGCGGCCTCGGCACCAGCGCGGCGAGCTTGGCGATGAAGTCCAGCGGCTCGTAGATCACGTGCGTGGTGCCGTCGAACCAGGGCGACTTCAGCTGTAGCGCGATGCGTCCGTCGGAGAGCTCGTGGAGGCGGTCCTTGGCCAGCGGAGGTCGCGCGCAGTAGCGCACGAGTTTCTCGAGCGCCAGTTGTCCACCGGGTCGGTCGGTGGCGATGGCGAGTTTCGCATGCAGATCGAAGCCCTCGATGTGAGCTTGCAGTGGGCCAGTGCGCTCTTTCCACTGCGCGGTGGGGTCGCGTCCGATGCGGGTGAGCGGTGCACCCGGTCGTGCGCCAACCGTTTCGCGCTGCGCGATCGACGTGGCGTAACAGTTGGCGAGCAGCGGCGCTTGCTCGGTGAGTGGGTCGGTCGTGCCGTCGTCGTCGAGCAGACCGTGCTTGCCGAGGTGGCGCAGGATTCGTTTGCGGGCCGTCGTGAGTAGCTCGGTCACTTCGTCGGTCGTGGGTGGCGGCGCGGGGTGGAACACCAGCTCGCCGCTGGGCTGCTGCGTGAACACGCCATCGAGCACCAGCACGTGAAGATGCACGTTGAGGTTCGCCGCCGAGCCAAAGCGCTGGATGAACGTGACGGACCCCGTGCGGCCATCGCGAACGCCGCGGCTCTTTGCGCGGCTGCGATAGAAGCTCAGTAGCGCACGTATGAAGATCGCGAGCACGGCGATGCAGCGCTCGTGATCGTAGGCGAGTCGATAGCGCAGCCAGTGCGGCAGGCTCAGCACGAACTGGCGCACCGGCACCGCAGGGATGATGTGATCGACCAGATGTGCAGCGATGTCGGTCATGCGCTTGCCGCAGCAGCTGGGGCAGAAGCCGCGCCCCTTGCAGGACGCGCTTCGTGACACCCGAAGGGGTGACAGGGCCACCAGCCGCTCATGGCGGCAGTCGGTGCATTGAAAGCGGCAGAAGCCGTGCGCGAGCACGCCGCACTTGAGGAACCCGCGTAGCTCTTTCTCGACGAAGCGTGGAACACCGATACGGTCGTGACCCTCGGCGGCGTCGCTCAGGAAGGTCTCGAGGTGTGCTTGGAGGGTCTGGTACAGCACGCCCGCTTCAGGGCGACGCCGCTCGTAGTCCACGCTCGGCGACGCATGGGCGCGCACGGGTGGGTATCGGCCAAGGGTCGAGGCGGCGGTGGACACGCGGCCAGTGCGCGCAGGTTTCGTGCCGGTCGCCCTGTCACGTACTTTCGAGGGCTTGGGCTACCGAGTGCGGCGGGTTCGGCGGCCTCTCATGGCGGTCACCCTCACGCCAGCGCGGGTTGCGCGAGCCTTCTTGCTTGCTGGATTTCCCATCGCGTCATCGGCCCGCGCATGTACGACATCGTCCAACGCGGCTGCACCAGCAACGATTCCTCAGGCATGTGCGCGTTGCGAACCAGAAACCATCGCGGTGCCAGGCGCTTGAGCACGTGCGTCAACTCCGAGGCCGCGTCGCGTCCACCGCCGCCTTCGGTGCCGGCGATGCTCTCCACCACGCGCGCACGGTCGGCATCCGTTTGCAATCGCCCGATGCACCACAGGCCCGCATTGCTCAGCGCGCGGTAGTCCAGGTCCATCGGGTTTTGCGTTGCGACCAGCACGCCCACGCCGAATGCGCGTGCTTGTTTCATCAGCGCAACCAGCGGGCGCTTGGTGGGCGGGTTATTCGGGTGCGGCGGTAGAAAGCCGTAGACCTCGTCGAACACCACCAGAGCTCGCAAGCGCTGCGAGCCGGGTAGCGCGCGCACCCAAGACAGCACCTCTTCGAGCAACACGCCAAGCACCAGCGCGCGCTCTTCGTCGTCGAGGTGTGCGACGCTTACGATGGTGACGGGCGTGGTCGGCCGGTCGTCCTTCATCCACTCGGCGATGTCGAGCGTGAGGCCTTGCCGCCAGCTGGCAAACGTTGGTGATGCGAGCAAGGTGTTGAGGGCCGCGGCAAGCTCCTTGCGTTGGCGCTTGGGCATGAACTCATCCATCTCGAGCGCACCGATGTGCGTCAGCGGCGGCGCGGCAAGGTCGTGGAGCAGCGCGCCGAGCTCCGCCGAGCTGCCCGCAAGCAAGCGGTGTTCGGCGAGCACCGACAGCAGCACGTGCTCGCGGCTCTTGGCGGGATCGGGATCGCGGCCGAGCAAGCGCAGCAAGAGCGACACAGCTGCGCTCAATGCCGCCCGCGCACTCTCCACATCCGTATCCCAGCGCGATGATCTGCGCTCGAGTGACGACAGCACGTGCAGCATCTCGCCGGCGGTCGCGCCGGGCGTGACGACGCGAATGGACGTCGTCGTGCGAAAGCTCGCGAGCATGTCTTCTCTGATCGACCACGCCGAAAGGCCGTCTCTTCGCAGCGCCGCAAGTTGCTGCGCGAGCGCGATGCGCGCAGCTTCGCTCGTCACCTGGGCGTCGTTCTGGACCCAAGGCAAGAAAGCTTCCGCCCCGAAGCTCGGAAACGACAGTAGGAGATTCGGCAAGTCTCCCTTCACATCCACCACCAGCACCGGCACGCGCGCTCGCAGCGCTTCTTCGACCACGACGGTCACCAAGCCCGTCTTTCCGCTGCCGGTCATTCCCATCACCACGCCATGCGTCACAAGGTGATGCACCGGCAGCTGCAACGAGAACGCGTTGCTCCCTGCTTTCATGGAGCGTGCGGCGCCAAGGTAGAGCGAAGGTGTCATTGCCGAATCTCCCTGCCGTTATGCGAGCTCACTTGCCGAACGGATCGCTGCCGGGAAAGCCGGCAGTGACTTGTGGGGTCGCCGGCGCGCGTGGCGCAGCGTTCGCGGCGGACGCGGCGGACGCGGCTGCGGCCGACGGTGGCGGCGCAGCGGGCGCAACCACAGTGGTGGCGGGCTCGCTCGATCCGCCATCGCCACTCTTGCGATGGTTGCCATTCTGCCGCCCGGCGTAGAGCGATGGAGCGATGCTCTCGATATCGTCCTTGTTCCAGCGCAGGTAGCTGATGGCGCGGCGCGCTTGGTCATAAGTCTTGATCAACAGCGAGAACGCACGCTGCCGGTTGTCGGCGGCCGTCGCGACCACCAGCGGCGCTTGTTCGCGCTGCCCGACCGCCGTGATGAGCTGGTCAGCGAGTGTCTCGGCCGCGTCCAGCTCTTCGGCGCTCAACGCGGTCTTGCTCGCGACCACCGCCCAGCGCTCGCGCAGCAGCGCAACGAGCACGCCGATGTCGATGGCCACGTTCTTGTAGCCAACGGGCCCCTTCAGCTCCTTGAGCCGCTCGCCGTCGATCAGCCCGCGCTTGCCGAGCGCTACCGCGTCGGACAGCAGCTGCTCCCGCGAGGCCACAGCCTTGTCGGCGAGCTCCTGGATCGGCTCCGCCGGCGTCGACGCCGCCACGTACGACGAATGCGCTTGCCACGCCGCGAGCGCATAGGTCTCCAGCTTGTCGAAGCGCGTGACGTCGAAGTCATGCAGCCCCATCACCTGATCGCGCAGCAGCGCAATCTCTTTCCAGGCGCCCAGCGTCGTCGCCACCGCACTCGGAATGTCGAGGTTGATGGACAGCAGCTCGCTGTCCGGCAAGGCCGCCATGTCGGGCAGCGACCTCTCGTACGCCTCACGAAACCGCGCTTTGCGCGTTTCGCTAGTCGGGTTGTTCGTCGCAACGTCGGTCATCGGTCTCTCCAGTCGTTCATGCGCGTCACGTGATTGCGGCGCATGCCTCCCTATCGGCGGCGGCTCGCGACGGTTGCGAACAAATCGATGCCGAATGGCTACCGGTAGCCTTTGGCGAACGAAGCTCATCGCCGCATGGCTACTGGTAGCCTTCGGCGAACGAAGTCGGTTGCCGAATAGCTACCGGTAAGCGGAACACTCCCGACGCGCGAGCTTGGCCGGCTCGAGAGCAGCTGGAAACGGAGCGCGCGAGCTTGGCGGAGGGCTACCGGTAAGCGGTTTGGGAGTTCGTCGGAATCGGAAACGGCCTACCGGTAAGCCAAAGCGATTGCGGTCGATCGCCGCGGCGCTACCGGTAGCCCTCCGACGCGACGCAGGCGAGCGAGGGCGGCTCCGAGCACGGACCCGCTGGACCGCGCGCAGGAGCCGCCCTCGCTCGCCGGGTCAGTTCACGACAGAAGGATCGGGCTAGCCCAGCACCGCGTCGAGCTCGCGTTGTACGCGTTCGGCGTCGCAGTTCTTGGCGAGGGCCAGCTCGGCGACCATCAGGTTGCGGGCTTGCTCCAGCAGCCGTCGCTCGCTGAACGACAGCTCTTTCTCGTTCTTCACGCGGTGCAGGTCGCGCAGGACCTTGGCGACCTCGAAGGCCGAGCCGCTGGTGAGCATCTCGGTGTACTCGCGAAAGCGCTTGTTCCAGGGCTGGACCGTCACCGCGATGCGGGGATCCTTCAGGATGTCCATGACCTTCTTCACATCGCGCTTGGAGATGACATCGCGCAGGCCGGCACGCAAAGCGCCGTCGGTCGGGATCATCAGCTTCATGCCGCTGTCGAGGATCTTCAGGATGTAGAAGTCCTTCTTGCGGCCGGCAATCTCGCGGCTCTCGATGCCCGTGATCTGAGCCACCCCGTGGGCGGGATAGACAGCGTTATCGCCAACCTTGAACTGCTGCGCTTGAGACACGCGACCTCCTGCACTGAGCGGCTTCAGATTGCCCCAACAGCCGACACCCACTGCAGGGCGGCCGACGGCCTGCCGTGAGTGGGGTCGAGTACAGTAGCACTGTTCGGTGACCCCGGCAACGCACACCTTGTGCACGAGCGCGCACAGCGTTGTAGCGGGCGGGCGGTTGCCGGGCCGACGCTTCTCGCGTTAGGCGCCGCTACGCGCGGTTAGGCGCGCGGACGCGGTCGCGGCGGCTGCGCTTGCGGCGGAACCGGACGCTTGTCCTCGTCGGCAGGCTTCGCGGCCTCTACTGACTTGGCGCTCGTATCGCTTGCGGTCGACGCCGGAGCTTCGCCGACCTTGCCGCCGCGGCTCATGCCGCGCTTCTGCAGCAGCTTGGCCTCGATCTCAGCCAGCAGCTTGGGGCGCTCTTGCAGGTAGGTCCGGGCATTCTCACGACCCTGGCCGATGCGCTCGCCGCTGTACGAGAACCACGCGCCGGACTTCTCGATGATGTTGTCGGTCACAGCGAGGTCGATGACATCGCCGCAGCGGCTGATGCCCTCGCCGTACAAGATGTCGAACTCGCACTCGGTGAAGGGAGGCGCCAGCTTGTTCTTCACGACCTTGACGCGCGTGCGGTTGCCCACCGACACCTCGCCGACCTTGATCGCGCCCACGCGGCGGATGTCGAGGCGCATGCTCGAGTAGAACTTGAGCGCGTTGCCGCCGGTGGTGGTCTCGGGCGAGCCGAACATCACGCCAATCTTCATGCGGATCTGGTTGATGAACACCAGTGTGACGTTGGAGCGGTGGACGTTGCCGGTGAGCTTGCGCAATGCTTGGCTCATGAGGCGTGCTTGCAAGCCGACGTGGCTGTCGCCCATCTCGCCTTCGATTTCGGCCTTGGGCACCAACGCTGCGACCGAGTCGATGACGATCATGTCGACCGCGCCAGAGCGCACCAGCGTGTCGGCGATCTCCAGTGCTTGCTCGCCGAAGTCGGGCTGCGCGACGAGTAGCTCCTCGGTGTTGACGCCGAGCTTCTTGGCGTAGCCCACGTCGAGCGCGTGCTCGGCGTCGATGAAGGCGGCCACGCCTCCGCCCTTCTGGCATTCGGCGATGGCGTGCAAGGTGAGCGTGGTCTTGCCGCTCGACTCCGGGCCGTAGATCTCGATGATGCGGCCCTTCGGGTAGCCGCCCACGCCGAGCGCGATGTCGAGCGAGATCGCACCGCTGGCAGTGGTCTCGATCTTGACGATCTCTTTGTCGCCCAGGCGCATGATCGCGCCCTTGCCGTAGGACTTTTCGATCGTCGCAACTGCCAACTCCAACGCCTTGTCCCGATTGCTGTCGCCCATCGCGCTCTCCTTCGATAGTTGTCGCCGTGTCGTGTCTCTTTGACTCTGTGCTCTGCGTGCCAGCCGACGAGCGCTCGCTCAGGAGGCCGGTTCCTGCTGTACGTGCGCGCTCTCGCGAGCGTCAAGCGTTTCTTGTGCAGCTTGGGCGAGCAGACGTAGCGCGGTGTATGCGGTGCGCACCCGCACGCGCTCGCGGTCACCCGGAAAAAGCTCAGTGCGTGTGCGGGTCGGCGCGCCTGCGAGCGCGAGCGCGAAGCACACCGTGCCCACCGGCTTGTGCTCGCTGCCACCACCTGGACCGGCGATCCCGGTGACGGCCACGGCGATCTGCGCGCCCAGCATTTGCAACACGCCTTCGGCCATGGCGCGCGCGACCTCTTCGCTGACGGCGCCGTGCTCGCGCAAGAGCGCCTTGTCGACGCCCAACATGCGGTGCTTGGCGGTGTTGGCGTAAGTGACTGCGCCACCCAGCACGTAGTCGGAGCTGCCTGCAACGTCGGTGAGCAGCTTGCCGATGAGACCGCCAGTGCACGACTCGGCGAGCGCGACTTGCAAGCCGGCACGACGCAACAGCTCGCCGACGTGTGCGGGGTAGTTGCTGTCCTTGCCGCCGTAGGCGACGTCGTGCAGCAGCTGCTGCACTTCGCCCGCGACACCTTGCGCGAGCGCGCGCGCCTGCTCGAGGTCGGCGCGCTCGGCGAGCACCTTGACCTCGACCTCGGGGAACGAGGCGCGGTAGCCGATGGTGATGCCCGGTGTGTGACGCGCACCGCCGAGATCGATGTCGCGCAGGCGCTCGGCGAGCACCGACTCGGCCAGACCGACCGTGCGAATGTGCACCTGGAAGCTCTTGCGCTTGACCAGGCCGGCGATGGCGGGTGCTACGTGGGTTGCAAACAAATGTTGCATCTCGCTCGGCACGCCCGGCATGAAGAAGGCGCGCGTGGCACCGGGACCGGAGCCAATGGTGACCGCGAAGCCGGGCGCCGTGCCGACGGCGTTGGGCAACACATGCGCGCCGCGCGGGAAATCGGCTTGCTTGGCGTTGAGCACTGGCATCGCGCGCGCAATCTTTCCGCTGCGGTAGCGGGCTTCGATGGCAGCGAGCGAGGCAGCGTCGCGCTCGAGTGGCACACCGAGGGCCGCGGCGACGGCGGCCGTGGTGAGGTCGTCCGAGGTGGGGCCTAAGCCGCCGGTACACACCAGCACGCGCGCTTGGGGACCCGACTGGGGACCCGACTGGGGACCCGACTGACACAGGCGCAGCAACGCCGAAGCGATGTGCTTGGCATCATCTGCCACCGTCGCGTGTTCCACGACCTGGAAACCCAGCTCGGTGAGCTGCTCGGCCAACCAGCGCGCGTTGCCGTTCACTAGCTCGCCCCGCGTGAGCTCGGTCCCGATGGAGAGAATGGCGGCCGTCATGAATGGACCTGAGCGTATGTGCAGGTGTCGCAATCGTCAAGCTTCATCTAGGCTCTGCCGCCCGCGAAGCGAGGAACACGCATGTCGACTATCCCTAAATTCCTGATGCCATGGCTCGTGTTGGCCTGGCCACTGACGGTCGTTGCCGAGCTCGCCCCGGCGCCGACCACCGCCACCGCGCCGCCTGCTGCTTCTGCCAAACCGGCCGCACCCGCTGCCCCTGCCGCGGCAGCCACAGCTGCTCCGGCTCCCACTGCAGCAGCAGCCCCGGCAGCCGCTGCGCCCGGCGAGCACCTGGCACTGACCATCGACCGCCGCAAGCTCGACAACGGCCTGCGCGTGGTGATGAACCCTGACCACACCGTGCCCACGGTGGCGGTTGCCATCTTCTACGACGTCGGCTCGCGCAACGAAGTGCGCGGCCGCTCCGGCTTCGCCCATCTGTTCGAGCACATGATGTTCCAGGGCTCGCAGAACGTGGGCAAGGGCGAGCACTTCCAGCTGATCATGAACCGCGGTGGCTCGATGAACGGCACCACCAGCGACGACCGCACCAACTACTTCGAAACGCTGCCGAGCAACGACTTGGCGCTCGGGCTGTGGCTCGAAGCCGACCGCATGAAGTCGCTGGCCATCACGCAGCAAAACTTCGAGAACCAGCGCCAGACTGTCATGGAAGAGCGCCGGCAGAGCTACGACAACCGCCCGTACATGAAGTCGATGCTGCGCGTGAACGAGATCGCCTACGGCGACTACTTCCCGTATTCGCACTCGACCATCGGCGACATGCAAGACCTCGTGAACGCGCCGCTGTCCGCCGTGCAGGAGTTCTTCGACACCTATTACGCGCCGAACAACGCCGTGATCAGCATCGCGGGCGACTTCGATCCGGAAGCGGCGATGGCGCTGGTGAAGAAGTACTTCGGCGACATCCCAGCACGCAAAGTGAAGCCATTCGACGTGGCCGACCCTGCGCCGCAGACCGCAGAGCGCAAGGACTCGATGGTGGACCCGCTGGCGCAGCTGCCCGCGTTCCACGTGACCTACCACATCCCCAAGGATCGCGAGCCCGACCACTACCCTCTCGAGCTGCTGTCGATCGTGCTGGGTGACGGCGAGAGCTCGCGCCTTTACCAGAAGCTGGTGAAGGAGAAGGAGATCGTCCAGGAGATCGAGGTCAGCACCGACGGCCGTCGTGGCCCCGACCTGTTTTCGTTCTGGTCGATCTGCGCCGAAGGCCACAAGACCGACGAGGCTCGCAACTTGATCGAGAGCGAGCTCAAGTCGGTAGCCGACAAGGGCATCAGCGAGCGCGAGCTGCAGAAGGCGAAGAACCGCATTCGCGCCGAGCTGGTGTTCGGCATGGAGTCGAACCTGTCACGCGCCACGCGCCTGGCAGAGTTCGAGGTGTTCCACGGTGACGCGAACCTGCTCACCAGCGAGCTCGCGCACTACACCGCGGTCACACTGGCCGACATCAAGCGCGTTGCGGCGCGGTACTTCACGCCTACCAACCGCACCGTCCTCGATGTGGTGCCTGCGAGTGCAGCTGGCGGCGGCGGCGCAGCGCCGACTGCAACAGCCAAGCCCAAGCACCACGCAGAACGCGACGCACAAGGGAGTGTGCCATGAGCTTGCAACAGCGATCTCTCGTTCTGAGCGCGTGTACCGCTCTGCTTGCCGCTTGCGGCGGCGGCGCCACGCTGCCGCCCGCAGCGCAGACCACGCCCGCATCCACGACCACGTCGACCGTCAGTGTCGAGCACGTGGCCATCGCGAAGGAAGAGCCTCCTGCGGGTGAGCCTGCGCGCGACATCCACTTCCCGCCGATCGCGCGCGCCAACACCAGCTCGGGGCTGGAAGTGAACACGGTGGCGCTGCACGGGGTGCCGGCGCTGCAGGTGAAGCTCGTGATCAAGAGCGGCTCTGCGGCCGACCCGGCCGACCAGCCCGGCATGGCCGAGCTCGTCGCCCAGATGCTCAAGGAAGGCACCACGAAGAAGTCGAGCGCGAAGATCGCGGAGACCGTCGACTTCCTCGGCGCGCGACTGCACGTCGGCAACGACGAGGAGCATGTCGAGATCGACATGAAGGTGCTGAGCGATCAGCTCAAAGACGCGCTGTCGCTGGTGGCCGAGCTCGCGACGCAGCCGACCTTCGACGACAAGGAGCTCGAGAAGCTGAAGAAGCGCGAGCTCGATCGCCTGTCGCTGATGAGCCAGAGCCCGAGCTTCCTGGCGCGCCGCGAGTTCTACAAGGCGCTCTACGGCAACCATCCGTACTGGCACGTGGACACCACCAAGGAGGTCGTGAAGCACCTCAAGCGTGCTGATCTGAAGAAGTGGCACAAGGAGCACTTCGCGCCGAACAACGCGTATCTCGTGGTGGTCGGCGACGTCACGCCCGAAGCGGTGATGGCGGCCGCCAACCACGCATTCAAGGACTGGTCTGCGCGCAAGCTCGCGGACATCGCGTATCCGCCGGTGCCCACGCGCGACGGTCGCGAGATCGTGCTCGTCGATCGGCCTGAGTCCGTGCAGTCGGTGATCTACGTCGGCAACGTGGCCATCGCTCGCAAGGACCCGGCGTTCGTGCCACTGACCGTGGCGAACGAGGTGCTGGGCGGCTCTGCGGCCGCGCGCTTGTTCATGGATCTGCGCGAGCGTCAGAGCCTGACCTACGGCGCGTACAGCGACGTCGACACCGGCGTGCAACCGGTGCCCTTCCGCGCCTTTGCCGCCGTGCGCAACGAAGTGACCGCACAAGCCATGAAGGCGTTCATGGAGCACCTCTCGCGCATCGCAGCCGAGCCCGCGGCGGACAAAGAGCTGAGCGATGCCAAACGCTTGCTCATCGACTCGTTCCCGCTGCACATCGAGACCACCGGTGAAATCGCAGGCTTGATCTCGGAGCTGCGCAGCTACGGCTTCCCGGACAACTACTGGGATGGCTACCGCGCCGAGATCCAGGCAGTCACCAAGGAGCAAGCGTTGGCTGCGGCCAAGGCACACATCCTGGCGGACAAGGCGCTGATCGTGGTCGTCGGCAAAGCGGCTGCCATCAAGGAGACCCTGTCAGCCTACGGGCCGGTCAAGGTCATCGACACCGAGGGTAAGGTACTGGTCGATCCGGCCGCGGCAAACAAGCCCGCGGCGGCCGCTTCGGCTATACCTGCCAGTGCGCCCGCGACGCCCGCGGCCGCCGCAAAGTGAGGTGAGCCGTGTGCGGAATCGTTGGCTACGTCGGTGACAAGAACTGCGCCCCGATCCTGATCGACGGTCTGCGCCGCTTGGAGTATCGCGGCTACGACTCCGCCGGGCTCGCCGTGCACGACGGCCAGCGCATCAACGTGGTGCGCGCGGTAGGCAAGCTGCGCAACCTGGAAGAGGCGCTGCTCGCAACGCCACTAACCGGCACCACGGGCATCGGGCACACGCGCTGGGCCACGCACGGCGGAGTGACCGAAGCCAACGCGCACCCGCACGTGGCAGGCGACATCGCGGTCATCCACAACGGCATCATCGAAAATCACATGCCGCTGCGCGCGCGCCTCAAGAAGGAAGGCGCAAAGATCGTCAGCGACACCGACACCGAGATCATCGCCCACCTGGTGGATGGCCACTGCAAGAAGGGCGCGAGCCTGGAAGACGCCGTGCGCATGGCGCTCAAAGAGGTCGAGGGCGCATATGCCATCGCCGTGATGCGCAAGAGCGAGCCCAAGAAGATCGTGGTGGCGAAGAACGCTTCGCCGCTAGTGCTGGGTCTAGGTGAGAACGAGACCTTGTGCGGCAGCGACATCCCCGCGGTGTTGCCCTACACGCGCCGCGTGATCATCATGGAAGATGGCCAGATGGCCGTCTTGACTCAGAGCGGTGTGCAGCTGACGACGATCGACGGCACGCCGATCGAAGCCGTGGTGAAGACCATCGACTGGTCGCCCGCCATGGCCGAGAAGTCGGGCTACAAGCACTTCATGCTCAAGGAGATCAACGAGCAGCCGCGCGCCATCGAAGACACGCTGCGCGGCCGGCTCGACCGCGAGCACGCCGACATCGTGGCTGCAGAAATCGGTCTGTCGCCGCAGCTCGCGACGCAGATCCAGCGCGTGGTGCTCCTGGCTTGCGGGACGAGCCACCACGCCGCCATGGTGGGTCGCTACTACATCGAGAGCCTCGCGCGCATTCCAACCGTGGTCGAGCTCGCGAGCGAGTTCCGCAACCGCGATCCGGTGGTGGGCCCGGGCGACCTGGTGATCGCGATCAGTCAGTCGGGCGAAACGCTCGATACCCTGATGGCCGCGAAGATCGCCAAGGAACGCGGCGCCAAGCTGATGGCGATCGTGAACGTGATGGGCAGCGCCATCGCGCGCGCCAGCGACGCCGAGCTCTACACGCGTGCGGGGCCCGAGATCGGCGTGGCGTCGACCAAGTGCTTCACGGCACAGCTGGCAGCGCTGCTCATGCTCGCCGTGTATCTCGGCAAGCGCCGCGACACGCTGAGCAAGGAGCGCGCCGAACAGCTCATCGAAGGCATGGCGCGCTTGCCGCAGCAGATGCGCGACGTGCTCGCCGGTACGCGTCAGCTCGTGTTCAACCTGGCGCGCCGCTACATGGACGCGCGCGACGTGCTCTTCCTGGGCCGCGGCACGAGCTACCCGATCGCACTCGAGGGCGCGCTCAAGCTCAAGGAGATCTCGTACATCCACGCCGAAGGCTATGCCGCCGGCGAGATGAAGCACGGCCCGATCGCGCTCATCGACCCGAGCGTGCCGATCGTGGTGCTGGCACCCAGGGACGAGCACCGCGACAAGAGCATGAGCAACTTGCAGGAAGCCAAGGCGCGCGGCGGACGCATCATCGCGATCGCGACGCAGGGCGATGAGGAGCTGCACTCGCTGAGCAACGACGTGATCGAGATCCCCGACACGCTCAGCGAGCTGGTACCGTTCTTGACGGTGATCCCGTTGCAGCTGCTGGCGTATCACGTGGCCGACTTGAAGGGCACCGACGTCGATCAGCCGCGCAACCTCGCCAAGACCGTCACCGTCGAGTAAGAACGCGCCGCATGCTGCACAACGCGCAGATCGCGGTGGTGGTTCCCGCATACAACGAGGGCCGGCTGATCGCCCGAACGCTGCGCTCCATCCCGGCGTACGTCGACCATGTGGTGGTGGTGGACGACGGCAGTCGCGACGACACCAGCGCCTGTGCGCGGGGTGTGGGCGACCCGCGCGTCTTGGTGGTGCGCCACGCGCGCAACGCGGGCGTGGGCGCGGCGTTGCGCACGGGCTACGCACGGGCTTTCTCGGCCGGCGCCGACGTGGTCGCCGTGATGGCAGGCGACGGCCAGATGGACCCGTGCGATCTGCACGGCCTGCTCGCGCCCGTGCTGCGCGGCGAGGCCGACTACGCCAAGGGCGATCGCCTCTCGCACCCGCACGCGTTCGCACGCATGCCGCTGTCGCGCTTCATCGGCAACCAAGTGTTGTCGCTCGGCACTCGCTGGGCCACGGGCCTTTCGATCCGCGACTCGCAGTGTGGCTACACCGCGTTGCATCGCCGCGCTGGCGAGAGCGTTCCCATGCACGCGCTATGGCACGGCTACGGCTACCCAAACGACTTGCTCGGCTGGCTCGTGCAGAGCGGTGCGCGCGTCGCCGACGTGGTCGTCAAGCCCGTGTATGCCGACGAGGACAGCGGTATCGGACTGCGCCACGCCTTGTTCGTGGTGCCGTTCGTGCTCGCGCGCGTGGCACTGCGCCGCGTGCAGGCGTGGTTGTGGAGTTCGCATGCGCATCGGCCTGCTCACGACCAGCTTCCCAAGAACGCCTGACGACATCGCGGGCAACTTCGTGCTGGGCTTTGCCCGTGCACTCGCACAGCGCGGCCACGAGCTCGACGTGCTGGCCCCGGAGCCAGCTGAACCCATGAGCGTGCACGACACGCCCAACATCAGCCTGCACCACGTGCCCTACCTGCGGCCGCGTAAGCTGCAACGAACGTTCTACGGCGCAGGCGTTCCAGACAACGTTCAGCACGATCGCACAGCCCTGCTGGGCGCGCTCAGCTACCCCATCGCGCTCGCGGCGCGCAGCGCACTGCTTGCGCCACGCTGGAATGCCGTGATCAGCCACTGGGCACTGCCGAGCGCGGTCTGCGCGGGCATCGCTGCGCGCGGCCTGCCGCACCTGGCCGTGTTGCACTCGGCGGACGTGCACTTGCTCGGGCGGCTGCCGTTGCGTACGCACCTAGCGCGACACATGACTGACCACGCCAGCACGCTGTGGTTCGTGTCGGAACAGCATCGCGAGCAATTCGTGCAGCTCTTGCCCGCGAGCCACACATCGGCCGCACGCGCGCGCGCGTTCGTGTCCCCGATGGGTATCGACCCGCCCCAAGTCACGCCGAGCTCACGCACGCAGGGGCGCGCGACTTGGGGACTGCAACGCTTCTCGGTGCTGGCGCTGGGCAGGCTGGTGCCGGTAAAAGGTCTCGACACGGCGATCGAAGCCGTAGCGCAGCTCGACGCCACCCTGCTCGTCGCAGGCGAAGGCCCCGAGCGAGCACGGCTGGAGCAGCTAGGCCGCGCGCGGCGGGCCGACGTGCGCTGGCTCGGCAATGTCACCGGCCCACGCAAGACCGAGCTGCTGGCGGCGGCGGACGCCTTCGTGTTGCCCTCGCGCGTGCTGCCCAGTGGCCGCAGCGAAGGCATGCCGCACGCGCTGCTCGAGGCCATGGCCCATGGATTGCCCGTGGTTGCCACCCGGGTCGGTGGGGTGAGCGAGCTGCTACGCGACGGCACTAGCGCCCTGCTCGTGCCACCTGACGATCCCGCGCTCTTGCGCGCCGCGCTCATGCGTCTGCAGAGCGATCCGCCCCTACGCGAGCAAATCCGCCAACAAGCCCGCGCATGCACCGAGGGGCTGCTCTGGCCGAACCTGGCCCCGCGCATCGAGGGCCTGCTCCACACTTGACCCAGGCCCGGATTTGAGGGATGTAGGCGCGCGTCTTTCCTGCCCTTTTTTGAGTCTAGCGAGTGATCTTTCGCGGAGCAGCGCAGGGCTCTCCGCTAGGTATCCGGAGCAGCCTGCGGCTCTGCGTTTCTTTGTGGCGGAGCAGCCTGCGGCTCTCCGCAGGTTCTTGTTGGCGGAGCAGCCTGCGGCTCTCCGCAGGTTCTTGTTGGCGGAGCAGCCTGCGGCTCTCCGCA
>JADGRE010000026.1 GCA_017881185.1 Pseudomonadota bacterium | reverse complement strand
ACGCTGGGCGGCATGCGTTTCGTGCACGGCTGGGACCGCCCGCGCAACCAGCTGCCGACGGACACCATCGAGCACTGCCGCAGCTGCGTGCAGCAAGCGCTGGCGCATGGCATCAACCACTTCGAGACTGCGTACGGCTACGTGAAGAGCGAACGCGTTTACGGGCGCGTGCTGACCGACGAGCTGAAGCTCCCGCGCAGCAGCTACCACCTGATGACCAAGGGCGCGCCGAAGACCGCCGATGAGACCAAGCGCATGGTCGACGAGCAGCTGGCCGCGCTGCGCACCGACCACGTCGACTTCTACGCCTGGCACGGCGTGAACAACGCCGAGCTGCAAGCGACCGCGCTCGCCAAGGGCGGCCCCGTGGAGACGCTGCACGCGCTCAAGGCGCAGGGCCTGATTCGCGAGGTGGGTTTCAGCACGCACGCGCCGCGCGAGCTCATCGTGCAGGCGCTCGACACCGACCTCTTCGCGTTCGTCAACCTGCACTACTATTACTTCTTCCAGCGCAACGCGCCGGTGATCGCACGCGCAGCCGAGAAGGACATGGGCGTATTCATCATCTCGCCCAACGACAAGGGCGGGCGGCTCTACGACCCGCCGCCGCTGCTGCGCGAGCTGACGGCACCGCTCACGCCGATTCAGTGGAACGCGCGCTTCTGCCTCCGCTCGCCGCACGTACACACCTTGACCTTCGGCATGACGGCGCCCGCACACTTCGAGCAGATGGCTGGTGCCCTACCCGCCAGCGTGCCGCTGGATCCACAGAGCACGCGCATCCTGGCTGCGCTCGATGCGCGACTGCCGCCCGACCCGAACGCGCGCTACGAAGGCGACGAGCTTGCACCCGACGCTTCGGGCATCCAAATCGCCGAGCTGCTGCGCTTGCGACGCATGTGGAAGTACTACGACATGCTCGGGTTCGCCAAGTACCGCTACAACTGCTTGAAGCAGCCGGACCACTGGTATGGCGGCTCGTTCGCGGACGACGAGCATCTCGCCAAAGTCGATCGAAGCGCCCTGCCGCGAGACATCGACGTGCTAGGCATGCTGCGCGAGACGCATCGTGCGTTGCACGAACCCTGAGCACTGAGCCCTGAGCACCGAGCCGTCGGAGAGCCTTACCATGAAGCGCGACATCTTCAGCCCGGAGCACGAGCTCTTCCGCGAAGGCTTCAAGCGCTTCGCCAAGCGCGAGATCGAGCCCAAGATCGCGCAGTGGAACTCGGCCGGTATCTCGGACCGTGCGAGCTGGCGTGCCATGGGCGAGGCCGGCTACCTCGGGGCGAACATGCCCACCGAGTACGGCGGCGGTGGCTGCGACTTCTTGTACGACGCCATCGTGTTGGAAGAGCTCGCCTACTTGCGTGCGCACGCGTTGCAGACTTCATTGCATACCGACATCTGCATGCCGTACCTGTTGCACTACGGCTCGCCGGAGCAGAAGCAGCAGTTCCTGCGGCCTGCGATCAGCGGCGAGTTGCTCTTGGCCATCGCCATGACCGAGCCGGGCACAGGCTCGGATCTCGCCAACGTGCAGACCCGCGCGCGCCGCGACGGCGACAGCTTCGTGATCGACGGCGCCAAGACCTTCATCTCGAACGGGCAGAACTGCGATCTCGTGATTGTGGTTGCCAAGACCGACCCCGACGCGGTGCCGCCGCACAAAGGCATCTCACTCTTGCTCGTACCTTGTTCGTCGCCAGGCTTCGTGCGTGGCAAGAAGCTCGACAAGCTCGGGCTGCGTGGCCAGGACACCAGCGAGATGTTCTTCGACCAGTGCCGCGTGCCGGCGCACAACCTGCTCGGTCAAGCGGGCATGGGCTTCAAATACCTGATGACGCAGCTACAGCAAGAGCGGCTGACCATCGCCATCAGCAGCATTGCGTCGTGCCGGCGAGCGCTGGACGACACGCTCGACTACGTGCGCCAGCGCCGCGCGTTCGGCCAAGCCATCGGCAGCTTCCAGAACACGCAGTTCAAGCTGGCGGAGCTCGCCACACAGGTGGAGATCGGCCAGAGCTTCGTGGATCAACTCATCGTGCGTCACGCGCAAGGACAAGCGCTGGCGACCGAGGCCAGCATGGCGAAGTACTGGGTCACCGATCTGCAGAAGCGCCTCACCAGCGAATGCCTGCAGCTGTTCGGTGGCTACGGCTTCATGCTCGAGTACCCCATCTCCATGGATTACGCGGACGCCGCCGTGCAGACCATCTACGCGGGCACCAACGAGATCATGAAGCTGATCATCGCGCGGCGTCTGGGCTTGGGCTGAAACAGCGTCAGCGGCCGTCGCGCGCGTCGTCGCGGCGCAGAATGCCTGCCAAGAGGCGCAGCACCACCACGCCGAGCAACGGAACCAGCATGGCACCTACCGCGCACGCCACGATGAGCCCGGAGCGCGTCATGGGCAAGCGCTCCACACCATACAACATCGTGTTGTAACCACCGTGAATCAGCACGGCCAGCGCGAGACCGCCCGGCAGACCGATCACGCCCTTGTCGAAGCGCTTGCGCGCCCACAGATAACCCACCACTCCGCCGGCGAACAGGTGCATGGGGCTCGCCATGTAACCACGCAGCACGAAGCGCACGCTGAGCGACGCGAAGCCTGGCGCGTCCCACAGCGCCACCACGTTCTCGATCAGCGCAAAGCCCGCAGCTGCGTGTAGCGCGTAGAGGAACGCGCCATAGCGCGTGCCCGGTGCAAGTGAGAGCCGAGTCAACACGTACAAGCAAAGCACCTTGCCGCTCTCCTCGGTCGCGGCAGCGACCACGAAGGCTTCGAGCAAGCTACGTCTGGGCTCGGCGACGCTCGCGGCGACAGCGCCCAGCGCATGCTCGAACCAGCCTATGGGCACGGAGGCCACGGCCACCGCCACGAGCACGCGGTAGCGGAAGTCGCGCTGCGGCTCGCGCACCCGTCGCTCGAAGCTCTCGGCGTACCAGAGCATCAAGAACGGCGGCAGCACGCCAAGAAACGCAACGACCAGACGTTCGAGCATACAGCGCTGGGCTCAGTGTAGCGCGCGTTGCGAGTGATGCGCGCGCGGAATGCGGGCGTGTGCGCAACTACGTGACGGCTGGGCCGAAGCCTTCGCCATGAGCCGAGCCCGTGCAATCATGGTCGCTGCACTCGCAAGCCACTGGCGCGCGTTCGTGTTCGGCTGCGGCTGCGCAATCGCAGGCTGCAGCTTCCCGCTCGGGCCCAGCGGCGATGCGACGCCTGCGGTCGAAGCTCGCGCGCAGGCAGACGCCAGCTGCGCGATGCCCGCCACCCAGGCGTCACCCACCGCAAGCGCGAGCGACGCGCGCGATGCCGGCGCCGACCGCCCACTGCCCACCGTGTCGCTCATGACCTGGAACCTCGACTGGTTTCAAGATCCGCAAGAAGGCCCCGCCGATGACGCCGCCCAATACACCGCAGTGCGTGAGATCCTGGCCAGCCACCAGCCCGACCTGCTGGCGCTCGAAGAGCTGAGCTCGGAACCTGCGTTCGACACGCTGCTGCACGACCTGCCCGGTTACGGCGGAGTGCTCTCCGGCTATGCATGGACCCAGCGCACAGCGTTGCTCTGGCACGCGCAGCGCTTCGAGCTACAGCAGGCGCGCGCGATCTCCGGTTTCGACGACGCAGGGCGCCCGCCGCTGGAGGTGCGCCTGCGCGACAAGGCCACAGGCCAGGCGCTGGTGATGATCGTAATCCACGCCAAGGCGCAAGCCGACGTCGCGTCGTACGACAAGCGCGTCGGCCTCGCGCGCGCGCTCGAGCGCTACCTCGACAGCATGCACCCGGGTGAGCGTTGCGTGCTGCTCGGCGACTTCAACGACAAGCTCGTCGGCTCCATCACGCACGGCGCGAGCTCACCGTACCAAGGCTTCGTCGACGATTCCCACTACGACGTCGCCACGCTCCAGCTCGACCCCGCCACCGCCTCGTACGCCACAGGCAGCACCATCGACCACATCATCGTGAGCGATGAGCTCGCCAGCGCCATCGTGCCCGGCTCGGTGCAGGTGCTGCGCACGGCGCTGGAGCAACGCTACCCGCGCTTCACGCAGCAAGTCTCCGACCACTTCCCAGTCACGTTGCGGCTCGCGCTATGAACGCGGCCTGGCGGTCAACGTTCCCACCAGCCGTTCACGCCCGACAATCCGAACACCAACACGGCGACCAGCAGCCCGAGCAACGCCGAAGCCCACGACCCGGAATCGCCGCCGCCGATCCATAGAATGCCGCCGCCCAGTGCGATGAGTGCGACCACGCAGCCGCAGCCCTTGGCGACGCGCCCGGCGACGCTCGGCTTCTCGCCCGCACCGTCCGTAGCCTGCGGCTCTACCGTCATGCGGGTCACAGATACACTTCCTGGCGCGCGTTGTACACTGCACGCGGCCTAGCAGAGGCCTGCACGCCGATGGCCCAGCCCGAGCGCACGCGTCCGTCGTGGACACCACCTGCCGTCGAATTCCTCGGCGCCATCCGCCGACGCCGTGATCGCCCGGCTGCCGTGCTCTGCGCGCTGATCCTCGCGTACGCACTGTCCAGCGTGGTGTGTGCGCTCGACCCGAACACCGCCCGCTTCTTCATGGGCCGCTTCCACCTGCGCACGCAGAGCTTCGCAGCGTGGGCGCTCTTCCAGCCCGGACCGTGGATGTACAACTTCGACAATCGCTACTGGGCCAGCCGCCGGCCGCTGTCGCGCGCCGAGCTCGACGACCCGCCGCCCGACGTGCTCATGCGTCAGGTGAACCACCAGTCCGCGCGTGCCTTCACCTTCGCCGACAACCGCCCACGTCTCTTGCGCGACGCCGGCCTGCACTACTTCTATCTCGAGAGCCGCTATCGCTCCGCCACGGTGCTCACCGCGTACGTCGTCGATGTCGAAGGCGGCTCCGCAACCGCACCGCGTTCCGCAACGGTGCGACGCTTGGGAGCGAGCGATGACTGAACGCGAGCGCTTGCAACCGATCCGCTGGCTGTGCGCGGGCCTCGTCGCTTCGTGGACCTGGAAGTGGCGCTTCTTCACAGGTGCGCCCGCCGTGTACGCGCACACACCCCTGCACGACCCCTTCTTCCCCGAGCCACTCCAGAACCTCAGCGTGCTCGTGACCGCGTTCTGCGTGCCCATCCTGATCGCGTTCGTCATGTTCGTGCGCCCGAGCGCGCTATTCGCGCGCACCAGCATGGCCGCGTTCTGCACAGGCTCGCTCGTGCTCAACTTGCACCAAGGCAGCTACAACGACGCGACCTTCGTCACCAGCCTGTGGGCCTCGCTCTGGGGCTTGTGGTACCTGCACGCCAGTACACGTGACGCGACCGAGCTCGGTGTGCGCGCTGCATTCCTCGCGCAAATCATCGTCGCCCTACTGTTCTTCGGCGGAGCGCTCGGCAAGCTCACCCCCGGCTATTTCGACGGCTCGGTGCTCTACCGCATCTACTTCGAAAAACGCCAACACTGGAGCTTTGCCTGGCTGCGCGGGCACCTGACGGCGGCGGAGCTACGCTACGCGGCCACGCTCTACTCGCGCACGGTCGTAGGCATCGAGATCTTCCTCGCCACCCTACCCCTATGGCCCTCGCGCCTGGCGTTGCAGCTGGCGCTCGTGGCGCTTGGCATGCTCGTGGTGCTCAACAACTTCCAGCTACTGTCCGTCATCGGCTCGTTGATGACGCTGTGCGTGGTCGGGTTGTGGCTCTTGCGGCGCGCGATGGGGGATTCGAACCCACGACCTACGGCTCCGGAGGCCGTCGCTCTATCCAGCTGAGCTAATCGCGCAGAGGCTGGACTCTGTATCGCAGGCCAGCCGGCCGCGCAAGCTTCGGGGTCAGGCGCGGCTGCGCAGGGCCTTCGCGCGTTCCTTCTGATCCGGGTGCTCGTCGCAGAAGGCTTCGAAGCTCTCGTCGCTCAGCTCCACGTCGATGTCGCCCTGGATCTTGGCCTGGCAACCCAGGCGTGAGCTCATGCGCACGTCGGTGGCCTTGTCGAGGATGTCGAACTCCTCGTCTTCGATCTCCGAGGTGTTGTCGAAGCCGCGTACCACGTACACGTGGCAGGTGGAGCACGCACACACGCCGCCGCAGCGGTCGCCCTCGGGTGCACCGGCGGCGCGCGAGGCTTGTAGAATCGTGGTGCCGGGGGGCACTTCGACCTCGAGATTCTCTTTGATGAAGCGGACCTTGGGCATTCAGTGCTCCGGGCGGGGACCGAGATGAGACTCGATGCCCTTGGCGTTCGCGGTGTCGCGTTCTACCTCGGCGACGTTACGGCCGGAAAGAGCGCGCGCGATGCTCCGGTCCATGCGGCGGCCGGCAAACGGCTTGCAGGCCAAGTCGAGGTCCTCGATGCGGGTGTGAATCACATGATGGTCGCCGCCGCCAGCTGCAGCGCGCAGGCTCTGCATCGCGGCTTCGATCACCTCGCGCTCACCCGGCAAGAGCAGCGCAGCGTCGGCGGCGAGCGCACCCTCGGTCGCAGCCACGATGCGCTCGGCTTCCACGCGTTCCTCGCGCAGGGCGCGCACGGCGATGTCAGTCTCGGCGTGGTCGTACGCCTCGAGCAGCATGCGCTCGATGTCGGCATCGCTCAGACCGTAGCTGGGCTTCACATCGACGCTCTGGCAGATGCCGGTGGTCAGCTCACGCGCCGCCACTTTCAAGATGCCGTCGGCATCCACGTCGAAGCGCACCTGCAGGCGCGCCAGACCCGCAGGCATGGGCGGGATGCCCTTGAGCGTGAAGCGCGCAAGCGAGCGACACGCCTCGGCCATCTCGCGCTCGCCCTGCACCACGTGCAGCTCGAAGCCGGTTTGGTTGTCGGCATAGGTGGTGAAGACCTGCGCAGCCGAAGCGGGGATCGGCGTGTTGCGCGGCAAAATCTTCTCGACTACGCCGCCCATCGCCTCGACGCCGAGCGACAGCGGCAGTACGTCGAGCAACAACACGTCGTCGCTCGGGCCCTGGCCAGCAAGCAGATCCGCCTGAATGGCCGCGCCGATGGCCACCACTTGGTCCGGATCGATGTCGGTCAGCGGCTCTCGCCCAAACAGCTCGCTCACGTACTTGCGCACCAGCGGCACGCGCGTGGAGCCACCGACCAGGATCACACCATCCAGCTCTTTGGTAGTGATTCCGGCGTCGCGCAGCGCGCGGCGGCAGGCCACTCCGGTGCGTTCCACGAGCGGCCGCACGAGTGCCTCGAATTCCTCGCGCGTCACGCGCTGCGCCAAGCTCTTGTCACCTGGCACTTCGATCTCGGCTTCCACGACGGTCTGCTCGGTGAGCGCATGTTTCACTGCGCGCGCTGCGTCGAGCGCAACGCGTACGTGCCCAGGCGGCACGTGCGCTTCGAGCGCAAACCCCATGGCTCGCAGAAAGCGCTGCGCGAGCGCGCGATCCATGTCGTCACCACCGAGCTGTGAATCGCCACCCGTGGCGCGCACTTGGAACACGCCGTTGTCGAGCACGAGCACAGTCACGTCGAAGGTGCCGCCGCCGAGGTCGTAGACCACGAAGGTGCCGTTCTGCCGTTCGGTCAGGCCGTACGCGAGCGCGGCCGCCGTGGGCTCGTTCAGCAAGCGCAGCACCTGCAGCCCCGCGAGCTTGCCGGCATCTTTGGTGGCTTGGCGCTGCGCGTCGTCGAAGTACGCGGGCACGGTGATGACCACGCCGCCGACCTCGCCGAGCTCGTCTTCGGCCATGCGCTTGAGCTCGCGCAAGATCTCGGCGCTCACTTCCACCGGATTCACCACGCGATCACCGGCGACTGCGAACGTGACGACAGGCCCCTCGCTGGCAGCAAAGCGATACGGGCCCAGCCTGCGGGTCTCTGCATCGCCCGCGCCGCGGCCCATGAAGCGCTTGACGCTCACGATCGTGTCTTGCGGCAGCTGTTGCGCCAAACGCTGCGCGTCCTTGCCGATGGTCACGCCGCCGTCCGCGCGGTAGCACACCACCGAAGGCACGAGTGGATCGAGATCGCAGTCGCGGATGCAGGTGGCTTCGCCGATCAACGGCACGTACGCGACCAGACTGTTGGTCGTGCCCAGATCGATGCCGATCGGACGCGGCGCCCCAACGGGATCGTGGATTTGCATGAGTGACATGGGACTACGAAGCCTCGGCCTCGTCCTCGATCGCGCTCACTTCGTCGAGAAAGCGCTGGTAATATTTCAGTCGCGACACTTGCGCCGCGAGCGGCGACAGCTGCGCTGCGGCTGCCGACGCTGGGAGCGCAGCGAATGCAGCTACGAGCCCGCTGCGAACCCCGGCACGCAGCGCATCGACGCGCGCAGCCAGCGCCTTCACTTCGGTCAGATCACGCCGCACCTTGGCTTCGCCGAGCGCTTCACGCAGCTCCATCACTTCCATGAGCAACTCGGGATCGGCCACTTCACGCTCGCCGCTGGCCTGCGCGTTGCCATGCAGCGCCAGCAGCGCTTGCGCACGCTTGATGTCGTCACGCAGCGTACGGTAGGCCTCGTTGACCTCCACGGCTTTGTTCAAGGTCATGCGGCGTTGCGAAGCCGGCGCACCCGTGTGCTTGTCCGGGTGCAAAGCCTTTTGCAGCTCGCGGTAGCGCGACTCGAGCTCGCCCTGGTCGAGATCGAAGCGGGGCACGAGCCCAAGGGTGGCGAACGGGTCCATGGTTGACGGATCCCTGAACCGTCAGATCGAGAACGACTCGCCGCAACCGCAGCCGGCCTTCTCGTTCGGGTTCAAGAAACGAAAGCCGTGCTGCATGAGCTTGACCTCGTAGTCGAGCACCGAACCGCGCAAATACACGAGGCTCTTGGGATCGACGATCACCTTGAGGCCATCGAAGTCGTAGATGTTGTCGCGCTCGCGGATCTTGTCCGAGAACTCGATGGCATACGACACACCGGAGCAGCCGCCGCCCCGCACACCGAGCCGCAACGCCGCGTCAGGCGTCCCGCGCTTCACCAGCGCTTGCTTGGCTATCTCGATGGCCTTTTTCGTCAGCTGCACGCTGCTCTGGGCATCGGCGACGTTCGCCGCCAGAAGGGGCACGTGCTCGCTTGGGTCGGATTTGCGGCTGCTTGCGCTGTAGGTGGTCAACGACATCGGTAACTCTCGCGCCAGCTCACTTCTGCGGTTGCACGCTCGGCTGGGCTGCTGTGCTGCCAGCCACGCCCGACGCTTGGGCCTTGCGCTCTTCTTGCTTCTTGCGGAAGTCGGCGATGGCGCTCTTGATGGCGTCCTCGGCCAACACCGAGCAGTGGATCTTCACCGGCGGCAAGTTCAGCTCTTCGACGATCTGGGAGTTCTTGAGCGCCATCGCTTCGTCGATGGTCTTGCCCTTCACCCACTCGGTCACGAGCGACGACGACGCGATCGCGCTGCCACAGCCGAAGGTCTTGAACTTGGCGTCTTCGACCACGTTGGTCTCGGGGTTCACCTTGATCTGCAGACGCATCACGTCGCCGCACGCGGGTGCGCCGACCAGGCCCGTACCCACAGTGGGGTCCTCCTTGTCTAAGGTGCCGACGTTCAGCGGGTGCTCGTAGTGTTCGATGACTTTGTCTGAATAGGCCATGGTGCTTGCTCTGGTAACTTGTTTCAGTGTGCAGCCCACTGGATGGATTTGATGTCGATGCCTTCTTTGTGCATCTCGTACAGCGGTGACATGTCGCGCAGCCGCACGACCTGACGAACCACGAGCTCCGCTACGTAGTCGACTTCTTCTTCGGTGTTGAATTTGCCGAGGCAGAAGCGGATGGAGCTGTGCGCCAGCTCTTCGTCGACACCGAGCGCACGCAGCACGTAGCTCGGTTCGAGACTGGCGCTGGTGCAGGCGCTGCCCGACGACACCGCCACGTCTTTGATGGCCATGATCATGGCCTCGCCCTCGACGAACGAGAACGACACGTTGAGGTTACCCGGCACGCGCTCGGGATCGGGCGCGCCGTTGAGGTGCACCATCTCGAGCTGGCTCCAGAGCTTGTCGCGCAGCCGGTTGCGTAGCGCGAGCGCATGCGCCGCGTCTTGCCGCCACTCTTTCTGCGCCAGCGCGCAAGCCTTGCCGAAGCCCACGATGCCCGGGACGTTGAGCGTGCCCGAACGCATGCCACGCTCGTGCCCGCCGCCGTCCATCTCGGCCACGATGCGCACGCGCGGTTTGCTGCGCCGCACATACAGCGCGCCCACACCCTTGGGCCCGTACATCTTGTGCGCCGAGATGCTAGCGAGATCGACGTTCATCTTGTCCACGTCGAACTCGATCTTGCCCACGCCTTGCACGGCGTCGCAGTGCAGCAGCACGCCCTTGTCGCGCGTGACCTTGCCGATCTCGGCGATGGGATGCACCGTGCCGACTTCATTGTTGGCGAGCATCAAGCTCACCAAGATGGTCTTGTCGGTGATGGCCTTGCGCACGTCGTCGGGCGTGACACGGCCCTGCTGATCGGGCTGCAAGTACGTCACCGCAAAGCCCTGGCGTTCGAGGCGTTTGCAGGTATCGAGCACGGCCTTGTGCTCGGTCTTGCAAGTGATGATGTGGTTGCCCTTGCTGGCGTAGAAGTTCGCGACGCCTTTGATGGCCAGGTTGTCGCTCTCGGTTGCGCCCGAGGTGAACACGATCTCTTTGTCGCTGCCGGCGCCGATCAACGTCGCGACTTGCTCGCGCGCGTATTCCACCGCTTCTTCGCCCACCCACCCAAACGCGTGCGAGCGACTGGCCGCATTGCCGAACTTCTCGGTGAAGTACGGCAGCATGGTCTCGACCACGCGCGGATCGCAGGGCGTGGTGGCCGCGTTGTCCATGTAGATGGGGAGCTTCAAGGTCATGTCAGGTGGTCTCTCGAGTCTTCGTTTCCGGGATCACTGAGCGTGGAAGCCGGCGACCAAGTCGGGTGCCGCTTCGCTTTCGCCGTGCAGCTCGCAGGCGGTACACGCCGTGAGCTCTTGCTTGGGGCTGCAGCTGGGACAGGTTTCCAAGTACTCGAGGCTCGATCGCAGCTCGGCCTCGAGCTCGGACAGACGCGCCAATTGCTCGCGCGTCTCGCGCAGCTTGTCTTTCAACAGATCGCCCACGCGCAACATCGCGTCGGGGGCCGAGCCGCTGCGCTCCCACTGCCGCAACATGGTTTGGATGTCGGTGAGCGAGAAGCCCATCTCCTGCAGCTTGGAAATCCAACGCACGCGCACGAGGGCGTCCTGCGCGTAGAGGCGATAGCCGCCCTTCGAGCGCTCGATGGGGTCGAGCAGGCCGCGCTCTTCGTACAGGTGCAGCGCACGCACGGTCTTGCCGGCCAAACGCGCAAGCTCGCCCACCTTCAGCGTGCGCACGAGCAGGCCGCTGCGGCCCCCGCTCCCGTCGGAGGGAGGGACGAGCGGACCGAAGTCCTTGAGAACTGGCAGCTGCACGGACATGGTGGGGTGGTACGACCGGCTCAACTCGAACTCTTACGTATGCGTAAGGGTTGTGCTTCGAGCAATATCTAGGCGCGAGGCCTGGCGATGTCAAGCGGGCGCCGGCGGCCGCCAGGTGCTTTGTTCATCATTTCAGCTACTTGGCCTGCTGAAACCGCGGCACGGCTCTTGATAGGGCCGGGTCATGCACAACCCGGTCGTCCTTGCCGCCGCGTTCATGTTGGGTCTGGCCCTGGCCGCGGCGTATCAACCCGGGTGGGCGGGGACCACGCTTGCGCTCGGCTGCTTGGCAGTCGGCTTGGCTGGTGCCGCTGCTGGCGGGCTGCAAGTGTCGCGTCGCGTCGAGCTGTTGACCGCCGCGTTGCTGGTCTTTGCGGCACTGGGCACAGGGCTGTGCCTGCGACCAGCGCTCGCCGCCAACAACACGCTACCGCCAGCCGGTGTTGCGCGCATCGAAGGCTGGGTGCAGGAGACCCGCTTCGGCCGCGATGGACAGGCGCGCTCGCGCATCCGCGTCACGCAGGGCGCGCGGCTGGTCGACAGCGCGCCCATCGCAGCAGGCACCGAGCTCTGGGCAGGGCCCATCCCGCTGCCGGAAGGCGCCCGCCTGCGCTTGCTCGCGACGCTGTCGCCGCACGTGCCATTCCGCAATCCATCGCCGCACCCGCCGCTGCCGAACACGCATCCTACGCAGGGCAGCGCGAAGCTCGCGGCGGCCGACGCGTACCGTGTGCTCGAGCATCCTTGGCCGGCGCGCTGGCTGGATGGCGTGCGCGTCCGGTTACGCCGTGCGCTCGAGGCCACGCTGCCGGTCGACGTGAGCGAAGTTGCACGCGCACTGATCCTCGGCGACCCGGACACCTTGAGCGATGACGACGCGACCTCCGTGCGCCGCAGCGGCATGGCGCACGTGTTTGCCGTGTCCGGCATGCACGTGACGCTGCTGGCCGGGCTGGGCGTGTTGCTGCTGACGCGGGTTCTGTTGCTGTGGCCTGCGCTGGCGCGTCGCTACGAGGCTCGGCGCATCGCCGTCGCGCTGGGGATCCCGTGGGCACTGGCGATTGCAGCGCTGACGGGCGGTGCACCCAGCGGCTGGCGCGCGTCGATCACCACGGCGCTGTGTTGGCTGCTCGTGGCGTGCGGCCTGCGCCCGAACGCTGCCGCCGTCAGCGCCTTCGCGTGTCTCGGCTTCGGTGCGGTGCAGCCGAGCGAAGCCATGCGGCCCGCGTTCCTCTTGTCCATCGCAGCGACGGCTGCAATCGTGGCTGCTCCCCACTCCCCGGCGCGCGACCTGCAGAGCCTGTGGCTGGGCGCGCTCGGGCTGAGCGCGCGCACCTCGCTCGCCACTGCGCCGATCGTGCTGTGGACCTTCGGCAGCGTGCCGATCGTCGGCGTGTTCGCGAACTTGCTGCTCGTGCCCGTGGGCTCGGGCCTGCTCGTACTGGCGGCCCTGCATGCGCTGCTGGCCGTGGTCGTGCCGCCGTTGGCTGCATTGAGCGGAGCGCCGCTCATACTCTTCAGCCGCGCATTCCTGCAAGCGTGTGGTGCCTTCGCGCAGCTGGCACCGGGCGTGACTTGGCCGCCGCCCGACGTCTGCCAGGGCGCGACCCTGGTGCTCGGGGTGTGCGCGTGCCTGTACTGCAAGCGCTGGCGTTCACTCTGTTGGGTCGTGCTCGCCATGCTCGGGCTACTGCTCGTGCTCGAGTGGCGACTGCGCCATGCAGAACAGCCAACCGGGATGCTGCGTGCGACCTTTCTCGACGTGGGTCAAGGCGACGCGGCGCTCGTCGATCTACCCGATGGCCGCTGCATGCTGATCGACGCCGGTGGCAACCCGAACGGCGGAGCGGACCCGGGCAGCGCCGTGCTGCTGCCACTGCTGCGAGCACGCCGGCGAGACCATCTAGACCTCGTGGTGCTCTCGCACCCACACCCGGACCACTACGGCGGCCTCGCGGCGCTGGTGGGGCAGGTGCCCGTCACGGAGCTGTGGGACAACGGCCAAGCCAGCGCCGAAGGCGATCTGGCCGGCACTTCGCGAGCAGCGACGCAGCTGATGGCGGCGCTGCAGGCGCATGGCACGCGCGTGCTACGCCCCAGCGAGCTGTGCCAGAAGCCACGCGTATTCGGCGGCGCCTTGCTGCAAGTGCTGGCGCCGTGCCCAAGCTACGACCCGGGCTACGACGCCAACGACAACTCGCTGGTCGTGCGCATCCAGTATGGCCGGCGGGCGTTGCTGTTCGCCGGCGACATCGAAGCGCACACCGAACAGGCGCTGGTCGGCTCGGGCGTGCGGGTGCGCGCCGACGTGCTGAAGGTGCCACATCACGGCTCACGCACGTCGAGCAGTCCCGAGCTGCTGCGCGCCGTCGCACCCGAGCTCGCGATTGTCAGCGCCGGCGCCGTGAACCCGTTCGGCCACCCGCACGCGGAGGTGATGACGCGCCTGCGCAGCAGCGTCGCGCGCGTCATCGACCTGGGTACCAGTGGTGGCGTGACGGTGACGACCGACGGCTCAGAGCTGCGCGTCAGCCGCTGGTGACTCGCTCTGCCGCTATTGGCGGCGGAAGGCACGCATGCCGCCCGTGAGCGACCGGTGAGCAGGCACACCAAGCACAAGCTCGGCAGCACAGTGAACACCTGCGCAGCCTCAATTACGAAGCTCTGGACAGCCGACCTCCCGCGATACACTGCGCACAGCCGTGGCCACCGACGACCGACCCTCGAGCGAGCAGACCCGCGCGGAAGTGCTCTTCCATGCGATCACGGAGGCCGCAAGCCAGGCCAACGTCTGCGTGGTGGTTACGCGCGTGGGGGCCGATCTGGAGATCCAGCTCGTGTACATGAACGACGCCGTGGAGCGTCTGCTCGGCTGGTCGCGGGCCGAGATCGCGGCGCACGGAGTGTGGTCGTACGTCGCTCCCGAATCGCTCGCGCAAGTTCAGACCCTTGCTCGCGCGCGGACCACGGGCAGCGAGATGCCAGTCGGCTTCCGGACGACGCTACTGCACAAGACCGGACAGCGCGTGCAAGTGGAGATCTCAGTCGGGCGCGTCGTGTTCGATGGCGAGCAGGGCGCCGTGGCCTTCATCGTGGACACCACGGCGCGGGACCAAGCGCAAACCGCGCTTGCTCGCTCGCAAGAGCTGTTCAAGCAGGCTATCAGCGGCGCACCCGATGGCATCTTCATCCTGCGCTGGCCCAAGATCGTGTTCGCCAACCGCGCGGGTGCCCGCCTGCTCGACGTCGACAGCCCGCAAGACGCGGTTGGGATCGACCTGACCGAGCGCATGGTCGAGGATGAGGTCGGGATCGCCGATCAGCGCATCAATCGTATGCAGAAGCACGGCGAGCGCCCGGGCGCGCCGCGGCAGTACCGCGGCAAGAACCCCGGCGGGCGGGAGTTCTGGGTGGAGATCTCGGCGATGCCGATCGAGTTTGAGGGGCAGCCCGCGATCCTGTCGTTCGCCCGCGACGTCTCCGACCGCAACAAGATGCTCACGAGGCTGATCGAGGCGGACAAGCTCGCCGCAATCAGCATGGTCGCGGCTGGCGTCGCGCACGAGATCAACAACCCGTTGGCGTACGTGCTGCTCAACCTGGAATTCCTCGCGCGCGAGCTACGCGAGCTGCAGATCGAGCCGGAGCGCGCCGAATCCATGCAACGCAGGCTCGTCGATACCCGCCAGGGCGCCGAGCGTGTGCGAGCGATCGTGCGCGACCTGCAAGCGCTGACGCGCAAGGACGAGAACATCCGCGGGCCCATCGAGCTCGATCAGGTCATCGACGCCGCGCTCCATATGGCCCGTCACGAGATACGCCAGCGGGCGCGTGTGGAGACCAGCTTCAAGCAGGTACCGTGCGTGACCGGCAACGCCACGCGCCTCGAGCAGCTGTTCTTTAACCTGCTCGTCAACGCCGCACACGCCCTGACCGACGCCGATCAGGAACGCAATCTGATCCGCATCTCCATCAACGACGGGCCGGTGGGCTTCGTAACCGTCGAGGTCACCGACAATGGCTGCGGCATGTCGGGCGACACGCTACAGCGCGCCTTCGAGCCGTTCTTCACGACCAAGCCACTGGGGGTCGGTTCGGGCCTGGGACTTCCCATCGCACGCCGCATCGTCGACGACCTGGGCGGCAGCATCAGCGTGCAGAGCGACGACGGCAAAGGCACGACGGTGAGCGTGATGCTGCGCGTGCACGCCGAACCAGCACAAGAAACGGGGACCGGTCGGCGACGCGGCAAGGTGCTCGTCGTCGATGATGAGCGCGCGGTCGCAGAGTCGTTGCACTTTGCGCTGCGCGACGAGCATGACGTCGATATCGCCACCACCAGCCAAGCCGCACGCGCCGCGCTCGACGGCCATGTCGACTACGACGTGGTGCTGTGCGACCTGGTGATGCCCGTGGAGTCGGGCATGGATCTGCACGCGTACGCACTCGAGCGCCACCCGAAGCTCGCCGAGCGCTTCGTGTTCATGACGGGCGGCGCCTTCACCCAGCGCGCCGCCCGCTTTCTCGCCGAGATCCGCAGCCCACGCATCGAGAAGCCCTTCGATCTCGAGACGCTGCGCGCGCTCATCGAAGGCATGGTCACTTCACACGATTCATAGCGCGCGTTCGTAGACGCGGTACTTCTTGTACAGCTTGCCCTTCATCGAGCGGATCAGCAGGTTGACCGGAGCGTTGTCTTCGAGCGTCCACGACAGCTCGCCCCAGTTCACACCCATGGCACGGCCGCGCTGCTGAATCTCGGCGACCATGGCGAGCGAGAGCGCTCCGTAGCGTTTGACGCTGCGGAACTCCCTCTTGATGCCGAGCAGGCACAAGCGCGCAGTGGACGGGTTCTTCACCTTCAAGCGGTACAAGAGCTTCGCCCAGCCGAGTGGCAAGAGCTTGCCATGGAGATCGCGCGCAGCCTCGTTCAAGTTCGGCAGCGCGATGCACATGCCGGCGGGCTTGCCGTCGATCTCTGCAAGAATCGCGAGATCTTGCATCACGACTAGCTTGAGCGCTTCGACCGCTTTCTTTGCTTCGGTCTCCGTCAGCGAGACGTGGCCCCAGTTGTCGCGCCAAGCGTCGTCTTGAATTTCCAGCACGAGCTTCAGCTCTTGCTCGATGTTCTTGAGGCTGATGGTGCGCAGCTTCACTTCCGGCATGGCCTTGATCTCGCCGTAGGCCTTGAGCGCGCGCGGCGGCAGCTCGCCCACGTCGTAGCGCCAACAGAACAGGTCTTTCACCTTCGTGAGACCACAGGCCTCGACGATCGCACCTTGATACGGCTTGTGGTGACTCATCATCACCATGGCCGGCGTGTCGAAGCCCTCGACCAAGGTGCCGAGCTCTTCGTTCACCGACAGCGACATCGGCCCACGCATGGTCTTGACGCCGCGCTGCTTGAGCCAGCCTTCGGCCGCCGCCATCAGCGCCTTACCGACTTCCGCATCGTCGATGGTGTCGAAGAACCCGAAGAAGCCGACGTCGTCTTTCCACCTCTTGAGGTGCTCTTGATCCACCTGCGCCGAGATGCGGCCGACGAGCTCGCCATTCTTCCAGGCCGTGAACAGCGCGACCTCAGCGTGCTCGAAGAACGCGTTCTTGCTCGGCGATAGCTGCTCCTTGACCATGAAGTCGAGCGGGGCGATCCAGCTCGGATCGTTCTTGAAGATCAGGTACGGAACCTTGATGAAGTCGCCGAGGTCTCTGCCCGGCGCATGCTGTCGAATCTCGATCGCCATGTCACCCCACTCCTAATGCGGTCGCGGTTGTCGCGAACTAAAGCTTCAGAGGCCCCACCATGTCTTCAGGCCGCACTGCGACATCGAACTCTTCGCCCTTGAGCAGGCCGAGCTCGATGGCAGCCGCGCGCAACGTACCGCCGGTCTTGTGCGCATGCTTCGCGACCTTGGCGGCGTTGTCGTAGCCGATCTTCGGATTCAGCGCGGTGACGAGCATGAGCGAGTTGCGCAGGTTCTTCTCGATATTCTCGCGATGCGGCTCGATGCCGGCGGCGCAGTGCTCTTCGAAGCTCTCGCACGCATCCGCCAAGAGCTGGATGGACTGCAAGAGGTTGTACGCCATGACGGGCTTGTACACGTTGAGCTCGAAGTTGCCCTGACTGCCGGCGAAGCCGATGGTGGCGTCGTTGCCGAACACCTGGCAGCACACCATGGTCATGGCTTCACACTGCGTCGGGTTCACCTTGCCCGGCATGATCGACGATCCGGGCTCGTTCTCCGGAATGATGATCTCGCCGATGCCACAGCGCGGACCGGAAGCGAGCCAACGCACGTCGTTGGCGATCTTCATGCACGCCGCCGCCAACTGCTTGAGCGCGCCGCTGGTAGCCACGAACGCGTCGTGCGACGCCAGCGCGGCGAACTTGTTGGGTGCCGACACGAAGTGATGGCCGGCGAGCTCGCTGATCTTCGCGGCCGACAGCTCGGCGTAGCGCGGGTGCGTGTTGAGCCCCGTGCCCACCGCGGTGCCGCCGAGCGCGATCTCGCGCAGCTGCGGCAAGCTCGCGACGATGGTCTTGGTGGCGTTGTCGAGCTGCGCGACCCAGCCACTGATCTCCTGCCCGAGCGTGATGGGCGTCGCGTCCTGCAAATGAGTGCGACCGATCTTCACGATGCCCATGTACGCGTCGCTCTTCTTGGCGAGCGTGTCGCGCAGGTGCTTGATGCGCGGCAGCAAGTACGACTCCACGCGCATCACGGCTGCGATGTGCATGGCCGTGGGGAAGGTGTCGTTGCTCGACTGCGACTTGTTGACGTCGTCGTTCGGATGCACGGGCTTCTTGCCGCCCATCTGCCCGCCGGCGAGCTCGATCGCGCGGTTGCTGATGACCTCGTTGACGTTCATGTTCGACTGCGTGCCCGAGCCCGTCTGCCACACCACGAGCGGGAAGTGATCATCGAGCTTGCCGTCGATGACCTCGGTCGCCGCCTGACAGATGAGTGAGCAGGTCTTGTCGTCGAGCAGGCCGAGCTCGCGGTTGGCCAGCGCGGCACCCTGCTTGAGAATGCCGAACGCTTTGACGATCTCGCGCGGCATGCGCTCGGTGCCGATCTTGAAGTGGATCATCGAGCGGGCCGTCTGAGCGCCGTAGTAACGATCGCTCGGGACCTCGATCGGGCCCATGGAATCGGTCTCAATGCGCGTAGCCATGACGACTGTCTCTCCTGCCCACGGCGCGCGGTGCGGCCTGCGGGGTCGGCAGTGTGCCACAAAACCCGCCACGAGCACACCCAGGGCGGCAACTGCCAAAGCTCGCCACGATTGGAAAGGCACGAGCGGCGCGCTACAGATCCACCCGACCCCAACATGACCCAACGGCACCCGCGCCACGCCACCTTCGCATTTTGGCTCGCGGCCCTGTGTGCGGCGCTCAGCTTCGCTCCGGCGCAGGCGCAGAGCAGCGCACCGGAGCTGCGCGCGAGGCTCGCGAAGTTGAACGCGGAGCAAGCGGGGCGGCTGCCGCAGAGCGCTTTCGAGAGCATCGCGTACCAGCTCGATGTGGCGGACCGCATCGAGCGCGGCTATCCGGAGCAGGCGGTGGCGTGGCGAGCGCGGGCAAGCAAGTGGCTCGACTTGGCGGCGAAGGGCAGCGACCCGGTCGTCGCGCAACGCGGGCAGATTGTGATGCGCGGCTACATGTCGCGCGTGTCCAGCGTACGCCAAGGCTACGCCGTGTACGTGCCGAAGGACTACGACCCTGCGCGCGCGTATCCGCTCATGCTGGTGATGCACGGCGGCTCCGCCAACGGCAACTTGTTCCTGGGCGTGGTGCTCGGCAACAACATGAACTGGAAGCAGTACGACGCGCACCTCTGGGACGAGTTTACGCCGCGCTGGCCACCAGAATGGATAGTGGTCGCGCCGGATGGCTTCGGTCAGGTGATGTGGCGCTGGATGGGCGAGCAAGACCTGCTCGACGTGCTCGACGACGTGCAGCACAACTACCACGTCGATGACAACCGCGTCGTGCTGTGCGGGCTCTCGAACGGCGGCGTTGGTGCCTACAACATTGGGTTACGACACGCCTGGCGCTTCAGCGCGGTGCTCGCGATCTCGGGCGCGCCGAGCTGGCTGCAGTACGCCGGCGGCCGCACCGACACGATGCAAACGGACGAGCTCGCGCCGCTGTCCGGCATGTCACTCGCCGAGAACGCCATCAACACGGACTTCCGCTACTTCCACGGCCGGCTCGACCCGGGCCCGATGCGGCCAGCATATGTGCAAGCGTTCACCAAGCAAATCGCTCAGCTCGGCGTGCCCTTCCACGAGCAGTGGTATGACGCCGGGCACGACTTGCTGTACCTCGTGCACCAGTACGGGTCGATCTACAAGAAGCTCGAGACGATCGTACGCAACCCGCATCCGAAGGAAGTGCGGGTGGTGACGGGTGACTACCGCGCCAATCGCCAGCACTGGGTGACGGTGACGCGCATCGAGCGCTTGCCGAGCTTGGCGCGTGTGCGCGCCCTGGTGGATCGCGAACGCCTGCGGGTCGAGACCACGAACACGGCGGGCCTCTTGCTCACGTTGAGCGACGCACCGCTGGGCACGGCGACCCACCTCGCGCTCGAAGTGGATGGACAGGTGGTCTTCGACGGCGCACGCAGCGCGCTCGGTGCCAACCTGGCGCTCGCCCGCAACGCAACCGGTCGCTGGCAGCTGGGTACGCCTAGCGCCGGCAGCGCGGAGCACCCGGTGAAGCAAGCCGGCAGCGCGGGGCCGCTGACTGACGCGTACTTCGACTCGGTCGTGCACGTGTACGGCACTCAGAACGCAGCCGACACGGCCACGCTGCGCAAGGCGGCCGAGCACGGCGCCAGGGGCTGGCCACTGTGGCTGTGGCGCGTGGATCAGAAAGTGGTGGCCGACACGGAGCTCACCGACCAGCAGCTGCGCGACAACCACGTCGTGCTCTACGCCACGCCTGGCAGCAACGCAGTGTTGTCGAAGATCGAGGCGCGCTTGCCGATCCGTGCCACGGCCGCAGGCGTGCGCGTGGGCGATCACCTGTTCGCCGGCGCAGGGGTGGGCGTGCGCTTCGTGTATCCGAACCCACTGGCGCCGGGGCGCTACGTCATCGTGCAGAGCGCACCCACGGCGGATGCCGTCGACGACGGCAACAACCTGCCGGACTTCTTGCCCGACTATGCCGTCTACGACGCGCGTACCACCGCGCAGCGTCAGCGGCTGCTCTTCTCGGATGCGCAGCCACCGCTCGCCATCGGCTACTTCGACAACCACTGGCAGCTCGATGGCAGCCACGTGCGCATGCCCGCACCGCGCGCGGGCAATCCTGCTCACGCGACCGCCAGCAAGCACCACGACGCACGACAACCCGCAGCGCCCAACGACGGCAACGACCCCGAGAGCGCCGAGCACGACGTGTCGCACTCCAAGCTCCCGGTCGCGCCGGCGCCCGGATTGCCTCCGCCACCGCAACACTTTGCTGCATCGGCCGACTCGCCAGCGGGCAAGGCCGCGCGCGAGATTGCGCGGCGCGTGCAGACCTTCACCAACTACCGATCGAAGATCCCCGGCGCGACCTGGCGCATCGACGACACGCAGGTCTGGTCGGTGCGCGACGAGTCCGACTGCCTCGCGGACCTGCAAGCGCAGGGCGTGCACGTCAGACACTGGGACGGCGCACTGACCACGCCCGTGCCGGTGCCGGTGCGCGTGACGGCGCCCATCGAGGGCGTCACCTTCCAGATCATGCACGCAGGGCCCGGCGGCGTGGTCTCGTGCGAGCTTGCGGCGCGCATGATCGACGTCGCGCACGTGATGAAGAAGCACGGCATTCACACGGTGTACGTGCTCAGCGCGTACCGAGATCACCCCTACCCGAGCTTCCATACGCTGGGCCTCGCGCTCGACATGTCGCGCTTCGATGGCGCCGACGGGCCGCTGGTGGTGAAGACGGACTTCGTCATCGACCACGATCACGAGACCTGCGCCGCACCGGCCAGTGCAGCCACCAACACGAAGGCGCGTGCGCTGCTTGAGATCGCTTGCGATCTCGCCGAAACGCATCGCTTCTCTTCCGTGCTCACGCCGAACTACAACGTCGGCCACCGCGACCACTTCCACGTCGACGTGCGGCCGGACGATCCGCGCTTGTTCGTACGCTGAGCCGGCACATCGCGCGCGCTGCGCGCGATGTGCGCCGCCGTGACCGCGGCCTTGCACCCCCTCGCGTGCCAGGAGACTATGCGCAGAGCGGAGCCAGGCACTGCCGGCGCAGCAGCCGGCGAACGGATCGGTGCCCCGTCGCTGTCAAAGGAACGCTGCTGTGAAGCTGCTCGTGTTCGCCCACGTTCCTCCGCCGCACCACGGGCAGAGCTACATGGTCGAGCTCATGCTCCAGGGCTTCGCGGCACGCGCGCGCTGCGCAAACGCATCGGAGGCTGCGTCGGCTGCCCCGATCGAGTGCTGGCATGTCGATGCACGCTACTCTCGCGATACCGAAGACATCGGTGGATTGCGAGTCAACAAGGCGCTCGCGCTGCTCGGCTACTGCGGTCAGGCCGTGTGGCTGCGCTTGCGGCATGGCGTGAACGCACTGTACTTCGTGCCGGCTCCACCGCGCACTGTGCCGGTCGTCCGCGACATCGTGACGCTGACGCTGCTGCGACCGTTCTTTGCTCGGCTGATACTGCACTGGCATGCGGCAGGTCTCGGGCAGTGGCTGCGCGAGCAACCGGCGTGGCTGCGCCTACTGGCTCAACATGCCCTCGGTCATGCGGACCTCAGCATCGTGCTTGCGCCCTCGAGCGAGCACGATGCGCATCTTCTGGCCCCGAAGCGCGTGGCGGTGGTGCAGCACGGTATTCCTGATCCTTGGCCTGACTTCTCCACGCGCCTGGGCCCGCTTCGGCAGGCGCGTGCCGGCAACCACACGAGCGCGATACAGCGCAAAGGGCCTGGCACCACACGCGTGCGTGTGCTCTTCATCGCGCTGTGCACGCGCGAGAAGGGGCTCTTCGATGCGATCGAAGCGGTCGGCATTGCGAATCGACAGCTGGCAACCAACGCCAGCGACCTGCGTTTCGAATTGCACGTCGCCGGCGGATTCCGAGACGCCACCGAACGCGCCGAGCTCGACGCGGCAGTGAGCGCGCCCGAGTGGAACGATCTGTACCGCTATCACGGCTTCGTCTCCGGCGAGCAGAAGACCACGCTCTTCGAACAGGCCGACATTTTGCTCTTTCCTACGTACTACGAGGCCGAGAGCTTTCCGGTCGTCGTGCTCGAAGCCATGGCCGCCGGCCTGGCCATCGTCGCGACGCACTGGCGCGCCATCCCGGAAATGTTGCCAGCTGACTACCCCGGGCTCACACCCCCGCGTGAACCGGAGCTCGCGTCGGCCGCGCTCATGGCCCTGGTAGGCAGCGACACCGGGCTGAGGTTGCGCGCCCACTTCTTGGAGCATTTCAGTCTGGAACACCACCTTCGCACGCTGGAGAACGCCGTACGGAGCGTCTGCGCCGGGTGAAGCGCGCCGGCACTCTTCCCACAATGTAGCCCTGCGCCTCGCCGCGGTCCTTTTGCGGCCTGCGAGGCATGGACAGTCCGGCCACGGCACTGCGAGGTGCGTGGCGTGGCACGCAAACTCGACACCAGCTTGGCCGCCAGCAGAGCGCGAGCAAGCGCAAGCTGAGTCCGTTCAGTTGCAACCGCACCCGCTTCAGAACGACCACCCCACGCCCGCACCCGCCGACAGCCAGGCGCCGCTGAGATCGACCACCAGGCGCGGACCGCTGCGACCTTCCGCTGGCAAGGTCACGATGCCGCCCTCGATCTCGGCGATCAACCGCAAGCCACCAGTAATGTGGTACGCGACGCGACCGAGCATGAGCGCACCACCGTAGGGGACGACGAAGCTGCGGCCGCGCACGCGCGCATCGCTCGCGACGCCGGACATGTGCACGAAACCGAAACGACCACCGCCGCCCGCATAGAGCTCGGCACGTGGTGTGCGCACGACGAAGAGCAGCGCGCCCATCACCGAGGTGGTGCCGAGGTCGACCTGCCCCAAGTCGACCGACATGCGCGTGGCGCCGAAGTCGGCACCCACGGTGAATGCGACGTTGCCGATGGGCCGCTGTCCGACGCGAAGCGCAGCCACCGGCATGAGGCCGGGATCGCCGGACCAACCTTCCAGACGAAACACACCGAACAGCTCCCACGGCGCGCTGGGCTCGCTGCGGTCCACGCGGGGCCCAGGCTCAGGCTCGGCTACGACGTGGCGCCTGGCGACGCCTGCCGCGGCTTGCTGCGCTGCGGGATTGGGCGCTGGGCCCGCGGGCTCGACCGCCGGCCTGTCTGCGATGCGCAGCTCCACCCAGCTGGCGACCACGAACTCCGCGACCGAGAGCGCGAGCAACCTGGTGCGCGAGGCCGGCTCGATACGCGAGATGTCGAGCACGCGCACCATCGACTTGCGGGTGACGTCGTCCTGCAAGCGCAGCTCGATGCCTTGCTCGCTACATGACAGCTGCACACGCGTGAGGCTGGGCGGCGGCGCGTCGCTGTCCCGGTAGTCGATGGAGGTGCCCAGCTCGATCGCCAGCACCCGGTCGAACTGTTCCGGATCGACCGGCACGCAGGGGTCGACGACGGTGGTGACCGCCGGCGCCTGTCCCGTCTGTTGCGCTCGCGCAAGCGAACCAGTGCACGCCCACGACAGCACGACCAGCCACGACAGCCAGCTCACCCGAACGATGCATGAACCGACCCGACGCACGACGGGCCCAGGTTAGCGTGAGCGCCCCGCGAACCCAACTCGCGTTCCGGCCTCTGCCGCGCCGTCCCGCGCAGCTCGTGCTCAGCTCGTGCTCAATCTAGCCCACCGTAGAGGCGCACCGCGTGCAAGCGCCGACCGGCCGGATAGGCCTGCGCATACTCTTGCGCCCGCAGATACGCTTCGTGTGCGTTGCCAGCCTTGGACAACGCTTCGACCTCACGGGCCAGGGCGTCCTGCGCGAGCGAGCCGTGCGGAGCCAGCGCGCGCGCCTGCGCGAACGCCTGCGCCGCTTCCGACGGTTGGCCGAGCCGCTCCAGCAACACACGGCCGAGCGTGAACGCCGCGAGCGGGGCCACGGGGCTGACACGATGGTTCTGCACCACGCGACGCAAGTAGCCGATGGCGGCCGCGGGATGTCCGCTCAGGCGCGCTGCGTCCGCCGCGTCCATCAAGGCCGCTGGGTCGTCCTCGACGACCGCACCCGAGGACAGCGAGCTGTAGGCCAGCTCGTAGTCGCCTTCTTGGCTGAGCGAGCGCCACGAGGCTTTGGCGCCGAGCGCACCTAGATCCTTGTGCGTCGCACGATGCGAACGTGGCGCACGCACATGCTCGTCGGCGACGGCCTCTGGCTCTACCGGCAACACCCCGGCATCGCCGAACCAAGCAGCTTCACCTGCGCCCACGAAGTGCACGCCATCGGCAGCAGTGACCTGCACGCGACCTTCGACCACCGCCACGCGCACGCGTGCCGCGCCCGCACCCACCGCATGCTCCACGTCGAACACGGTGCCGAGCACGGCGACCTGCACGTTGCCGGCGTCCACGAGGAACTGTCGCTCGTGATCGGGGATCACGGAGAAGTGCGCGCCACCTGCCAACAGCCGCAGCGCGATGTGCCCCGGCTGATTGCTCGCGACCTCGAGCGACCCATCGGCAGACACTTGCACGAGCGAGCCATCGGCCAAGCGCAAGGCCTGGCCGGGCCCGACACGATCGACCACCGGCGTACCCGTCGCAGTGACAGGCGCAGCCACAGCGACCGGCGCCGCAGTCACAGGCGCAGCGTGCGTCGCGCCATGTGCAGCCATCAGCTGCACACCGTGCGCGTGCGTCCCCAGCCAAGCAGCGGCGACCGTCAGCAACAGAGCGCAGGCGCCAAGCGCGGCGCGTTGCACCTGACGACGGCGGCGCAGACGACCCACCCCGGCCAGCAACCGTTGGCTGCGTGCCTCATCCCACGCCGGCGCGAGCTCATCGCGCAGCATGTCCAGCTCTCGTGCGAGCTCATCCATCGCTAATCTCCGCTTGCAACAGCGCATGAGCTGCGGCGATGCGACGCTTGGCCGTTGCCAGCGAGCAACCACAGCGCTCGGCCACTTGCTCGAGCTTTTCCCCTTCGACGTAACGCAGCGTCCATGCCAGACGCTGTTCCACCTGCATCGCGTCGAGAATTTCATAGATGCGCGCGAGCAACGCGCGCCTTTCCGGCGACATGCCCGGGTCGCGCAGCTCCAGCGCGGGCACACCCGTATCCAGGCCCACGAACTGTCGCAGCCGACGCCGACGCAGCTGACGACGCGCCGTGCGCACCGCGATGGTCGCGAGCCAGCTCTTGGTGGCACCGGCGTCACGCAGCTGCTCGCGTTGGCGGAACGCTGCCAGGAACACCTCTTGAATCAAGTCGTCGACGTCGGATTCGCGGCCCAGCAGACGCAGGCCGATGCGCGCCACGTAGCGTGCGTAGCGCTGGAAGATCTCGGTGTCGGACAGCGGCGCAACGGGCTGCGCCGGCATGCTCGGGTCGAGCTTGCCTTCAACCTGCCCGCCGACCTTACCGTCGATTAAGCGCAACTGTGGTTGTGAAGGCGACATGATTGGGGCTTCAGAAGCGATAGTGGCTGCGAATTCGCCAAACGGCTCATGAGCAAGCGCGTCGAATCCAAGTCAGCGCTCACTGTGCATTTCTCGTACGGAATTCGTGGAACGCAGCGGGCAGTGATGCCCCAGTTCGGTTACGCTGCGCACATGGGAGCGGGCTCGCGCCGTGCGGCAAGGTTCCGGGGGGCCGCTTGGCTCCTGCTGAGCGCCGCGGCGTGCACGCCGTCCCAAAACCAGCTCTTCACGCCACCCCAGCCGGTCGCCGTGCCCAGCGGAGGAAGCTCCGGGACAGGCATCGTCATGGACGCCGGCCCCGCCGCATCCGACACCGGCGTGTCCGTGGCGGAGCTGGACGGCGGCGGCTCGGCGATCGTGGGCCCCGACGGCATTCCCGACGCGAGCTTCGTTTGGACCGAGACCTTGCCCGGCAAAGGCACGTGCAGCGGCGGCCGATTCGCCGGCCGATTCGACTGCAAGTTCGCGGGCACCAGCACCGTCGGTGCGATCCAGGGCTCGATCAGCCTCACGCTCGGTGCTGCGTCCGAGGCACAGACGCTGATGGTGAGCCAGACACAGATCATCGGCTTCGGCGACGGACCGACGCCGCTGTGGTCGGCGTCGCTCGACGGCCAGCTGATGTGTGGCAGCGGCGCGTTCGACGCGACGACCGTCGCCGTGTTGGGCTCGCCGTGGAACCCGCCCAAAGGAAAGCTGCAAGGCACCTTCGACGCGAAGGCGCTTACGCTCAGCGGGACGATCACCTTGACGGCGGACAACGGCGCGCAGTGCCAGGGCACCTGGAGCGCGGCGCAGTGACGCGAGCTTCTTTCCCGCAACCGAAACACTGTGGGCGAGTCGAGTGTGCGGTGCGTGTATGAACCTGCGTGCGCAGGGCTGGGTCCACGTGGATCCGCTCCCCGCGACGCACGCGAGTGCACGCGAGTGCACGCGAGTGCACGAAGGGGAATGAGCCATGAATCCGGGACGTCGGACAGACCACGCCACGCTGCTCTGCGCCGGGCTAGTGCTCGGCCTGTGCGGCTGCGCGGCGAGCAACACCACGCATCGCCAGGGCCAAGGCAGCGCGGGCACGGGCGGCGGCAGCACAGCCAGTCCGGACGCGGGAGCGCAAGCTTCGCCTGCAGCTGACGGCGGCAAGACCGGCAGCGCGAGCGGAGACGGTGCAGTCGGCAGCGCGAGCAGTGATGGCGCGGTCGGCATGTTCGTACCGCGCAGCGACCTGGACAAGACGGCCAAGTTCGACTGGACGGAGTCGCTGCCCGGGCAAGGCACGTGCAAGCCCGGCAAGTACACCGGCACGTTCATGTGCGACTACAAACAGGACGGGCCCGACGGGGGCGCGGCACCCGACGCCTCGGTGATCGCGATGGTGTCCGGCCCAGTCACACTGACGCTGCAGAAGTCGATGAGCGGCGAGTTCCTGGAGATCAGTGACGGCAAGCTCGATGGCGTGGCGATGGGCGTGATCAGCTTCAGCTCGATGCTGTCGGGCAGGCTCGACTGCACCACGCTGAAGTTCTCGGCGAAGGCCGTGATGGGCTCGTATGCGCTCGGGGGGCTGTTGCCGCTGGGCACCTTCGATGGCTCCTTGATCGGGATGTTCGACACGCAAACGCTCACGCTCAAAGGCGAATGGGCACTCAAGGCCGGGGCTGGCAGCTGCCGCGGGCCGTGGACAGCGAGCTACACACCATGAGTCACAAGCTATCGTCACAACTCCTGCTGTGCCTGATCGCCTTGTGCTGCGCATGTGCAGCTGACGGAAGCAAAGCCAACAAAGGCAGCTCCGGCACGGGCGCAGCTGGCGCAGCTGGCACGGCCGGCGCGACCGTCGATTCGGGCAGCCCAGCAGCGGCTGGCAGCTCGGGCGGCGCGGCCACGCTCGACGCTGGCAGCAACATGGCTCCCGGCCCGAACGTCGACGCGCTTCTCAAGGGCAGCTGCGCCAAGACCACGGTGAAGTCCAATCTCTTGCCCTCGAACATCTTGTTCGTGCTCGACCGCAGCGGCTCGATGGCGTGCAACCCACCGCCCACCACGGCCTCGCCGGCGTGCGAGACGAACCCGGTGCGCGCCAACGCTGCGGCACCCTCGAAGTGGGAAGTCACCACCAACGCGCTGGTGGACGCGATCAAGCTGCTGCCCGCGAACGCGACGATCGGCATCAGTTACTTCAGCAACGACGACAACTGCGGCGTGAACTCCACGCCGAGCGTGCCAATGCATCCCAACACGCAGGCCCAGCAGAGCACGATCAGCGCGAGCCTGACGAACATCATGCCGGCAGGCGGTACGCCGCTCGTGGGGGCCACGGTGCTCGCGTACAAGCACATGCACGAGGCCGCGCTCGCAGGCGACATCACCGGCAACGAGTTCGTCGTGCTCATCACCGACGGCCAGCAGAGTGAGCAGTGCAGTAACCCCGGCACCTGCAGCACCGCGAAGGAGTGCACCGATTTCCTCATCAACAAGGAAGTGCCGAAGGCTGCAGGCAACGGCGTGGGGATCCGCACCTTCGCGATCGGCGTGCCGGGGTCCGAGCCGGCTCGCACGGTGCTTTCGCAGATCGCGCAAAAGGGCGGCACCGGCAAGGCCGGCTGCGACCCAGTGAAGGGCAACTGCCACTTCGACATGACCATGGAGACCGACCTCGCGAAGGCACTCGCCACGGCGCTCACCCAGATTGCCGGCCAGACCAACGCTTGCGAGCTGTCGGTGCCGCAACCTGCCAAGGGCACGCTGGATCTGGGCTTGGTCAACGTGATCTACACGCCCAGCGGCGGCAATGCCTCGCTCTTGCTGCAGGACTCGGGCAAGCCGTGCGACAGCGGGGCGAACGGCTGGCAGTACAGCGCGAACAGCACCAAGATCCGGCTGTGCGGAGCGATCTGCAAGACCGTGCACGACGACGCCGGCGGGCGCGTGGACGTGGTGCTCGGCTGCCCAGCTGTCGTGCAGTAGCGCGGGCCGCCGCGTAGCCGGCGCGGTCTCTGCCGATTTCTGGACGCCAGCGGCGCAGGCGTGCACAGCACAGGCATGGGCCGCAGCCTGCGCCACCTGTGTGTGCTCGCGTTCATGTTCGTGCTCGCGTGTGGCGGTCTGCGCGGTGAGGCCGAGCGCATGCAGCCGCAAGCGGCGACCTTGGCGCTGTCGGCGCGCATGCCTGGGCCCAACGCAGCCGGGCTAGCGCAGCGCGGCGAGCGCGTACTGGCCGCGGACAAGCCGGTGCGACCGGTCGCGGCAGCGGCAGCGGCAGCGGCGGCGGCGGCGGCGGCCCCGGTGGTCGCGGCGCCCACGCCGCACGAGGCATCTCACGACCTGCCCCACGACCCACGCCTCGACGCCGAGCGCAGCCGAGAGCGCGACTTCCCGCTGTACGGCGTGGCGTTCCACGTGCAGGCGCAGGTGTTCGCCGAGCCCTCCGACAAGGCCGAGGTCACCGGCTACTTCCGCCGCGGCGGGCAGCTGCGTGCGAAAGCGGGCGTGCGCGGCAAAGGCTGCAACACGCATTGGCACGAGATCGAGGGTGGCGGCTTCGTGTGCGCGGGCCGAGGCTTCATGTTTGGCAGCACGCCGCAAGTGTTCGCCGACGCCGCGGCACCCGCCACGGTCCACGACGATCTGCCCTATGCCTACAGCAAGACGTTGCAGGCCGACGCACCCCAGTACTACCAGCTTCCAAGCCGCAGCGAAGAGACGGCGTCGCAAGCTGCGCTGCGAGCGAGCGCCGCGCAACACCCCGTCGCCAAGCCCGCTGCGGTGAGCAGCGAGGCTGCGAAGCAAGCGAGCGAGCAAGCAGCCGAAGCGCTGCCCGCGAACGTGCGCATGCTGATGCGCCCCGGCTTCTACGTGAGCGTCGACAGCCAAGAGGCAAGCGAAGGACGTAGCTTCGCGCGCACCGTGCGTGGCGCCTATGTGCGGGCGGAGGGTCTCACACCCGTGAGCATCTCGGCCCTGCACGGCACACAGCTCCCGGCCGGTGCACAGCTGCCGCTGGGGCTCGTGTACCGCGCTGGCTTGACGCGCATGCACCGCAATCCGATGAGCGGCGCGCTCGAGCCCGCAGGCTCGCTTGCGCTGATGCAGCCCTTCGCACTGACGGACGAAGTCGTGAGCGAGGGCGCGCGGCGCTACCGCGTGGCGCGCGATGGCAGTGTGGTGCCGGAAGACGCGCTGCGCGTGATCGAGCACGCTGACCGACCGCCCTTCGTACCGCCGCGCGCGCGCTGGATCTCGATCCAGCTCTCGACGCAGACCCTGGTCGCCTACGATGGAAAGACGCCCGTGTTCGCGACGCTGGTCTCGACCGGCAAGGAAGAGCACCCCACCCCCACGGGCATCTTCCGCATCCAGAGCAAGCACGTCTCCACCACCATGGATGGCGAAGCCGGCACCGACGAGGCCTACAGCATCGAAGATGTGCCCTGGACGATGTACTTCTCGGGCGGCGTAGCCCTGCATGCAGCCTTCTGGCACCAGCGCTTCGGCCGCGTGCGCAGCCACGGCTGCGTGAACCTCGCCCCAGCCGACGCACACTGGCTGTTCGACTGGACCACGCCCAACCTGCCCTCAGGCTTCCATGGCGTGAACGCGACCAAGGACAACCTGGGCACCTTCGTGGTGATCACGCCCTGAGTTGCAGGTCGGAAGTGTGCTATGGCGTCGGGCCACGGAGGTCGCCGACATGCCGATTCGCACCGCAGATGAGTACATCCAGAGCTTACGGGCTCGGAAGCTCAAGGTATATCTGTTCGGTGAGCTGGTGGCCGAGCCGGTCGATCACCCCGTGATCCGGCCCTCGATCAACGCGGTCGCCGACACCTATCGGCTGGCGCAAGAAGACCCGGAGCTGGCGTCTGCGCAGTCGCCACTCACTGGCAAGCGCGTGAACCGTTTTCTGCACGTGACGCAGAGCGCGAACGACGTGGTCATGCAGAACCGCATGCAGCGGAGGCTCGGCCAGCGCACCGGCACCTGCTTTCAGCGCTGCGTGGGCATGGACGCGATCAACTCGCTCTACTCCACGACCTTCGACATTGACGCCAACTCGCCCAGCGCGCGCACCAGCTACCACGAGCGCTTCAAGGCGTTCGTGCAGCGCATGCAGGAAGAGAACTTCGTCATCGGCGGTGCGATGACCGACGTGAAGGGCGACCGCAGCAAGGCGCCGCACGAGCAGGTCGACCCTGACATGTTCCTGCGTGTGGTAGAGCGACGCGAAAGCGGCGTGGTGGTGCGCGGCGCCAAAGCGCACCAGACCGGCTGCATCAACTCGCACTGGCTGTTGGTCATGCCGACCATGCGCATGACTGCGGAAGACAGAGACTACGCCATCGCCGGCGCGGTTCCCGTCGACGACCCGGGCATCAGCTACATCTACGGCCGCCAGAGCTGCGACTCGCGCGCGCTCGAGGGCAGCGACATCGATCAAGGCAACGCGCAATTCGGCGGCCAAGAAGCCCTGATCGTATTCGACGACGTGTTCATTCCCAACGCGCACATCTTCATGAACGGCGAGACCGACTTCGCCGCGACGCTGGTGGAGCGCTTCACCGCGTACCACCGGCGCTCGTACGTGTGTAAGACGGGCCTCGGCGACGTCATCATCGGCGCAGCTGCAACCATCGCCGACTACAACGGTGTCGCCAAGGCTTCACACGTGCGCGACAAGCTGGTGGAGATGGCGCACTTGAACGAAACCATCTACGGCGCCGGCATCGCTGCGTCGCACGAGTCCAAGCCCACGGCCGCGGGCAACTACCAGTGCGACGAAATGCTCGCGAACGTGTGCAAGCACAACGTGACGCGCTTCCCGTACGAGCTCGCGCGATTGGCACAAGACCTCGCCGGCGGCTTGATGGTCACCTTGCCGTCGGACAAGGAGTTCCAGAGCCCGACGACCGGACCGATTCTGCGCAAGTACCTCGCGGGCCGGCCGGGCGTGTCCGTCGACAATCGGCGGCGCGTGCTGCGCTTGATCGAGAACATGACGCTCGGGCGCAACGCCGTCGGCTACCTGACGGAATCGATGCACGGCGCAGGCTCACCGCAGGCGCAGCGCGTGCAGATCCAGCGCTTGATGAAGCTGGAACACAAGAAGTCGCTCGCCAAGAAGCTGGCGGGCGTGGACGAGAGCCAAGACAAGGCGGAGAAGTGACAGACCGACCCACGCGCCAAAGCACCGGCAACCAGAGCACCGGCAACCAGAGCACTGGCAAATCAACTCGCACTTCCACTCGCAAACCGGGTCGCAAAGGCGGTAGCGGCTCGGTCTCGCGCAACAAGCGCGTCAGGCGAGCGACGGACCAGCGCAAGGAGCGCGCTGCGGCCGCCAACAAGGCGGCAACGACCGCCGCAGTGCAAGGCGCGGCGACCAAGCCCGCGCCCGTGCTCAGCGGCAGCGACCGCAGGCACTTGCGCGGACTCGCGCATCACCTCGAGCCTCTGGTGCAAGTGGGACACTCGGGCGTCACGAGCACGGTGGTCACGGCCGTCAGCAGCGCACTGCTCGACCACGAGCTCATCAAAGTCCGCCTGTACGAGCCGCAAGACAAGCGCGGGATGGCGCAGCAGCTCGCCGCCGAGACGCGCTCCGCGCTGTGCGGCGTCATCGGTCACACCGTGATCCTCTACCGCCCGCACCCGGTCACGCCGAAGCTGCAGTTCTGACGCGACCAGCCCACCTCCACCCTGCACCCTGCGCGACCGTTTCGTTGTAAGGTAGCCGCCCGTGTCGACCGAAAAGACTCCGGCCGCTTCCGCCGCTAGGCGTCTGGTTCCACTGGCGACGCTGCCGGCGGACCGGCCAGTCGTGCCTGCCGAACCGTGCGCTGCCTGCGGCGCCGACGTCGACCCACTGCGTGCGCCGTGCGTGTTGGCGTTCGAAGACGGCGTGCGCTTCTTGTGCGGTGAGGCGTGCAAGCAGAGCTACCGCCAGGGCGTGCGCAGCCGACGGCGGCCAACCAGCCTACGCACGCCGCCGGGTGGCGTGGCGAAGACGAAGTTGCCCTTCAGCGCGCCGCCGGCACCTGCGCCCGAAGACGCACTGAACCCCGAGCAAGCGCGCTGGCTGTGGACAGGTGGCAGCGCGGTCGGCTTGGCGATGCTGCTGTCGCTGTTCACGGCGCGCGAGATCACGCTGGCCTCGGCGCTGATGACCACGGCCGCCGCGCTGTGCGCGCTGCGTTTGAGCGCAAACACCATCGAGGTGGTCGGCGGTCTGGGCTGGGCGTTGGGCCCACTCGGTGCGGCGGCGGCGGCGTGGTCCGGTCGCTGGGCGGTCGCGCACGGCGAAGCTGGCTCGTTCGCGTTGTTCGGCGCAGCACTCGCGGCCGCCGCCATGCTGGGCCGCGCGTACTTCGACGCCGAAGCGCGCTTGCCCGTGGAGCAAGCGGTGGCCGCACTGCTGACGCGTCTGCCGCGCCAAGTACACGTGCCCACGCGCGACGCCAGCGACGCACTGACAACGGCCGTGGAACGGGTGGAGACCAGCAAGATCCGCACGGGCGAAGATGTCATCGGCATGAAAGGCCACGTGATCGGTGTCGACGGTGTGGTGCAAGCCGGCGAGGCCGACGTGCTGCCCTATCCTGGCGCCACCACGACCATCCGGCGCAACATCGGCGACCCCATCCTCGCAGGCGCAACCGTCGTCGAGGGCGCCGTGCGCGTGCTGACCACCCGCGTGGGCGACGACCGTGCGCTGGTACGCGTAGCGCGCTTCGGCCGCGCCAGCGAACGCGATGCTGCGCCTCTGGTGCGCGCGAGCGCGGAGCTCGAGCGTTGGGGTGGCCTCGTCGTACTCGGACTTGCGCTCGGAGTGGTCGTGCTAGCTGGACATCGCGGCGCGTCCGGGCCAATCGCTGCCGCCTGCGCCGTGTTGATCGCCGCGCCGCTGCTCGCGTTGCGCCGTGCGGTCGAATGGCCGAGCGTGGCCGCCGCTGCGACTGCGGGCGCGCGCGGTATCGTGTTCCAGAGCGGTGCAGCGCTCGACCTCGCCGGCCATGCAACCTTGGTCGCGATGTCGCCGCACCGCACGTTGACCGAAGGCAAGCCGGAGGTCGTCGAGGTCCACATGGTGGGTGAAGGCGACACCGGCGAGCTGCTCACCGTCGTTGCAGCCGCCGAGCAAGCCGCCGGCGAGCATCCCATCGCGCGCGCCATCGTGCGCTTCGCTGCGCTCAAGGGCGTGCCGCCGATCGATGTGCGCCGCGCCGTGAGCGTGCCTGGGCGCGGCGTGACGGCCATTGCTCCGGGCGGCGAAGAAGTGGTCATCGGCAGCCGGCGCTTGCAGCTCGACCACGGCGTGAGCATCGCCACCGCCGACGCGGATGCTGCTCGCGCCGAAGCCGCAGGCCGCACCGCGATCTTCGTGAGCGTCGCTGGCAAGGTGCGCGCGGTGCTCACGCTGCAAGACCACCTGCGCGTCGGCGCGCGCGCGGCGATCCAGCGCATGTTCGACATGGACCTCGAGGTTGTGCTGCTGACGGGCGATCAGCGCGGGCCGATCGAAGAGCTGGCCGCCGGGCTCGACATCGCCCACGTGAAGGCCGAGTTGCTGCCCGAGGAGCGGGGCCACGAGGTGCGCAGCCTGCGCGAAGCCGGCGGACGCGTGGCGGTCATCGGCTACCCCGTCGAAGACGACGCCGCGCTATCGGCCGCAGACGTGGGCATCGCGCTCGGCGCCGCCGGCGGCCCCGCGGGCGAGAAGGCCGTGGCGCTCGTGAGCGAAGACGTTCGCGATGCCGCCGCAGCGTTGTGGATAGCGCAGGCAGCCCGTGAAGGTGCGCTCAACGCCACGGGCCTCGCCGCCGCGGCCTTCGCCGCCGTGGTCGCGGCAGCAGCCGCAGGCCTGATCGACCCAGGCATCGCAGCGGTGCTCACGGTGGCCGTCGACGCCTATGCCGTACGCGCGGGCGCGCGACTTCTGCACCGAATCGCGCTAAGGCTTCCCGCGTGGACCTGAGGTGGAATACGCATGAGTGAGAAGAGCTGGGGTGGACGCTTCGAGCAGGACCTGGACGCGCAGGCAGCAGCCTTCAGCGCCAGCGTCGACGTCGACAAACGCCTTGCGCCGCAGGACATCCGCGGCTCAATCGCGCATGCCCGCATGCTGGGCGCGCGCGGTGTGCTGAGCGCACAAGACGTCGAGCGCATCGTCAGCGGGCTGACGGCCATCGCCAGCGAGATCGAGTCCGGTCAGTTCGTCTGGGACCCGGCTGCCGAAGACGTGCACATGAACGTCGAGGCCACGCTCACCAAGCGCATCGGCGAAGCCGGCGCGCGCCTACACACTGGCCGCAGCCGCAATGACCAGGTCGCGACCGACATGCGGCTGTGGACGCGCGAGGCCTGCTACGCCAGCTGCGCGCGTATCGATGCCCTGCTCAGCGTGCTGTGCGTGCGCGCGCAACAACACCTCTCGGTGCTGATGCCAGGCTACACGCACATGCAGCGCGCGCAGCCCGTGCGCCTGTCGCATCATTTGCTCGCCTGGTGCGAGATGCTCGAGCGCGACCGCGGCCGTCTGCAGGATGCCGCCCGGCGCATGAACCTCTCGCCGCTCGGCTCGGGCGCGCTCGCGGCAACCACCTTCCCGCTCGATCGCGCGCAGAGCGCGAAAGAACTGGGCTTCGATGGCGTCACGCACAACTCGCTCGACGCCGTGGGCGACCGCGACTTTCTCGTGGAGACGGTCGCGGCACTGGCCAATTGTGCGGTGCACCTGTCGCGCATCGCCGAAGAGCTCGTGCTGTGGAGCAGCCAAGAGTTCGGCTTCGTGCAGATGAGCGACGCGTTCACCACGGGCTCGTCGATGATGCCGCAGAAGAAGAACCCCGACATGGCCGAGCTGGTGCGCGGCAAGACGGGGCGCGTGGTCGGCGATCTCGTGAGCCTGCTGGTCATGCTCAAGGGCCTGCCGCTCGCGTACAACCGCGACATGCAAGAAGACAAGCCGCCGGTGTTCGACGCGTTCGACACGGTCGATGCTTCGCTGACCGTGCTCGCAGGGTCCATCGCCAGCGCGCGCTTCGATGCCGCGCGCATGCGTCGGGCGCTGGGCGAAGGTTTCGTCGACGCGACCGAGCTTGCCGACTACTTGGCCGCCAAGGGCGTGCCCTTTCGCAGCGCGCACCACGTGGCCGGACGTCTGGTGAAGACGGCGTTCGACGCCGGCAAGACCCTTGCGCAGCTGAGCTTGCAAGAGCTACGCGCCGAGCACGCCGCGTTCGAAGCCGACGTCTACCTCGCGCTCGACCCGGAAGTCGCCGTCGAGCGACGCGCCTTGCCGGGTGGCCCTGCCCGCAGCATGGTTAGCGCCGAGATCAGCGCGCTTCGCGACCGCTTGCAGGCGCGCGGCGTCGACAGCCAAGCCATCGCCACACGCTTCGGCGTGATCACGGAGCCCTGAGTGTCAGTGTCATCAGCGTCAGCGCATCAACGCATCCCGACCTCGAGCTACTTCGTCCACCGCGCAGGCGTGCTGCATGCCGAGTCGGTCCCGCTCGACGAGATCGCCGCACACGTGGGCACACCGAGCTACGTGTACAGCCGCGCAGCCGTAACCGACTCGTATCGCAGCACTGACAGCGCACTCAGCAGTGTGCCGCACATGATCGCGTACGCGGTCAAGGCCAACGGCAACCTGGCGTTGTTGTCACAGCTGTGCCGCCTCGGCTCCGGCGCCGACATCGTGTCGGGTGGCGAGCTCGCGCGTGCGCTGCGTGCGGGCTTTGCTCCGGAGAAGATCGTATTCAGCGGCGTCGGCAAGACCGACCCGGAGATCGACGCCGCGCTGCAGGCGGGCATCCGCAGCCTGCACGTGGAGAGCGCGCCTGAAATCGACGCCATCGAAGCCATCGCGAAGCAGCGCGGCGTGGTCGCGAAGATCGCGCTGCGCGTGAACCCCGACGTCGACGCAGCGACCCACCCGTACATCGCGACCGGCTTGCACAAGACCAAGTTCGGCCTGGAGCTCGACACCGCCCGACAATTGCTTCCGCGCTTGATCAAGAGCCCGCATTTGCAGCTCGAAGGCGTCGCCTGCCACATCGGCTCCATGGTGCTCTCGCCCGAGCCCATCGGCGACGCCGTGGCGATCACCGCGCGCTTCGCCTGCGAGTGCGTGGCGGCCGGCGCCAAGCTCAGCACCCTCGACGCCGGCGGCGGCTGGCCCATCCTCTACGGCAACGAGGAGCGCGACGCGCAGGCACGTTCCGTGTTCGGCCAAGCCATCATCGACGGCATGCAGCGCGGCGGCGCCGACCGCCTCGGCCTGACGCTCGTGGTGGAGCCGGGGCGCTCGATCGTGGGCGATGCGGGTGTGCTGCTGACGCGCGTGGTCTACGTGAAGGAGCAAGGCGGCAAGCGTTTCGTGATCGTCGACGCCGCCATGACCGAGCTCATCCGCCCGGCGCTCTACCATGCCTATCACGCCGTGGTACCGGTGAACGATCCGAAAGGCGCGGCCGAATCTCCCGCCGACGTCGTCGGTCCGGTGTGTGAGTCCGGCGACTTCTTCGCGCAAGATCGCTCGCTGCCACCCATCGCCCGCGGCGACCTGCTCGTAATTCGCGGCGCCGGAGCCTACGGCGCGGTCATGGGCAGCAACTACAACAGCCGACCGTTCGCCGCCGAGGTGCTGGCCGATGGCGCAGGCTTCCGAGTGATTCGCGCGCGCCAGAGCATCGAAGACCTGTGGCGTCACGAACGCGACGACTGAGAGTCTCTGACACGCGGCTCAACTCTCACGCGTGAGCCAGCGTTCCAGCTGCGGGGGCGTGCCCAGCTTGTGGTTGACCAGATAGCGCACCAGCTCGTCGTCGAGCAGCTCGCGCATGGCCGCCACGCGTTCCAGCAGCACGCGGGCGGTGCTGGTGAGATCGGCCTGATCGAGATCCACGTCAGCGTGCACGAGCAGCATGCCGTTGGCGTCGAGCCCGAGCTTCACGTCCCAGTAGAGCGTGTTGGTGGAGAGGCACCACACCAGGAACTCGGGACCGGCGCCAGCTGGGGGCGGCACCGTCACGTACATGCGAATCGACTCGGCTTGCGGATCGAAGTCGAACCAGAGCGTGAGGCGCGCGTAGCGCACGTCGAGCACGCACTGCATCGTCGCGGCCTCGACCTTGAGCTCGCTCAGCTCCGGTTCCATCAGCTCTTTGAGCGCGTCGAGAATGTCGGTGTTCATGTCGGTCGCCTCAGCGCAGCTGCGCGAGTGTCATGCCGAGCATCATCGCCTTCGCGACATCGCCGGTAATGGTGAGCTTACCCGAAGAGAACAGCTCCTGGGGCCCCGTGCGCTGCTCGCGCAGCAGGGCCAGGTCGGCATAGCCAACGCTCAGCCGAAATTCCGCCACCGCGGGCAGGTCGCGCCCCAACCCGATGCGCAGGCTGACATCGCCCAACTCAGGCAAACCCAGCAAGAGCAGCTCGAAGCCGAACTTGTACATAGTGAACAACTGGTCGGCTTTGGCGGAGCCGAGGCGATGTGGCTGCCCATCCTCGGCATCGAGCGTCACGGCGCCGCGCTCGAGCATGTGTAGCGCGCGCGTGGCCGCAGCCGCCGAGACCCCGAGCGCGTAGTGCACGGCTGGCGCAGCTGGGCGCTCGCGCGACACGCTTAGCACGGTGCGCTCGTTGACCACGAACAGCTCGCCGCCGCCCTCACCCTCCAAGACCAGGCGCGCAGCTACGCGCGACGCACGCGCGTCGGCCAAGCGCGTTTGTGCACGCTTGTCGCCGCCACTCGCTTGCGCCTCCAACTCCATCTTCGCCTGCGCAAAGCGCACGGGCAGCTCGCGCATGCACAGCTCGATCGGATCCACGGTCATGATCAAATGCTACTGCCTGCGAGCGCGACTGTCATGGCGGGTCGCCTCGGCTCAGCGCAACAAGTCGCCCGGTTTGCCGCCTTGCGCCGGCGCGA
>JADGRE010000320.1 GCA_017881185.1 Pseudomonadota bacterium | reverse complement strand
GGCTCCAGCTACCCCTCACTGGTTCTCGAGCACCACGAGCGTTTGCCCCTGCGTCACGCTCGCGCCCGGCTCGGCGCGCAGCTCGTGCACGCGTCCACTCACCCGCGCATTGACCGTAATCTCGGTCTTCATCGCCTCGACGATGGCGACCGTGGTTCCCGACTGCACGTGGTCGCCGGGCTCGACCAGCATTTTCCACAGGTTGCCGGCCACGGGGCTCGTGATGGCGATCGTGCCTGGCGGCAAGTCGCTGCCGCCCAGCACCCGCTCGCTCGACTCCACGCTTGCAGCTGTGACGACGTCTTGCCCTGCGGCAGCCCAGCGTTCGCGCTCGGCCACGAACGCGCTGCTCTGCATGCGCTTGAAGTCTGCGATAGTGCTGGCGTTGTCACACAAGAACGCGCGGTACTCGCGGAAGCGAAAGACGTCGTCTTCGATCTGCAGCGCGAGCTTGCCGTGCGGTAGCTCGGCGCGCATGCGCAAGAGCTCGCCCTCGCTCACTGGGTAGAAACGGATCTGATCGAAGAACCTGAGCAGCCAAGGTTGCGCGGTATTGCGTTCGCGCGTGGCGCGGTAGGTGTTCCACACTTCGAAGTGTCTCCGCTGGAGCGTACTCAGCCGGTCCAGATCGGACCCTCGCCACAGCCATACACTGCACGCGGGACTCCACCCGTCTCCGAAAGGCGCGCACAGGTACAGGGGCAGAACCCGATATCGACTGAGTCCTTCTTGCTTGCAGAGTCTTGCCAGCACTCAGCCCAGCGACGCCCGGATCGTAATAGCCGCACTCGAAAGCCTTCTCCGCTGGCCACGCTTGGCCGGCAACACGGCCCAGTTGAACATCCGCCGCGGCACGAACGGATTGAACGTCCGCCATCGGAACTTTGCCCGCTGTTCGCGTCAACTCAGGCCAATCCAGATGGAAACCTACCAGAGTTCCGTCGCTGGCAAAGGTCACGCTCACCTTGTTACCTGGGCCAAGCACAGGCACACCGTCGATCACGCGCGTGAAGAGAATGCGCGACGCCACGACGGTCTCTCTGATCGCGCCACTCGCGTCGGTGTTGCCGTCAATCAAGTGCGACACCGACCCGGAAGATGGGTGAGCCAAGCACCCAGATGAAGGTGTCCCGCGAGCATGGCGGCTTGCGGATCGTCGCAGGCGACGCGCCGACCCTCGGCGATCTGAATCACTTCGCGAGCCTCGCGGCCTACGAAGAGCTAGCCCACGCGCTCGGAGAACATTTCGTGAGCAAGCCCCCGCCGCTGTACGGAGAGTTCGTGCGCCAAGACGACGCGCGCGCGTGGTTCCGACGACTGCTCGAGCCTGGCGGCTGGCGTTGACTCAATACCCGAACTCGCCACCGATGCCGTCAGGTCCGTCGATCGTGACGTCGGACGCTGCCACGACGCTGGTCGCGCTACCGAACCAAATGCTCACCTTGCCGCGCCAGGCGCCCGAGCTGCTGTAAGGGGGCACCGTGCTGTAATACAGCGGGCTGCCGATCACGATGTCGGAAAAGCCGTCGCCGTTGATATCCGTGGCCAGCTTGACGTTCGACGCAAACGCGCTCGCCTTGCCGCCCTCGGAGAAGATCAACGCGGTCGCTGCGACGGGCGCAGGCCCCGACATGAAGAGCGCACGACCGACACCACTCGCGGTTGGCGTCGGTGAAAATCCGGGCGCGCCCGCGAGGATGTCCGCGTAGCCGTCACCGTCAACGTCGCCGACGCCGCCCACCGAGCCGCCGAGCCCCTCGCTGCCGTACGTCGCGGACAAACCAAGCACGGTTGGATTGACGGTATCGAGGCCAGTCGAGCTGCCGAAGTACAAATAGGTGAGACCGTCGAAGGTCGAGCCACCGGTGTCTCCGCCTGGTGCGCCGACCAATGCGTCGGTGTAGCCATCGCCGTTGACATCGAATGCGCCTGCTACCGCCGTGCCGAACATCGCGGACGACGCGCTGCCCGTGCTCGCGACGAAGCTCACGCTCGCGGGTGCGTGGCCCGGAGCGAAGCCATTCGCCGCGCCACCATAGACGCGATACACCGCGCCGAAGCCGCCGCCGTCGCTGGGCGCGCCGATTAGCAGATCGGCAAAGCCGTCCGCGTTGACGTCGCCGACGTTGGCAATGCTCACGCCGAAGCTCCCTGAGCCAGACAGCGTCCACGCTGGCGTATGCGTCGTCGCGGTGAAGAATTTGGGACCGCCGCGGTACACGTAGACTGCGCTCGCGCCGTCAGCGCCCACGACGAGATCGCTGTAACCGTCGCCATCGAGATCGCCGGCGGTGATGGCAATCCCGAAATTCGAATTGCCACCGCTGGGGGAAATCAACGTGGCGCTCGGAGATGCGAGGTTTGCCGCCAGCGCGGTCGCACCGCCGCGATACACGTGCACGCGACCCGAGCCGCAGACTACGCCGGCCACGGGCGCGCACGGTGCACCGATGGCGAGATCTGAAAAACCATCGCCATCGAGATCGCCTGCGCTCACGACCTGGCTGCCGAACTTGTCTCCCGCGATCGCGTCTGGATCGCGCAACGTGAACTGCGGAGTCGGCTGCGCGGCCATCCAACTCGCCTTCGCATTCTTGTCGCCGAGAAATACATACGCGCTGCCGGCGCCGACTTGCACCGTAGACGGCGTGTTGCCAGACACTTGGGCATCCGGCGCGCCGACGGCAAGGTCTCCGAGACCGTCACCGTTGAGATCGAGCAACGTACCGTACGAGCTTGCCACTGCCGTCGGTGTCGCGGTCGGCGCCCCGACCGTGAATTCCCAGACCGGGCCCGCAGACGACGCAAGCTTGCCGGCGAGCAAAGAATACGCGCGGAAGTAGAAAACCTGCGAGGGCAACGCAGACGACGGCCTGCCACTGGTTCCTTTCACGTCGAAGTGCGTTTCCACCTTCGTGCACGCGCGGTCGCGACAAAGCTCGATGCGCGCGCCATCGGTTCCCGATGCGAGCGAGAAACGAAACAGTGGCTTCTGCGACGTGACGTAGCCCGTGGATACCGGCGCGAGCGTGCGCGGAGGGTCGAGCGTCATGCATTGCGCGCTGATCGACGTTTGGCAGCCAGGCCCTGCGTCCACGGCGGCATCTGCTTTCTTGCCAGCGTCGCCGGGCTGCTCGCTCATCGCATCGGTCATGGCCGCATCGTCGCCGTCACTGCCGCCATCAGCGGCACCCGTCGGGCCGGAGTCTGCACGCTCCGCATCGGCATGACGATAACAGCGTTTGTCTCCGTGGCTGTTGTCCCGGCAGAACCAAGCACTCGGGCAATCGCTGACGGTATGGCAAACAAGGCGGCCATCGGGCGGCTGCGGCGTGGCGCACGCGAACAGCGACAAGCACAGTGCAAACGCTACGCAACTAGCAGATGGTTTCGACATCACAACGCTCCGTGAAGGCGTAGGCCCAGCGGCGAAACCGAGAGCATGGCAGTGGGTCCCGTCTGCGGGGCGTCTTTCGCACGCTTGGTGAGCAGTACGGTACCCACGCCCACGCCCGCGAAGCCACTCGCTGCCAACACGATGCCGACATTGCTCAGCAGGGAAGCGTGATTCTGAGCGCCGCGGATGCTCGCATAGGTGGCGCCGTCTCGGGCGTTCTCCACGCTCGACGCGTCGCCGCGGCCGAGCACGAAAAGCACGACACCGGTGACGGCGATCGCTGCGCTCCCGCCCACGAGCAGCCAAGGCAACACGGACGCCTTGCTCGTTGTGTACCGCGTGCTGTCACTCGTAGCCGGCGCCAGTTGCGCTGCCGCTACGTTCGGCGCGTTCGCCGCCGATGGCGTGGCAAGCGCCAACGTAATTTGCAGCGTGGTCTGCTCACCGCCAAGCACGTCGATGCGCCTGGTCCAGGTGTCGCGCATCGGGGCGCTCGCGACCAACGTGTGCTCGCCGACTTCGAGCAACAGCGTGCCGGCTGGGTCGACCGTCGCGGGCGCATTGTCTACGCTCAGCGTGGCAGACGCGGGGTCGCAAACGATGCGATAGCGACCGACCAGCTCCCGAATGCGCACGAGCAGCTCTTCCACGTCTTTACGCTGTGCGGGCTTGAGCTGATTGCGTGTATCACCGAGCGACGCGCGCAAAGCTCGATCGGCGGCCACATAGTGACGCAGTTCGAAATCCGTGAAGCCAAGACCGCGCAGCGTCCGCGCGCCTGGCCGTAGCGCGTGCGCGCGCACGAACAGAGCGCGAGCTTCTTCGAAGCGCCCCGCATCGAACTCGTGCATGGCGTCGGCGACGACAGCGTTGTAGTCCCGCTCGTCCGCGTTGACTTCCTGCGCGAAGGCCGACAATGCCCGCATTGTCGCGACGAACAGTAACGCGGCCGCAAGCGGTCGATGAGGGCGGCGCGATAGCATCGTGAGTGATCTCCTTGGGCGTGCAGTATACCTGTGCAGCCTGTCGCGCACATCATGGGAGGCGTCGACTGCGTGCACGGGTGCCTCGGTGGCGCTTGGACTGAGACAGGGCCGGCGCAGAAGATGCCGGTGTCGCGGCCGATGCCGGTGAGTGGTTCGCGCTGCCATGAGTTTCGCGTGGTCCACCAAGACCAGAGCTGGCGCATCATGTATCGAGCGGA
>JADGRE010000319.1 GCA_017881185.1 Pseudomonadota bacterium | reverse complement strand
AGACGGCGAGCGCAGCGTGACGCGCGACGGAGAAGAGATCCGCGAGCGCTTCGAGCACGGTCTGCTCGTGCAGCGCTCGTATCGGCGCCTCGATGCGCATCCCGCAGGCAGCATCGACATCCGCTACGCCGGCGGGCTGCGAGACCTGCGCTCGCCCCCGCCGATCGCGCTGCGCAACGGCTGGTTCGGCTACACGCTGACGATCACGACGCTGTCTGAAGATTGAGTCCGCCCGTGCGCCGCTTCGATTGCAAGAGCATGTTCTGGAAGCTGTTGTCTTCGCGCCACACGTCGCCTGCGAGCAGGCTGATCAGGCCCGAGCGCAACGCCGGGTCGGGCTTGGGCACGAAGAACAAGTTGTGCACGATGCGGGTGTTGTAGAAGCTGCGGATCAGCGCGCCGACGCGCTCGTAGGCGCGCGTCATCTGCGTGTACAGCGGCTCCATCAACGCCGCTTCGGCCTATGGACCCACTGTCGTTCATCGGTCGGCGCTGCGCGCTCATCCCGCCTTCGCGCTTTCACCTGATTCGTTACGCAGGACTCCTCGCCCCGCACTCGAAGCATCGCGCCGAAGTGGTTCCCGGCCATGCGCCACCGCCCGTGGAGCAGCCAGTCGCCGAGCAGCTCCCGCTGCTCGCACCGAGCGATCTACTGCGACCGGTCGCGCAGTCACGGCACGAGCCGACCAAGTCGCGTCATCCGTCACGGCATGCGTGGGCGCTTCTCATGCTGCACGTGTTCGCGAAGGACGTGATCGAGTGCGAGCACTGCCAGGGTCGGCTACGCGTCATCGAGGTGGCCAAAACGCCGGAGGCCATCGCGCGAGTGCTCGCGCGCGCCGGCCTCGGCCCAAGACCTCCCCCGCGCCCGCCACGTGCTCCACCGCTGCAGCTCTCGCTGCCGCTGAAGTGAAACACGCGAACACCGCACCCAACGCTCCACGGTCCGATCGCGCGACCTGCAGCATGCGCATCGCTGCGCTCGCTGAGGGTTCGAGCGGTACAGTGGGGCAGTGATCGATTGTTGCCGCGGTAGCCGCGGTAGCCGGCAGTAGAGGACAGAGTTCATGGCGCACAGGTCAGGCTGCAAAGCCGCTCATCGGCGGCTCCGCGGGTCAGGACCATCCTTGACGGAAGGGGGAACTTCAGGTTTGGATGTCCTGTCCGCGGCTCGCGCTCGCCTCCGCCGGAGGTTGGTGGGCGTTCGAGTGGCTCAACTACTTCGTGCTCGAGAACTGGACCTATCCGAACAGCCCGAAGATCTTCAACGAGCAACAGGCGCTGTTCTGGTTCACGCTGACATACACCTGCGTGTTTCCCGCGATCTTCGAGATCTACACGCTGCTGCGGACGGTGCCGGCACTGCAGGTGCGCTGGGCTGCGGGCCCTGTGATCGCTCCGTCGGCCAAGCTCGTGTGGGCGGTGCTGCTTGCTGGTTGCGTTGGCGCCTTCTGCGTCGGCTACTTTCCTTACCCGCTCTTCTTCGTGGTTTGGCTCGCGTCGCTGCTGATCATTCCGGAAGCGATGGGCCTGGTCGGCCTGTGGACCCCATTCACGCCGCTCGCGACAGGCAACTGGGCGCCCATCGTGCTGTGCGCGCTCTCGTCGCTGTTCACCGGCTTCTTCTGGGAATTCTGGAACCACGGCAGCAACGTGTGGCACCCCGGCTTGAACCCGAACTACTGGCAATACGATGTGCCTTACGTGAACGTGATCATCGGCTTCACCGAGATGCCGATCGTCGGCTACTTTGGTTACTTGCCCTTCGGCATCCAGTGTTGGGTGCTCTGGCTCGTGATCGCGCACCTGCTCGGTCTGCCCCGCGACTTCGATCCCAGCGGCCAGGGGTTGCCTGGCGAGGCGCGTCCGAAGTAAGTGCAGCCCGACGGTTGTTGCGGCACACGGTGGCACAGTCACGGCGGTTCCAGGCGAGGTCCTTCCTGGCACGACGCTTGCAGTTCCCGCGTCGCAGGGCGCAGCGCACGTGGCTCCGCGCCTCCATCGTGATCGGAGAAACCAACATGTCTCACGTTTCCGGGTTGTCGACTGGGGTCATCGTTCGGTTGGGCTATGCCGCGCTCTTGTGCTGCGTCAGCTGCCAGCCTGCCAGCGACAAATCCTCGAGCGACGGCGGCGCCACGCGCAGCGGCAGCCAGGGTGGCGACGCCGGCAGCGTTCGCGGCGACTCGGGTCCGCATGCTCCCTATCAGCCCGGCGACGCTGGCAAACGCAACGCGGGCGACGCTGGTCCCAGCGATGCGGCCATTCATGCCAACGACAAGGGCTCCGGTGACGACGCTGGCCTTCCCATGTGCGCACCGACGGAACACATCTGTCGCTGTCTCACGGCCGGCTATTGCTTGTTCGGGGGCGCGGCCTGCGTCTCCCCGACGCGTCCGTGCCCGTCGGACCACGCAGTGCCCGCCTGTGACCCGCCTTGCGGAGAAGGCTCGGTGTGCATACGCCATCAGCAGATCGGTGGCGCGTTCCTGCCGGCGGGCGACGGCGGCGTGTGTCCCGATCAGCGCGTGGTGGTTCCGGAAGCCCCGACGAGCTGCTCCGTGCCGCCGACGTTCACGTGCATGCCTATCCCCGCCGAGTGCCACGGTGTTGCGCACTGCGCATGCGCCGCCACGATCTGCGACGTGACCGCGTGCGACGAGCACGTTGCCGGTCAGCTGGATTGCCTGCAGCTCGTCCCGTAGCGGCGGCCCCTGATGCCGGCTGCCATCGCACCGGCTGATGCAGGTGCATCAGCCGCGCGATACACCGAGGCCGAATCTCCAATGGTTTCGCCGGCCGTCACGCGCTCGTCGGTGGCGCGGGCGTTGCAGTTGGCGGGAGGCATGCGAATCCACTCGGCGGTCCTCGCGCTCACTGCTTGGTGCTCGTTCTCGGCCACGGTGCTGCTGGCCAGCTCGGCAGCTGCCTACAACCCGTTCATGCTGCCGGAATCCAAGCTGACGATCACTTACCTGCAGTCGTTGGCTGCGCGCAACCTGACGTTGAGCGGACAGCACGAGGACATCTGGTTCGATCAGAGCATCGACATCGTGTTTCAAGACACCGGGAAGTATCCGGCGATTCGTGGCGTCGAGGTTGGGCTGTGCGCGGACCCGGCACGGCTGCAAGAGGTCTACCAGACGTACCTCGCGTACGGGACGATTCCGGCGCTGACCTGGCACGTGGTCGCGCCGAACCCTGCCGACAAGGAGCCGGGCACCAACATCGCGTGTCCCGACTCGTGCTCGTTCAACTGCGTGCACGATCAGCCGGTGAATTTGCAGCGCGTCATCACCGCAGGCACGATCGAGAACACGAACTTCAACAAACAGCTGGACCGCGTGTTGCAGCAGACGAAGTTCTTCACGGACAAGCACGTTCCGGTGATCTGGCGGCCGCTTCACGAGATGACCAATACCCACTTCTGGTGGGGCTGGAGCAACAACGGCACGCCGGCCGACTTCGTCGCGCTCTGGAAGTACGTCTACAACTACTTCGTGTTCGACAACCCGCTCGGCATCTATCCCGACAACTTCATCTGGACGTGGGCGGCGAGCTACTACCCCGGCAAGGCGTCGCCGTTCTACCCGGGAAACGCGTACGTCGACGTCGTGGGCACCGATCTCTACTCCACGAGCAACGGTTGTCCCGGCACGATTCCGGCCACGCCCAAGACGTCGTACGTGTCGCTCCAGAAGGCGTACGGCGACTTGAGCGACCCGTTCTACGGTGGCAAGCCGATCGCTCTCACGGAGACCGACTACATCCCCGACACCGACAAGCTGATCAGCAACGGCATCAAATTCGCGTGGTTCATGGCGTGGGAGGGGCAGTACCTGCGCTGCAATCTGGGCAGCACCGTGCCGAGCATCGGCGATCTCTACTCGCGTGCGAACATGATCAGCTCGCCGAACATGGGCGATCAATTCGGCGTGGCCATTCCGTTGACTGGGCCGACGACCGCGGCGCCCAGCGGCAGCACCACCACCTCCCTCGACACGACGCCGACGACGTTCAACAACGACTACGACAACGTCAAGTATCCCAACTGGGGCTTGTGCGCCGGCTCGCCGGGGCCCGAGTCGGTGTTCCGTATCGACGTCCCGTGGGGCACGACGAGCCACGTGACGCTCAGCACCGCTGGCACGAGCTACGACACGGTGTTGTACGTGATGGACGTCTACAATCGCATGGAAGGCTGCAACGACGACGCGCTCGGCGCAGGTGGTGTGTCCGGGCTCGCGAGCTACGTCACCGCCACGCTCGGCGGTGGTACGCACTACGTGGTCGTCGACGGGTACTGGAGCACCAGCCGGGGCCCGACGTCGTTGAAGGTCACCTATCAGCCCTGAGAAAGGGTCGTCACGGTGGATGAGCATTGCATGAGATCTGTGAGAGCGCGCACAGCTGCTCGAGCATGAAGCGCGGCGCCCGCCGCGTTTCTGCTGGAGCAGGTGGGTCAGCAAGTCACCTTCACACGCTACGTCGACCAGGCGCTGCTGTTTCCGCCGCGCTTCATCTTGCTCGACCTGCACCGCACGCTCTTCCTCGGTATCGATGCACCCGCACTGCCAGACGGCGAGCGCAGCGTGACGCGCGA
>JADGRE010000139.1 GCA_017881185.1 Pseudomonadota bacterium | reverse complement strand
TTTTTGCCGACTTCGAGCGGCTTTTGAGTGCACGAAACTGTCGCCACCAGCGCGACACCCGAGAGCACCCAACGAAGACGTGAACCCTGTGTGGTTTGCATCGCAAACCTCCTTCTATGGAGTGGGTAGCGCGGGCACGGCGATCTTGTGATCGCTACCGTCGATTGTCGACGCATTGGCACCGGTGTCTTGCAACCAGAGCGCGATGCGATGCACGTGCGGTGAGCGTGGATACGCTTGCAAGAACGCGCGCGCCTGCGCGATGGCTTGGGTGCGCGAGCCCAACTTGCGTAGCGCGTCGATGCTGAGGCTGTCGCGCTCCTGAGCAAACACGCCGTGAGGGAACTGCGCGGCGTGTTCTGACAAGGCTTCGAGCGCCGCGCGCGGGTTGGTATCCAACAAGCGCTGCGCTCGCAGGACCAAGGCCAGCTCGGCTTCGGCGTGGGGCCCCACTTGCGCGGGGTCGATTGTCGACGTGGTTTGCGTCGTGCGCTTGAGCTTGCCGCGTGAGGTGGCGTGCGCCGCAGCCAACGGCGGCGTGACCGCGGCCGGTGCTTCGATGGCTGCGTTGACGGGGTCCACCGCTGGCGCAGCTGCGGGTTGCGCCTGCATGCTCGGCGCGCTTGCGGGCAGCGCGCGCGCGGCCGGCGCCGGCGGCGTGTGCTGCGACGCCAGTGCAGCGGACAACGCGGCGACCGCAGCCACCGCGACCAGCCCAGCCAGCCCGAGCCAGCGCAACACGTGACCGGCACCGTGCGCCGCCGTGAAAGCCGCTGAGGTTGGCGGCGCGAGCTGTGGCGCGAGCGTCCCTAGTTGGCCGCGCAAGCGCGTGACTCGAGCTGCGCTGCCGCGCAAGCTGCGTGCGTGTTGCAAAGCGAGCACGAGCGGCGACGGCGGCGACGTCGCGGCGTGGTCTGCCCAGCGGGCTGGCTGCCAAAAGCTCATCTGCCGTCTCCTTCTTCGTGACGCGCGAGATGACCCGCGCCCGCCAGAGCGGCGCAGACGTGTCGACGTGCCGCGTACAAGCGTGCGTACACGGTGAACTTCGAGCAGTCCATGGCGGCGGCGATGTCGCGCATGTCGAGCGCTTCGATCTCGTACAGCACGAATGCCGCGCGCTGCGGCGCGGGAAGCGCGTCGAGCGCTCGGTCCAGCGCACGCAGCGCTTGCTGGGCCTGAAGCGTGCGCTCGGGGCCAGGGCCCGGATCGACGCGCTCGTGCTCGTGGTCGGAATCGAACGCCGGCTGTTCATGTCGATGCCGAGGCCGGCGTCGGTAGCTGCTGCAGACGCGGATGCAGATCCCATACACCCACGTGCGCAGCTGCGAGCGACCTTCGAAACCGGCCAGCCCACGATGCACCGCCAAGAAGATCTCCTGCGCGACGTCATCGAGATCGGCCGAGGCCACGCCCATGCGGGGCAACACGCGCAGCACATACGGCGACATCTCGCGAAACAGCGCCTCGAAGTCCGTCGCCGGCATGTCGCTAAGCAGCAGCGGGTCGTGACCGGCCGCTGGCGGAAGCGGGGCCTCGGAGCTGCGCGCGGCGAGCGTGCTGGTCATGTCCACTAGGTGAGTCGCGTCTGGAGGCCGGGTTTGTGATCGCGATCAAAGAATTCGTACCGAAAGCCCCAGCTCGACCGCCAGCTCCCAGAGGGCCGGGCTGTAGAGCGGCACGCTCGCGCCGCTGGCGCTTTGGTACGAAAAAGCGGGGCGCGAAACCTGCAACTCGGGCCCCACCGCGGCAAAACCAGACAGCCAGCGATTGAGCGCCAGCGCCCCACGCAGCTTGGCTTGCAGCGTCACGAACGAGCGCGTGCCGCCCGGGTTGTCCACGCGAAAGCCGCTGGCGTGCGCGCTGATCCATCCCAGCCGTGCGCCTGCGCAGAGCATCACCGATCCCGGACCGGGCCGCGCTTCCACAGGACAGTAGCCCGCAGCCGCGGACACCACTTGGAAGCTGCTGTCGCTGCGCACGGCGTCGTCGAGCACGCGACGCGTTGTCGGAGCGCTGACCGCAGCCTGCAACCGCAAGCTACCGAGCTCGCCGAGGAGCCACAGCACGCCCAACTCAGGACTCGAGCTCAGGCCGGGCTGAAGCCCCGATTGCGCGCTAGCGCCGAGCTCTGCCGACAAGCGCGGGGCCACTGCCTGCGGCGCGCTGGCGGTGACGACCGGCACGACAGGCACGACGGGAGCTACAACACTTTGTTGCTTTTGCGGCGCGCTCGGCAACGCGGCGCCGTTCGGCGCAGCCTGCACCGGCGGCGGCTCGGCTTCGCTCGGTTCGTCGCCAAACAGCGCGTCGAGCTGAGCCGCCACGGGAGCTGGCAGCGCGATGCCCGCCATGAACCCATCTTGCGGGCGTAGCGTGACGGCGATCACCAAGACCAGCGCGTCGTCGAGTGCGCGACAGTCGCTGCCTGCGTGCAGCTCGCGCACGCCGTACACGGTGCCGGCTGCGTCGCTCACGGCCAACTCCACGGAGAAGCCTCCGTGCGCCGGCTCGACGTAGCCTTCCACGACCACGATCGCGCGCGCGGGGGTCACGAAGATCGATCGACCCACGCGCGCTTCAACGCGCCGCGCCAACTCGATCGGTGAGATGCAAGTCTCGGCGCCGCTGCGGCGCGTCCAGTTAAGCGCGGGACCTTTGCCCTGGTCGTCTTGAGCGCCAACCCCGTTGGCACAAACACTCGCCGCGACGAGCAACGCCCAGAACTGACCTGCACGCCGCAGCATCGCCGCACGAAAACAGTTTTCGACCGCTCTCGTCAACTCACGGACACGCGATGCGCGTCAGCGCCGCAACCAGTCGGCGCCGACGATCTCCTGCGCATAGCGCTGCCCGAACGAGCTGTTGGCTGGCCGTCAGAACTTCAGCTTGCAGGTGCCGCCTGCGCCCGAGGTCGTGCAGAGGATGCGCGCGTAAGGCTGGCCTGCGCCGCACTCTGCCGCGATGTTGGCCCCGCAGTTCTTGCTCGGGTGGCAGGTGTTGTCGGCGTCTGCACGGAACGTGGTGAGCACTTGGCCGTTCCACACGGCGCGGTAGTCCGAGCGAAAGATCGTGGTGTAGCCGCCGAAATCGCACCAATAGGTGTTGGCGTTCTTGAGAGGCAGCGTGGTGCTGTAGGCGTACCACTTGGTGCCGCAGTCGTCGGTCGTCCACGGCGTGGTTGCCACGTTGACCGTTGCTACCTTCGTCCACGTGCCTCCGCCGTTGTCGGCGACGCTGCACAGGCTGCCAGCTGGCAGCTTTCGCACTTGGATCTCGACGGTTCCGCCGGGGTTGGGGACCAAGCCCGAGAACTCTTGCGATTGATCGGTGCTGGCGACGCTGCCGAGGTCGCGCGGCTTGAACTGGCAACCGGCGGCGAGCACAAGCGCAGCCAAGCAGGCCCCGAGCTGGAAGATCCATGCGGATGGTCGTGTCATGTCATCGTTCTCCTTCGTGTACAGACGCGTCATGAGACTCGGCGTCATTGTTGCGAGGAGACCACGCAAGAACTGTTCCAGCAGTGCGGAGCGCTTTCGAAGGTACGCGCCGAGCAGCTGCATCGCTCGTTGGATACAGTTGCATCGCCACAGTTGTATCGTTCACGCGATACAGCCCGCGGCGGCATGCTCGGCGCGCGCCGATCGAAAGGAGCCACCGTTCCTGATCTCCTGCGGATCTCTCCACACAGTTGTGTCGTGTGCTTCGTCCACTGGTCAGTGCGTAGATCGGCAGATCCGAACGCAGTGCGGCCGGGCGCCTGGACTTGAACAGGCGACATCCTCGTCCCTTGGATCGTGCCGCTGCAGCCACCCGGAGCGGTTTTCAGTCGGACCGTCCCGGGTTCACGGGCGTCGAACCGTTTGCGCCAGCCAATCTGCGTTGGTCTCCAGCGCGAATGGCTTCGTCGAAGCGGGATCCGTCCAGTTTGGTTCGAGCGTCTCTGTGCCGTCGCTGCACGTCTTCTTGTCGAACCAGCAGTGATCGGCAGACGTCAGCGCGCAGTCCTTCTTCTGGACGATGATCCAACCGCTGCCGTCCGCCCGGAGGCATTCCTTGCGGCCGTCGTCCGGGCACTGCGTGAGTGTGAAGCCAGCAGTCTGGTTCAGACCGGACAGGGCGGCGTTCCCGGTGTCGCCCTCACCGGGCTGGGTCAAGCGACGAGGGTCCGCGAGCGCGCCGGTGGCGGTCGCAGCGGTGGCGTAGCGCTGGATCTGAGTCTGCAAGCGGTCCGCAAGCGTCGGTTTGCGGTGAACCTGTCGATAATGCGCCTGTACCAGGCCGTGGGTTTGCTCGTGCTCCGATGCTATAAACGTGCTGGCCCGCGTCGGTGCTGACACTGCCGCGCGCCTCAGCGCGCGATGTTTCTCGACGTCCTCCTCAATCCGCCTGCCGTGCTCGTCTGGGGCCTCTTGTCCCGGGGTCTCGGCTTGGTGTTTCTGATCTCGTTTGCATCGCTGTCCGCGCAGATTCTCCCGATGGCCGGCGCCCGCGGCATCACGCCGCTCGCCGACAGCCTGCGCGCGATCGAGCGCGATTTCCCGAGCTGGCGGCGTTACGCCTATTTTCCAAGCCTTTCTTGGCTCTCCGCGAGCGATGCGTTCCTGTCTGCGTTGCCGAAGCTCGGCATGCTTGCCGCCATCAGCTGCATCGTAGGTGGCCCGCACGCGCCGTACGCATTCGCCTTCTGTTACCTCGCGTACCTGTCGCTCGATCGCCCGATCGTGCTGGTCTACCCGTGGGATTGTTTGCTGTTCGAAGCCGGCTTCTGGGGCATGTTCCTGCCCGCCAGCCACGTCTTGCCGAGCTTCAGCACGGTGGCGGCACCGTTGCCTGCCGTGGCGTGGGTCTACCGCTTGCTCGTATTGCGCGTGATCGTCGGCTTCGGTAAGCACAAGTTCGCGGGTTACACCAAGCAGGACTCGGGCTTTCTCAAGAGCTTCCTCGCGAACCAGCCGTTGCCCACGCCCATCGGTTGGCTCTCGCAGAAGCTGCCGTTGCCCGCGCTCAAGCTCGGCCTGTTCCTGATGTTCCTGGTCGAGCTGCCGCTGCCGATCGCGGTGTTCTTTCCGGGGCCTTGGTGCAGCGCGATCGGGCTGTTCTTGGCGGCCTTCATGGTCGCGATCGAGGTCACCGGCAACTTCGGCTACTTCAACCTCGCGATGATTGTGGTCTCGCTCTCCTGGTTGGACAACACCACCGCGCGCGCTTTCTCGTTCGCAGGTTTCTTCTCCGAGTCGGGTCCATGGTTCGTGCACGGCGTGGTCGCCTTGCACACGCTGCTCGCGTTGATCGCGTTTCCGTTCAACACGTTCTGCGCGCAGACGTTCTCGCTCTGGTCGGTCTGGAAGCGCGTGCGTCCGGGCTTCTTGGTGTGGCCGTTCGCGTTCGCGCGCGCACTTCACCCGCTGCGCTTCGTGCATGCGTACGGCGTGTTCCCGCCGCGCAGCGCCATTCCCGGCAAGCTCATGCCCGTGATCGAAGCCACCTGGGACGACCGCGAGTGGCATGCACTACGTTTTGCGCACGCACCCACCACCGAGAGCTCGCGGCCCACCTGGTGCGCGCCGCACCACAACCGCTTCGATCAAGCCGTCGTGTATGAAGGGTTGGGTCTCAACGAGAGCAGCGTGTTCCGCAATATCGTCGGACGCTGGGATCCGTATGGTTACGGCGGTGTGCCGGCCGCACGCATGCTGCTGCATCGCATCCTCGAAGGGAACGTGCCAGGGCAGGGTTTCTACGATCGCACGCTCGAGCGCGAGCGGGGTCGACCGCTCGCGGTGCGCGCAGGCAGTTATCTATTCGAACCGACGACGCTCGCCGAAGCCAAAGAAAGTGGTCGCTATTGGCGGCGGACGCAGGTGGGCCCGCACTTCGGCACGCTGCGCCATCGTTCCGCACAGCAGCATTTGGCTCCTGGCGAAGACGGCTACTGGGACGAGCCGTTGCCCACGCCCGAGCTGTGGCACTACGACGACGTGATCTGGCTCGAGCGCTCGAAGCTCGGCCGGCTCATGAAGCGCGCCGAGCGTGGTGAAGACGTGCATGCGCTGGTCACGGCCGACGCCGACGGCCTCGAAACCGCAGACGTGGAACGTTTCTGGAACGATTTTCTGCCACGCGTAGCTTCGCGTCACCGTGCAGATTGGCACAGTCTGCGCGCCACCGTCACGGAGCTGCGCGCAAGCTACGGCCGCCCTCAGCTGCATCGCTTCGAGCGTATCGCCGCACGCTATGGCGTGCTGTTGTTCGCGCGCATGCAACCGCTGTTCTTGGCGGCAGGCCTGCCGCCGATGCTCGGGTTCGGCCCCGCCGCGATCGACGTGAAGACGAACTATCACTTGCGCATGCTGGCGTGTCACATCGTGCTGCACGGCCGCGCCGCGGTCGATGCGGTCATGCGCGAGCCTCTGGCCGCCAACCAACATGTGCCCGCGTTCAGCGTGCGCTCGGGCAGCTACTTCGACGCCCTGTTCAACTACGAGCAGCTCGTGTTCCGTGCCCAGCGCTTGCGTGCGCTGGAAGCTTTCACCGAGTTCGAAGGCCGCACGCCTCCCACGCCAGCCCAAAAGGGCGTGCTCGACTATCTGCAAGGCGTCGTGCGCCGCGCTTGGGGCGCCGTCGAGCTCGGCGAATTCTTGAAGACCCAGTTCACCGACCCCGAAGACATGATCGACGTCCCCGAAACGCTACCCCACTGGAAGCTCACCGCCGATCACGAAGTAGTGAAGCTCTGACTGATGCTGCGATCGGTGCCATGCTCGACGCCGGGCTCGACTGGAAGTCACAAGTAGTGCGCGATCGTGTCCGACGGTGCGAATCCCCCGATGCGCAGCAGCGCGCTTTCCGTGAGCATTGCGGTCGTGAACGCGCCGCCTGGTCTGATCGCGTGCGACGAGGTATTGGCGTCGGCCCAAGATCGCGGCCAACGATTGCGTGAGCAGGTAGGCGCGGTAGAGCGGCCGGTTGGTGTTCTGTAGCGCACTGCTTCGCGTTTGAACTCTTCCGTGTGCCGATTTCTCTGCTTGGACATGTGGACCTCCGCTGGCTTCGCTACGGACACACGGGGTCGGGCAGGTTGCAGATGTGCCTCATTGAGCAATACGTCGAATGGCAAGCGTTCTGCGTTCCCGATATATCGCATGGGTTCGCATAGTCCGCATTGCAGGCCTGATCCATCATCCAAGCATCGTGACATCCCGGAGCCTTCAACAGCATGTCAATGCAATTGGACGCGCGTATCCCGCATGGAAAAATGGATTCTTGGTCGCAACCGTTTTGGGCGGCATGAGCACACAGAGTTTGGCAAAGTTCAGTCAGGGTTCGCCCGTCCACAGAACCGGCGTACACGGCGCCATCTGTCGAAGCGTCTAGTATGGGGGGCGAGGCTGCTCGATTGGAGCAAGCGCATATCCCGGTGCAAACAATAAGGAGTGGAGTCGGCCAGCATATCCGCTTTTTCCGGCAACGGGCTTTTCTGGTGTCACTCCGTTCCTCCACTTTCAATGCCTCATGCATGACAAGACCTCATCAGGGCGCCAAGGGCGGAAGGAGCTCGGATTTTCGTGGGGCTGTGTCAAGCGACTCGGGTCGGCGTGCGCGCCCGTGCCCGACCGGAGGCCTGGCGTAGCGCGGGATCTGAGTCTGCAAGCGTCGGTTTGCTGTGAACCTGTCGATATGCGCCGTCACCGGAACCCTTGCGAAGCGTGCGCGCGGATCGCTGCGTCTGCTGCCGGCTGCGCGAAGCGGGCCGTGGAAGCGTGCAGCGGGTCGTCAGCCCAGCGCAAGGCGCAGCTGCGAGGGATGAGCTCGCCGCGGCCTCGCTGCTACTGGCGGCTGCTGCGGTGCGAGGCCCGCGTGACGCGCTCCGACGCGCCTCGACGCGCCTCGTGACACCCGAAGGGGTGTGACACCCGAAGGGGTGTGACACCCGAAGGGGTGTGACACTCGAAGAGGTGCTGACGCCGCGGGCCTCAGGTAATCACCGATTCAGCGGCTGTGGCCGTGCTGGATTCGCGCGGCCATTTGTGCTCAGATGCCGCGCCGCTACCTCCATCCGAAATGAAGAAACGATGACACAGAAGTTTGCTGGCCTATGGTTGTCTCTGGGTCTGAGTGCCGCGTGCATCTTGGCGTCGAGCGCCTGCAGCTCGAGTCATGAGACGCGGTCTGCCAGTGGCACGGGTGGCGCCGCCGGGGCGGCGGGCGGCGGCAGCGGCGGCTCCTCGGCCCCTACCGGTGGCACAGGAGGCGCTGCAGCCACAGCAGGTGCCGGGAGCGGCGGCGGCGTTGGCGGTATGAGCGGTGCCGGCGGCACGGGCGGTGCTGGCGGCACGGGCGGTGCTGGCGGCACGGGCGGTGCTGGCGGCACGGGCGGTGCTGGCGGCACGGGCGGCGCTGGCGGCACGGGCGGCGCTGGCGGCACGGGCGGGCTTGAGCTCGGGTGCACTCAGTCCGGCGGCACGGTCACGACTCACACTTGTTGCGGGAGTGCCTCGGACTTTCCGCCGACCTGCCAGCTCGGCGCTTGCAGCTGTGGTCCGGGCTCGAGTCACCAGGTGAAGTACTGTGAGTGCGCGGGCCCTAAGTGCTGGGACGGAGCGACCTGCAAGTAGCCGCCGGTCGCGGCCGCCGACGAGGCTAGTGCTCTGACCGAGGGGTCTTGACCGGTTCTCGCTGGTCCCGAAACGCGCATGGCTGCGTTGCTCCTCGTCACAATAGCGCTGAATGAAAGTCACGGCGCCGGTCTTGGAGTTGGCAATCCCAAGCCCGCGGGCGCGTCGGCGATAGCTGCCGGCAAGCGCTTTGCACGACGCTACTCCTGGCCGGCAACCGCGTCAGTGGAGCTCGCGCAGGTGGATGAGGTACCAGCGGTCGTCCCACGTGATCAGCACGCGCACTTCCAGTTGGCGAAGCTGCGTCCCAACCCGGTACCACAGTCGGCTGTGTCGGCTGGCCCAGTAGGGCAAGCGGTTGCCCTCTTGGTGCACGGCGACGAAGCCCCCACGCCGCGCGAGCTCCAACCGCTCGAACTGGGCACTGCCGAGGTCGGCTGTGGTCGCGTGCAAGGTATGGATGTCTTGCCCAAAGCGCTTGTGCAGCTGGCGCCAATACTGGCCGGGGTCGGCGATGTCTTTGACGAGCAGAAACGCCGCGCGCGGGAAGAACACCTCGTCTGCGAGCTGTGGGTCGTCGTGCACGATGGCATCCCAGAGCTTGCGCGCGTTGCTCTGCAGCTCGCCCTCCGGCGGACGCGGCGCGGGGGCGGCTTGATCGGCGCGGTTGTGCGCCGGGATCGCAACTGCGTTCTGTGCTGCGGCACGGCGGCCATCGGCCAACACGGTCAAGAGCGCGAGCAAGCCGAGCAGGGCACGCATCGCCTCCAGCCTAGCACCACGCTGCGCCCGCGCGACGCGTGGGCGTGCCCTTTGCTATTCTGTGACGATGCCCTACGCGAGCGCCGATGGCGCCAAGCTCCACTACGAAGTCAGCGGGGAAGGCTCCGACACGCTCCTGCTGATCATGGGGTTGGGCGGTCACGCCAGTGAGTGGGGCGAGGCTTTTCTCGCACCGCTGCGGCAGCGTTTCCGCGTGGTATGCATGGACAACCGAGGCATCGGGCGGTCCGAGACCGAGCACGCGAGCTGGTCGATGCGCGACATGGCGAACGACGCCTGCGCCGTGCTCGACGCGGTGGGCGCGGTCAAGGCGCACGTGCTCGGCATTTCGATGGGCGGCATGATCACGCAGACGCTGGGTCTCGAACACCCCGAGCGCGTGCGGCGTCTCATCTTGATGTCCACGAGCTTCGGTGGCGCAGAATCGGTCGGGCCCGAGCCTGCCGCGATTGCGCTCTTCGCGCTGGGGCCGCTGGTCCCGCTTGCCGAACAGCGCCGGCAGACGCTGCGCACCATCACGGCCCCAGGTTTTGCGGAACAGAACCCCGAGCTGGTCGAACGCTTGGTGCAAGACCGAGTTGCCACACCCACCAAGGGCCGCGTGTTCAAGGCGCAGCTCGAAGCCATCTTGCAGAGCGACCGCTCGCAGCGAGTCACCCAGCTGCATGCGCCCACGCTCGTGATCCACGGCACCCACGACTCGCTCATCCCGGTGGACAACGGCAAGCTCCTGGCAGCGCGCATTGCTGGGGCCGAGCTGCTGTTGCTACCGCATTGTGGTCACATGCCGCACGTCGAGCAACCGGTGCAGCTGACGCAGGGCATCCTGCGCTTTCTTCTGGCGGGCTGAGCGTGCTGACCCTGACCCAGGTTGCCGAGCTGGACGTGTCCGCGGCCAGCGGTCTGGCAGCGCTGCCCGATGGGCTGTGCGTGGTCGCCGATGACGAGCTGTTCCTCAGCGTCTACGGTTTCGATGGCAAGCCACAGCGCCGTGTGCCGCTGCGGCCGGGAGTGCTGCCCGAGGATCACGCTGCGCGCAAGCGCCTCAAGCCAGACTTCGAATCCCTGACGCGCTTGCCCGATGGCAGGTTGCTTGCGCTCGGTTCGGGCTCCACTGCCGGTCGCGCCGGCGGCGCGCTGATCGATCCGCAAAGCTGGCAGGTGCGTGCGCTCGACTTGTCGGTGCTCTACCAGGCGCTGCGCACGCCGCTGCCGGAGCTGAACGTCGAGGGTGCCGCCGTGGTCGATGGCCGGCTGTGGTTGGCCCAGCGTGGCAACGGTCCATCGCGCATCAACGCCTGCGTCGTGCTGGAGCTCGCCGCGCTGATGCCACAGCTCGACGCTCACGCTCGGCTGCACACACCGATCCCCTTCACGATCCACCCATTGGAGCTAGGCATGCTCGAGGGTGTGGCGCTGAGCGTGACCGACTTGGCCGCGCACCCGGCCGGCGGTCTCGTCTTCTGTGCCGCCGCCGAAGATAGCGCGGATACCTATGCAGACGGCCACTGTGCCGGCTCGGTCGTCGGTGCGCTCGACGCCCATGGCCAGCTGCGTACGCTGCTGCCGGTGCAGCCGCGCTGCAAGCTCGAGGGCATCAGCGTCGCACGCGAGCGCCTATGGCTCGTCACCGACCCGGACGATCGCTGCCAGCACGCCACGCTATTTTGCACCCCGCTGACTTTCTGAGCAGGTCGGGGGTGGCTTGCGCCGCGCCAAGAGTCAGGCACGCTGCGCTCTTGCCCGTTTGCTTTCGCCGAGCGTACCTTGTGCTGTTCGCGCCGCTGTGGCTCGCGTCATCGTCCGCGTGCCGGTGCGATGCCCCGGTAGCTCCGCGTTCGTTGCAGCTAACGTCTACGCACACGCAAGCGCCGCCCGACAGCGCCCCCGATGCCCAAGGTTGGGGTCGCGCGGCCGGCGTGCGCTATCTCGAGATGATCCGAGGCGCTGCCGACCGCAGCCAGCCGCTGCCGATGGTCGTGATGATCCACGGCCTCGGCGACAGGCCGCGGCCCGAGCTCATGGACATCGTCGACGTCGGGGTGCCCGCCCGCATCATTATGCCGCAGGCGCCCACGCCCATCGGGGACGGTTACTCGTGGTTTCCCTACGTGGTCGGCGGCAACGATCCGCAGGCGCTCGCCCGTGGTATCGGTGCCGCGGAGTTGCAGCTGTCGGAGGCATTGCGCGTGCTGCGCAGCTCGCGACCCACCCTGGGCCGACCGATCGTCGCGGGCTTCTCTCAGGGCGGCATGCTCAGCTTTGCGCTGGCACTGCGTCACCCCGAGCAGCTCGCGCTCGCCTTCCCGATCTCAGGCACCTTGCCACCGCCCATGTGGCCCACAGACAAGGCCGCCGGCCGCAGCTGGCCGCCCATACGCGCGCTCCACGGCAGCGCGGACCATGTCGTGCCCATCGACGGCACCCGTGCACTGATCGCGCGCCTGCGCGAGCTCGGCTACGACGCGACCCTGCGCGAGTTCCCTGGCGTGGACCACTTCGTCACCGCCGAGATGCAAGCGGCCACGCACGCCACGCTCTCCGAGGCCGTGGCGGCGCAATACTGACGCGCGCTCACAAACCAAGCGCGCGAAAGACGCGCTCACAAACCAAGCCGCGTCGCAGCCCACAGCAGCGCGATCAGCGCCATCGCGATGCCGAGCATCGGGACCACGCTCGAAACCATGTACGGATACACCACCATCAGGCCACCGACGACCATGTGCGCCAGGCGCTCGCGCTGCTTGCCGTAACGGAACAACGCGAACCCCACGCCGCTGACGACGAGGCTGGCGAGGATGCTGTAGGGATCGAAGCTCAGTAGGTCCTTGGCTCAGACGCGCCGCGTGCTCACTGGATCATGATCCCCGGCAGATTGCTGGTGTCGATCACCGTCGGCGTCGCGGTGTTGGTAGTGACGGTGAAGCCGCCGGTGGTGATCATCGTGGCGGGGTTGAGCACCATCCCGAAGAGGATGCTGACCGCTCCCGGGCTCATGTCGGCGCCGGTGCCATCGCGAGTGACCGTGAGTGTCGGGCCGGACTTCGTGAACATGAAGCCGCCATCCGGTCCGGTGATGGTGCCGAACGTGGCGGTGCTGACGTCGAAGTCGCTGGGGAACAGGACGTCGACCGAGCCGTCCTTGGGCCAAGGATTGCTGGTGATGAACGCGACGGTGGCGATGCTCGTGGCGCCCGCCGCGGTGGTGTCGAGCATGATGGCACCCGTCACCGCGAAGCCTGGCCCGGTGCCGGTGTCGATGCTCCTGGGCGTGGCGGTCTTCGTGCTCACCGCAAAGCTGCCGGTCGTGCCCGCGACCTGCGGGTTCTTCACGTTGGCGAGCACGATGGTCACGGTAGCAGGGAGGCCAGTCTCCGTGCCGGTGACGCGCGCGAGCTTGAGCGAGAGCTTACCCGTCGGGGTCACCGTCAACGTTCCGGCTGCGGTCGTGGATTGGAAGGTCGCGCCCGAGGCGTCGAAGCCAGCGGGGAAGTCCACGACGACCGAGCCGTCGGCCGGCCACTTGTTGTGCGTGGTGAATATGATCGTCACCGTGCCGACCGCGCCCGCAGCAGACAAAGTCGGCGTGACGCTCACGCTGGTCAGTGAGCCGGCCGCGACGCACGCTTGATCGATGCAGACATCGGTGTTGCCGTTGCCCGTGCAGGCCGCCTCGACCAAGCAACCGCCGCAGTTGCCGGCGTTGTCGCAGAGCTTGGTGTCGGTGGCGCAGTGCGTGCCTGCGGTCACCGGGTTGTGCTTCTTCATGCCGTTGCTGCAGGCCTCGATCGTGCATTCCTTGCCGTCACTGACCGGCAGGTCGCTGTCGAGGTTGACGGCAACCGCGACGCCGCTGTTGTCGCACTGCAGCTCGAGGCAGTCGTTGGGGCTCTGGCTGCCACTCGGCAGTGCGAGGCCCATGTTCATGGCCTGCAGCCCACAGCTACCACTGACGCTGCAGGTGCGCAGCTGACAGAAGGTATCGGTGCCGGGGCAGGTGCTCGCCATCAAGCACTCGAGGCAGGTGCCGGTGCTGCTGCAGTAGTGACCGCCGGCCTGCGTGCACGCCGTGCCCGTGGTGACTGGTGAAGACAGCGGCATCCCGGCATTGCTGCACGTGTCGGTGGTGCACTGCTGGTTGTCGTTGGGCAGATCGTTGGTCTTGGCGACCTGCGTGATGTTGCCAGCCGCGTCGCACTCCGCTTGCTTGCAGTCTCCGGCGACTTGCGCAGTGAGCACTTTGCCCGCGCTTGCGGGCACCGATCCACAGACGTGCCCAGTGCACGACCACGTGATGCACTCGGTGTCGGTGCCGCAATCACTCGCCATCAGGCAGCCGACGCAGTTGCCTGCGCCGTCGCAGACCTTGCCGCCGACGCTGCACGAGTTGCCTGAGACCACGTAGTTGGGGCTGCTCGCCACGCCAGCGCTGCACGTGTAGGTCGCGCAGCCCGAAGCGCTGGTGGGCACGTCGCCGTCGTCGTTCACGGCCGACGAGTGGCCGTTGCCGTCGCACTGCGTGCGCTTGCAGTCGCCCGCGGTCTGCGTGGCGGTCGACACCCCGGAGCCCAGCTTGTGCAGGCCGCACTTGCCGGTGTTGCTGCAGGTACGCATCTGGCATTCGTTGTCGGTGCCCGGGCATTCTGCCGGGCGGTGGCATTCCACTCCCGAATCGGTATCGCCGCCGTCGTTCATGGCCGCGTCTGCGCCCGAGTCGTGCTTGGCCAAGCCGCCGTCTTTGCCGGAGTCGGGCAAGGCTGCGTCGTTGGCTTGCGCTGCGTCATTGCCGGCGTCGAAGCCGCCGTCACCTATCTTCGCGTCCGCGCCGGCATCGCTGGCCGGTAGGTCCTGCTTGATCTTGCTGCGATCGAAGGTGGTGATCAGCGAACAGCCGGCGACCGTGCAGGTCAGCACGGTTAGCAGCGCCGTCAGTGAGTGGGTCGAGCGAAGGGTATTGCGCATGCGTTGCTCCACGAGGCTAACACGAGCCTAAGGGGACGGACCTGCACCGCATCCGACTCCCGCACTTAACCATGCTTGCGGCGCAGCGTGAAGCGCTTCGGTAGCCGAGAGGTGCCCAGCGGGCCGGATCTCGTACCCCTCGCGTTGGCTGAGCGAGGACTTCTCGGCATGCCGCAGCTCCTGCGCATCCCGGGCTGGCCTCGGCCCGTCCGAGTCACCCCCGATCGTTGCCCAAGGTCCTTTCGGGCTCGTGGCCTCGGTGCAGGCAGCTCGCCAGCTGCGGCATGCGGAGCTCGTGCACGCTCGCAGAGATCGCTGCTACAACGAGGTGTTGTAGATGGGCCGCGTGCCACCGGCACGCGAACCCGAGCGTGAGCGCTTGCCGCGCACCGTCGTGGGTTCAGGTCAAGACTGCTCCGGGTCAGTGCGGCTGTGGCATGGCCGACACCGACACCGGAATCTGGATCTCCAATGGCGGAGCCGGTGGCGGTGGTGGTGCGGTAGGTCGTCTGCGCATCAACAGCACCAAGGCGGGCAGCACCTGCGCTGGGCATCAGAGCCCCGGTGCCAACGTGACCTGTCCTCCGTAGGGAGCCGCGCCGAGCTTGCGCCGACGCACTGCCCACCAGTCTGCACGTCGCGTCGCTGTGGTCCCGCCCGCCCCATGTGCGCGCGCCGCGCACGCGAGCCCACTCTGTTGGCTCACGATCCGTTCGGCTAAGCTGGTGCTTGTGACCATGACCGTTTCGCGGCGCAGCTCCCGTGCCGCGTATAGTTGCCTTTCCTTCTGCTGTGTCGCTGGTGTCGGGCTGCTCGCTCCCACCGCGCATGCAGCAGATCCCGACCTGTCCGCAGCGCCGGCTGCGGCGCCGGCGCCCAATGCCGCGCCCGGGGCGGCC
>JADGRE010000318.1 GCA_017881185.1 Pseudomonadota bacterium | reverse complement strand
GCCACCTGAACCACCACCGCCAAGAGTCCGTTGAGCAGCAGCGCGTGTTGCACGCCGAGCAGGTCGACCGTCACACCCGTGAGCAACGCGCCAAGTGACATGCCGCCACGCATCGCGAGCATGTAGAGGCTGACCGTCTGCCCCAAGAGGCGCGGGCTGGCCGTGGTTTGTAAGATCGAGTTCGCCGCGGTATTGCTGACGGTCATCGACGCGCCGGCGAGCACAAGCAACGGAGGCACGCCCCAGAACCACGGGTTTAGCGCAGTGAGGGCCAACACGGCGCCATAGCTGAGGGCGAAGCCCGCGCAGAGTCGCCGTCGATCGACGCTTGGCGCGACGCTGAGCAGACCCGCGGCGCCAAGCAGGCCTCCGACGCCGAACGCCGCCACGGCCGTGGAAAAGTGGGCCGCGTCTCCGTGGAATACGTCTCTCACCAGCACTGGAGTGAAGGTGACGAGCGGCGCGCAAAGCATGCCCGTGGCCAGCACGGTGAGCAGCGCCCCGAGCAAGTGTCGTTGGCGCAGAATGTCGCCGATGCCAGCGAACGGATGACGCCGCAGAGGCGCGTCGCCACTCGGAGGATCGGGAGTCCAGCGCGGAAGAATCCATAACGCGACGCCGATGAAGGGCACGTAGGACGCTGCGCTCAACACGAAGCACGCCATCGCGCCGACGCTGGCCATCAGAACGCCAGCAATCGCCGGCCCGAGAATGCGCGACAGGTTGAACTGGGTCGAGTTGAGCGCAAGTCCGTGGCCGATCTGCTCACGCGTGACGATCGACGGCACGATCGACTGAAACGATGGCATCGAGAGCGCATCGGTGACACCGACCACCACCGAAAGCACGATGATGATCCACGGCTGAACCAGGCCCGTGACCAGCAGCAGCACGATCGCTGTCGGGCATACCATCTGGATCGACTGGAAGAGCGCGATCACGCGCCGACGATCGGCGTGATCAGCGAGCTCGCCACCGACCAAGGTCAGCAGCAATACCGGCGCGTTCATTGCGAACGAGTCGAGTCCGATCAAGAACGACGACGCACCGAGGGTGAGCAAGAGCCACGGCTCCGCGACCTGCTGGGCCCAAGTGCCGATGCTCGAGAGCAGACTCGCGAACCAGAACGTGCCGAAGCGCCGGGTCGCGAGCAGGCTCAAGGATTCACGGAACGCTTTGAGCACGGCTCGGCTTGGTCGCGGCGCGGGTGGTGCGCCGGAGGCGAGACTCTACCACCCGCTGTTCATCCGCTCGAAGCTCTCGTCGAGCTCGGCTCTGGATGCCTCGAGCAAGTCCGTCGTCATCCCATACCCGATCTCGAACACGTCGTTCGCGAGACCCTTCATTACCGCAGCGACGAATTCCGCAGGGCCGAGGTTCGCTCGGAAGCCGCCGCGCTGGGCTCGACCCTGCGAGTTGAGCGCCGTGTCCACGGCCGGAGGAACGACCTCGAAGACCTTGATGCCGAGCGGCGAGAGCTGCCGCCGGATGGCCATCGAGAATGCGTGCATCCCTGCCTTCGATGCACTGTAGACGGGCATCTTCGCCGCAGGAACGAAGCCGAGGCCCGAGGAGACGTTGACGATGACGGCGTTCTTCTGGGCCCTCAGATGAGGGATCAACAAGCCGGTGAGGATGATCGGCGCCTCCAGGTTGATCCTGATTTCGTTCTCACCTGCGAGGAATTCGCCGATGCCTTGGCTGAAGTCGATGTCGCGTTGCACACCGGCGTTGTTGACGAGCACGTTGAGCTTGCCGAAGCTCGCGAGCGCCCACTGGACCAGCGCGCTGCGGTCTTGCTCATTGGCGAGGTCGCAACGCCTCGTGTGCACCCCGGGTTGCTGCTTGCGCGCTTCGAGCAGCCGGTCTTCGCGGCGAGCGCAGATGATGACTTCACTGCCGGCGGCGAGGAATGCCTCCGCCATCGCATAACCGATGCCGGATGACCCGCCGGTGATCAGCACGGTGTTTCCCGAAGTGTCCATCCGAGACCTCCTGCCCTACTTGCTGGGATAGCCGACCGTTTGACCGAAGAGCACGCGCTGCGCGACGCGCAGCTTCAACTTGCGGCTGAGCGCGATGCGGTCGCAGTTGTGAAACCACGCTGCAAGGCCCACGGAGGCGGCAAAGAGGTAGACATTCCCGGCGATCAGCCCGGTGTCGACGTAGTAATACGACTTCTGAACCTCGGGGTCGTGCAGACCGGGTTCCTCGAAGCCTGCCGTGTGCGTGAGCCGGTGAAGGTCGACCACGTAGATGAGCTGCGCCGGAGCCTGCGTGACCATGCTCTTCTGGCCGCGCCCGATGGCCATGCTACGCAGGTCGCCGGCGATGACCGGAAGCAGCCGGTGGTTGCGCGCATCGAAGCGGTAGACCGCGTGCTGCATCGCAACGAAGAGCTCGATCTCTTGCGAGTTGCTGGCCGAGGCCGCGGTGATGCCGGGGACGCCGAACGGGCCGTTGCGGCGATTCACGCCGCACGCGGCCCACAGCAGATTCGAGAGCACTTGTAGCGGTAGTTTCCGGTCGCTGATCTCGCGGGTGGTTTGGCGGCGTCGGAGCGACTCTACGAGCGATTTGCCACCGCTCCACTTGGGCTTGGGCAGCTCGACGGGCGCGAGCACGCCCGAGGCGCGGGACTTCGTTGGCGTGGGTTTGCACGGCATGGCTTCTCTCCTGGGCGCAGGCCACGTCTTTCCCGCCGGTGTCCGATCGTCGGTCACATGGACACCGAACGCCTGAACACAAGGCGGGGGGGTTCGCTACCGCACGGCGTGGTTCAAGCCAGCCGCAGCGAGGGTCGCAATCCCGAGCCCGCGGCCCGCATAGGGTTGCGCGAGCGCACCCTTGCGCGTACGCCTGCGTCATGTCCACAGCACTCGTTACAGGCGCCAACCGCGGCATCGGCCTGGAGCTTTGCAAGGCCTTGCTCGCGCGCGGCAACGAAGTCGTCGCCGTTTGTCGGACCGCGAGTGACGCGCTGAAGAGGACGGCCGCCCGCGTCGAGAGCAGTGTCGACGTGACGGCCGATGAATCGCTCGTGGCACTCAGCCGGCGTCTGCGTGACGTGCGCATCGACACGCTCATCGCCAACGCCGGCATCCTGCACGAAGATGAGCTGCAGACGCTCGACTTCGACAGCGTGCGCGCGCAGCTCGAGGTTAATGCGCTCGGTCCGCTGCGCACGGTCAAACACCTGCTGCCGACGCTCGCCCAGGGCGCAAAGATCGGCTTGATCACCAGCCGCATGGGCTCGATCGGCGATAACACCTCGGGCGGCTACTACGGCTACCGCATGTCGAAGGCCGCGCTCAACGCGGCCGGTGTTTCACTCGCTCATGACCTGCGGCCGCGCGCCATCGCGGTTGCCATCCTGCATCCTGGCTTCGTGCGCACCGCCATGACGGGCGGGCAGGGTGCGCTCGACCCGGGCGAGGCCGCGTCCCTGCTACTGCAACGTCTCGACGCGCTGACCCTGCTGACTTCGGGCAGCTTCTGGCACGCGAACGGCGAGCGCTTGCCCTGGTGAGGGCCGGGCGGTGGGAGCTCGAGTTCGACGCATCGGTGGCCACCCACCTCGCTTCGAAGGTCCGCTGATCGGCGCATTGCGCCGAGCCGCGCCGTGTGGACTGCATCCGGGTCCGCGCGTACGTCATGGTCGCCGAGGGCTCTACGCCTGGGCTCACTCTCGGTCCCCCCGCCACGGAGTGTCACCGTGAACCCACTGCTCGAACCCCTGTCTTTTCGCTGCGGCAAGGTCATGAAGAACCGCTTCATGCTGGCGCCGCTCACCAACTGTCAGAGCCACGAAGATGGCCGTCTTTCCGAGGCCGAGTTGCACTGGCTCACGCTCCGCGCCCAGGGCGGTTTTGGGATCGTGTCGACTTGCGCGGCGCACGTGCAAGCAGTGGGAAAAGGCTTTCCGGGCCAGCTCGGCATCTTCGGCGACGAGCACCTTGAGGGCCTGCAGCGGCTGGCGCATGCGCTGACCGCTGCAGGCAGCTTGCCGCTGGTTCAGCTGCATCATGCCGGCAACCGCGCACCCAAAGAGCTGATCGGCACCGATCCCGTCTGTCCCTCGGAGGATGCGAAGACGGGTGCACGTGCGCTGTCGGCAGCCGAGATCGAAAGGCTCATCGAAGACTTCTCCGCGGCCGCCAAGCGCGCACAAACGGCCGGCTTCGCGGGTGTGGAGCTGCACGCCGCGCACGGCTACGTGCTGTGCCAGTTCCTGAGCGCGCAGCTCAATCGCCGTAATGACCAGTACGGAGGATCGCTCGAGAATCGCTGCCGCATCCTGTTTTCGATCCTGGACGCGGTGCGGGCGCGTTGCGGGGCCGACTTCATCGTGGGCGTGCGCCTGTCGCCCGAGCGCTTTGGTGTGCAGCTGCTCGAGATCCGCCTGCTTGCGCAGCAGCTGATCGACACCGGCAAGCTGGACTTCCTCGACCTTTCGTTGTGGGACTGCTGGAAGGAGCCGCAGGAGCCGGAGCTGAAGGGCCGCACTTTGATGAGCTGGTTCATGGACCTCGAGCGCAAGGGCGTGCGGCTCGGCGTGGCGGGCAAGATCCACGACCCAGCCGAAGCCGAGCAAGTGCTGGCGCTCGGCGCCGACTTCGCGATC
>JADGRE010000138.1 GCA_017881185.1 Pseudomonadota bacterium | reverse complement strand
AGCCTGCGTGCTCAACATCAACAACGAGCCGGTGACGATCAAGCAGATCGAAAAGCAGATTGCCGATCGCGCGCTCGACAACGGCTGGCTCGCGCCGCGGCCTGCGCCGCAGCGCACGGGCAAGAAGATCGCGGTGGTCGGCTCGGGCCCCGCGGGCATGGCCTGCGCGCAGCAGCTGGCGCGCGCCGGACACTCGCCGACGCTCTTCGAGCGCGACGACCGCATCGGTGGCTTGCTGCGCTACGGCATCCCGAACTTCAAGATGGAGAAGCAGCTCATCGACGCGCGCATGCGTCAGATGGAAGGCGAGGGGGTCACCTTCAAGACGAGCGTCAACGTGGGCGTCGATTTCCCGCTCGACAAGCTCAAGAGCGAGTTCGACGCCGTCGTGCTCACCGGTGGCGCCACCGAAGCGCGCGACCTGCCCATCGAAGGCCGGCAGCTCAAGGGCGTGCACCTGGCGATGGAGTACCTGGTGCAGCAGAACCGCGTGAACCACGGCGACAGCGTGCCCGGGCAGCTCAGCGCTGCGGGCAAGCGCGTGATCATTCTCGGCGGCGGCGACACCGGGTCCGACTGCCTCGGCACGGCGAATCGTCAGGGCGCGAAGGAAGTGCATCAGTTCGAGCTCTTGCCCAAGCCTCCGGAGATGCGCACCGAAGACATGCCCTGGCCGTACTGGCCGATGATCTTGCGCACCTCGAGCTCGCAAGAGGAAGGCGTGGAGCGCGACTACAGCGTGAACACCGTGAAGCTCACGGGCGATGCACAAGGCAACGTGCAGAAGTTGCATTGCGTGCGTTTGACGTGGACCATGGACACTCAGGGTCGACGCCGCATGCAAGAGGTGCCGGGCTCGGAGTTCGCGCTCGATGCGGATCTCGTGCTCTTGGCGCTGGGTTTCGTCGGCCCGGAGAAATCGCTGCCGCGGCAGCTCGGTGTCGAGCTCACGGAGCGCGGCACGGTGAAGGCGGACGACAACTACATGACCAGCGTGCCGGGCGTGTTCGCGGCAGGTGACATGCGGCGCGGTCAGTCGCTGGTGGTGTGGGCGATCTGGGAAGGTCGCGAAGCGGCGCGCTGTGTGGACGCGTACTTGGTCGGTCACACCGACCTGGCTGCGAGCCCCATGACGAGCCCGCTCGTGCTGGGCGGATGACGAGTGTCACGACGTGCGCGTGAAGATCAGCACGCGCGCGTCTTGATAGCGCAGCTGCCAGCGCGCTTGCGTGAGCAGCCAGCGGGTCAGTGCGGCGCCGTTGCCCTCGCGTAGCACCACGCACAGGCGAAAACCCCAGCGTGCCTCGAGCGCGGCGAAGCGTTCGGGGTGCGCGTACAGCGCGAGCATCTGCGTCATGTGCTCGGAGTACACGGTCATGACCTGGCCGCATTGAGCCAGGGCCCTTGTGAGGTGTACGAAAAGCTGTCGCGCGTGGGCAGCGTGCGCGTCGACACAATCAGCTCGCCGGCTCGCAGCAGCCAGAAGGTGTCGGGTGCGCTGACGCGGGTCAAGCCTGCGGCGAACACGGCGAGCAAGACCGCGGCGCCGCGCAACCGGTGTGTGCCGGAGCTCGATCCGGCGGTTGCTGCGCTGGCCGTGCCCGCGGGCGCCTCTTGTATGGAGCCTGCAGTCTACAACGCCTGCGATCGCAGCGCTGCGCTGCCCTGCTGCAGGCGACGGCGGTGCACGGCTGGAGCCCTAGGTTCTCGTCCGCAAATGCGCTATGGCAGGCGCGTGACAGAGCCCAAGGACACACCGACGCCGCTGCCCGAGCTGCGCGCCCAGATCGACGCCGTCGATCGCGAGGTGCTGCAGCTCTTGGCCAAGCGCATGCGTATCGTGACCGAGGTTGCGCGCTTCAAACGCTCGGAAGGCGTCGGCATTCGCGACTACACGCGTGAGCGGCAGGTGCTCGAGGCGCGCAAGCAACTGGCAGAGCAGCTCGGCCTCGACCCCGCGCCGATCGAGTCCGTGTATCGGCAGATCATGCTGGCCAGCCGCGATTACCAGGCAGCGCTCAGCGCGGGCAGCGTCGCGACGCTGGAGCCCAAGCAGATTGCGATCATCGGCGGCAGCGGCGGCATGGGTGGGTTGCTCGCGCGCTTGTTCACCGATCTCGGGCACCAGGTGGCGCTCGCGGATCTGAACACCACGTTGCGACCGGAGCAGGCCGCGGCAAGCGCCGACGTAGTGGTGATCTCCGTGCCGATCCGCAGCACCGGCGAGGTCATCGCCAAGCTCGGGCCGCTCGTGCGCCCCGAGGCGCTCCTGATGGACATCACGTCGATCAAGTCGGCGCCGCTCGCGCAGATGCTGCAGAGCACTTCTGCCAGCGTCATCGGCACGCATCCCATGTTCGGCCCGGGAGTGCATTCACTGCAGGGCCAGCGCGTGGTGGTGTGCAAGGGCCGCGGCGACGCCTGGCACGCCTGGCTGCTCGAGAACCTGCACGCGCGCGGCCTGGTGGTGACCGAGGTCAGCGCCGCGCACCACGATCGCGCGATGGCGCTCGTGCAGGTGCTCAACCACTTCCAGACGCAGGTGTTCGGTTTGGCTTTGGCGCGCGCGGGCCTGCCGCTCGCGGAATCGCGGCGCTTCACCTCGCCCGCCTACCTGATGGAGCTCTACGTCGCCGCGCGACATTTCGCGCAGTCGTCCGAGCTCTACGGCCCGATCGAGATGCTGAACCCGCAGACCAGCCAGGTGGTCGAGGGCTTCCGCAGCGCCGCCGCCGAGCTCGCCGAAATTCTCGCAACCCGCGACCAAGCCCGCTTCGACGCCGTCTTCGCCGAAGTGCGCGCCTTCTTCGGCGACTTCACCGCCGAAGCCATGGAACAATCGAGCTTCCTGATCGATCGCCTGGTCGAACGCTCCATGGGATGAAGCTGGGCCGGTGGCGGGCGAGCGCGACTCTGGCTTGCAACATTGCGTTGCAGTAACGAAGGATGTTGTGGAGGCGTGCGAGCTCGTGTACTGAGCTGAAGTGGCCACAAGCCGACCCGTTGCGCTGGGCTTGCACGAGTGACGCTGACGGCAGGTGCTTCGGGGGGCGGCTGGCTGGGTGCTCGGGGCGTACGCGCGTGCCAAACGCCAGGTAGCGCGTCCGCGTTTGGCACGCGCGTCCGAGGTCGGCTTGCGCGGCGCGCGGAAACGCCGTGCAACGTTCGCGACCGCCGCTCTTTGCAAGCCGACCGTCCCCGGGCACCCACCCGGCCGCTCCCGGAGCACCGTTCGCCACGATCTCTGCTGACCACTGACCTGCCTCGTAGGGTTGGAATGTGGCCCGAAGGCGTGCCATGTTTCGCGGCCTGTGGGCCCGGCCACGCTGGGCACAGGAGGAGTCTCGGATGGGGATGTTCGAAGGCGCGCTCACGGCTCTGGTCACGCCCTTTCGCGACGACAAGGTCGACGAAAAGGCGCTGCGCGCGATCGTCGCCGATCAGATCGCCGGCGGCATCGACGGCCTCGTGCCCTGCGGGACCACCGGCGAGAGCGTGAACCTCTCGCATGCCGAGTACGAGAAGGTGCTGCAGATCGTGGTCGATGAGACGCGCAAGCGCGTTCCGGTCATCGCCGGAGCGGGCAGTGCGTCCACACGCCATACCATCGAGCTTGCGCAGCTTGCCAAGCGCGTCGGCGTCGACGGCCTGCTCGTGGTCGTGCCGTACTACAACAAGCCCACCCAAGACGGCATCTACGCGCACTACGCCGCCGTGGCCAGCGCCGTGCCGCTGCCGCTGGTGGCGTACAACATCCCCGGCCGCAGCGCGGTGGACATGGCGTTGTCCACGGTGGAGCGCCTGGCCGGCATCGATAGCATCGTCGCGATCAAGGAAGCCACCGGCAACGTGTTGCGCAGCTCCGACATCCTCGCGTCGCTCGGCGAGCGTCTCACTGTGCTTTCCGGTGACGATGCGCTCACGCTGCCGATCATGGCGGTGGGCGGGCAGGGCGTAGTCAGCGTGGCAAGCAACGTCGCGCCGAGCGAAGTGAGCAAGCTCGTCGATCTGGCGAAGGCAGGCGACTACGCGGCCGCGCGCAAGCAGCACCAGCGCCTGCGAGTGCTCTACGAAGCCATGTTCATCGAGACCAGTCCGGGTCCGGTGAAGGCAGCGATGGCGATGCGCGGGCTGATGACGAGCGAGATTCGCTTGCCGATGGTGAGCCCGGGCGAGGCTTCGCTGGCGCGCATTCGCAAGGCACTATCGGAGTTGGGGCTCGTATGACGCGCATTGCAGTGCATGGTGCGGCTGGACGCATGGGTCGCAACATCGTGAGCGTGCTCGCCGAGGACAAGGCCGCCACGCTCGTGTCCGCCATCGATCGCGCGGGCCACGCTACGCTCGGCCAGGATGCCGGTGTGCTCGCCGGTCTGCCCGAGCCGCTCGGGGTGGCCCTCACTGCGGTGCTGCCTGCAGCGCTCGAGCACGCCGAGGTGGCGATCGATTTCTCGTCGCCCGAAGCGGCGCGCGCGCTCTTCAAGGCCTGCGCGGAACGGCGCGTCGGCGTGGTGGTCGGTACGACTGGGCTCGACGCCACCACGCGTGCGGCCATCGACAGCTTGGCCAAGGTCTCGCCCGTGGTGCTCGCGCCCAACTTCAGCGTCGGGGTGAACGTGCTGTGGGCCCTGGCTGCGCAAGCCGTGCGCTTGCTCGGTCCGGAATACGACATCGAGATCGTCGAGATGCACCACCACCACAAGGTCGATGCGCCGAGTGGTACGGCGGTGCGCCTGACCGAGGTGGTCGCACAGGCGCGTGGCCTCGATCCTGCGCGTGCGGTGGTCGCGGGTCGTCACGGCCAGGTCGGTGCCCGACGCCCCGACGAGATCGGCGTGCACGCCTTGCGTGGCGGCGACGTGGTCGGCGATCACACGCTGATCTTGGCCGGTCCCGGCGAGCGCGTCGAGCTGACACACCGTGCGCATACCCGCGAGATCTTTGCCCGTGGGGCGGTGCGCGCCGCGCACTGGGTGTGCGGTCGCGCCCCGGGTCTCTACGAGATGGCCGACGTCCTGGGCATCACGACCTCCTGACGCGCGGTTGCGCGGCTGGCTGGGGGCGCAGCTGCCCGGTCGCGTGCTTGCCCGGCACGCGCCGTCATTCCAAGGCCCTTCGCAAGTTGCTACGCTCTGCGACCCATGGCTGACCCCTCCATCACTTGTCCCAACTGTCAGGCGACCGTCGATGCGGGCACGCGCTTCTGCGGAAGTTGCGGTAAGCCGGTGGTGGTGGCCGAGGCGCCCAAGGCGTCGCCCATGGCCCGCACCATGATGGGCATGGACGCCACCGCCGTCGCAGCAGCCGCCGAACGTGCCCGCGCCGTCATGGCGGCCAGCGCAGCCAGCGCCGCGACGGCCGCCACCGCCGCGCTGCCAGCCGTCGGCGCACCGCCGCCAACAGCTGCGACGCCGGCTGCTGTCTCGGCTGGCGCACGCGCCGGCAAGCTGCCCGCCAGGACGATGCTCGGAATCTCAGCCGCCGGTTTGCCCATCCCGGCTGCAGCGCCGGCGGCCGCGCCCGTTGCAGCTGCCGCACCTGCGCCTGCGCCTGCGAAGCTTGCTGCGCGCACCATGTTGGGTATCTCGGCCGCGGAGCTGGCCGGGCCACCCGCAGCTGCCACGCCCGCAGCGCCAGCCGCAGCCCCTGGCGGCCGGCACGGCAACCTGCCCGCGCGCACCATGATCGGCGGCGGCATCGGCAGCTTCGGAGCGCCTGCTGGCAATCCCGCGCCTGCTGCGCCTGCAGCTGGTGGCGGCGGACGCACGATGCTCGGCGTGCCGCTCGCAACCTCCCCATCCGTCCCACCCGAAGGTGCCCCGCAACCGCAGCCCGGCGTGCGCACCGGCTCCTTTGATTCTGGCGATCTCGACAATTCGGGCGACGGCTACGACCAGCGCGCTTCCGGTTCGGTGGGGTCGGAGATCGACACCGAGATGACCCTGCCGCGGCCCGCAGCTCGCCCGGCCTGGCTGCTCATCGTGCTCGGCGTGCTCGCGCTGGCCATCGTCGCGTTCGTGGTGGTGCGCATGCGCGGCGGCGGCAGCCACAGCGACGTCAGCGCGAAGATCGTCACCATCGACACCGGCGAAGCCTTGCTCTTCGAAGTGCCGGCCGCGCCCGCAGGCTCGAAGGTTCGCTTCGGTGGGCAGGAGAAGCCGCTCACTGCAGGTCGCGCCACCTTCGCACTCGCCGCCGATTCGTTGCGCGTGGGCGACAACGTGGTGTTGGCCGACGTCGTGTACCCCACGGGCGAGACCGAAGCCGCGCGCGTCACGCTCGCTGTATTCTACCGCATCTGGGTCGACACCGCCGCGCTGCGCGACGACAAGTCCTCGGTCGACGTGGTGGTGACTGCGCTGCCCGGCACCAAGGTCACGCTCGACGGTCAAGACTTGAAGCTCGATGCTGAGGGCCGCGCTACGCGCACCTATCCGCTCGACGTGCAGGCCGACGCCAAGGGCGGCGTCATCGATCACATCGTGCACTACCGACTGCAGCCGCCGTCCGGTGAGACCGTGGTCGACGAGCTGCACACGCAGATCCCCGTGGCCATGATGCAGATCGACCGCCCCGGTCGCGCGCTCGTCACCGACCGAGAGTCCATCGAAGTCGCCGGCGCCGTCGGCAAAGACACCAAGGTGTCGATCGACGGCACCAGCGTCCCCATCAAGGACGGACGCTTTCTCTACCGCTTCCCGCTGCCCAAGCCCGAGACCTACAAGCCGCGCGTGGTCGCCACGGCTGCCGGTAAGGCCCCCAACGGGGCCACCCTCGAGATTCGCCGGGTACGCAGCTTGGAAGAAGCGTCGGAAGAGTTCGTGGCCGATCGCGAGCTGACCTTCGCGAAGATTGCGCCGAACCCCTCGATCTACCGCGGCCAGAAGATCTCGCTCGAAGGTCGCGTGTATGCGACCGATCCGCATGGTGGCGAGAGCGTGATCCAGATGTTCGCGCGTCCGTGCCCCGGCAGTCAGCGCTGTTCGGTGTGGGTCATGGACCCCGCTGCGACCGAGGTCGCGGTCGACTCCTGGATCCGCGTGCTGGGCACGGTCGAAGGCGAGCAACAGTTTCGCTCCGAGAAGAACGACGTCGTGACCGTACCCAAGGTGCGCGCGAGCTTCGTGTTGCCCGCCAAGCCCTGAGCATGTTGGCCTCGGAGCTCGACTACGACCTGCCGCAAGAGCTGGTCGCACAGGCTCCGCTGCCGGAGCGAGATGCGTCGCGCCTCTTGTGGCTACAACGCGGCGTGGCCGGTGTGCAGCACCGCCAGGTGCGCGAGCTGCCCAGCTTGCTCGCGCCCTCGCTGATCGTGCTGAACGACACGCGGGTGATTCCGGCGCGTCTACTGGCGCGCAAGCCCAGCGGCGGTCGCGTAGAGATCTTGCTGATCGAGCGTCTGTCTGAACCAGGCGAGCGCGAACGCTGGCTGGCGCTCGGCAAGGCGTCGAAGGGCTTGCCCGTGGGGTTGCAGCTGCCCATCGACGGCGGTGGGTTGCAGCTGCAGGTGGAGACCGCGCGCCAGCACGGCACCCTCGAGGTCTCGCTGCACGCACCCGGCGGCGTGGGCGCGGCGCTCTTGCGCATCGGTAAGCTACCGTTGCCTCCCTACATCCGCCGCGAGCCCACACTGGCCGATCAGACTCGCTACCAGACCGTGTTCGCCGCGCACGATGGCGCGGTTGCGGCACCCACCGCCGGTCTGCATCTGAGCGAGGCACTGCTCGCGCAGCTGCAAGCGCAGGGGCACGAGCTGGCGTTCGTCACGCTGCACGTGGGCCCCGGCACCTTCGCGCCACTGCGCAGCGAGAATCTCGCCGAGCACACCATGCACTGCGAGCGCTACGTGGTGCCCGAAGCGACCGCGCAAGCGTTGGCGCGCGCGCGCGCGCAGGGCCGCCAAGTGCTGGCGGTGGGCACGACCGTGGTGCGCACGCTCGAGGCCGCCGCCGACGCGCAGGGCGTGGTGCCGGCAGGCGCCGGCAGCACGGCAATCTTCATCTACCCGCCGTACCGTTTCCGCGTGGTCGACGCGCTGCTCACCAACTTCCACTGGCCGCGCTCCAGCTTGCTCGCGCTGGTCATGGCCTTCGGTGGCACTGACCCGGTGCGCGACGCCTATCGCGAAGCCATCGCCGCCCGCTACCGCTTCTTCAGCTATGGTGACGCGATGCTGATCAGCGGTGCGCGATGACACCCGGCTTCGGCTTCGAAGTCCTGGCGCAAGATGCGGGTGCACGCGTCGGTCGGCTCACGACGCCGCGCGCCGTCATCGACACACCCGTGTTCATGCCGGTCGGCACGCAGGCCACGGTGAAGACGCAGAGTCCGGCCGAGGTCGCACAGAGCGGTGCGCGGCTGATTCTCGGCAACACCTATCACTTGATGCTGCGCCCCGGCGCCGAGCTCATCGCCAGTCTCGGCGGCGTGCAGCGCTTCATGGCGTGGCCGCATGCGTTGCTCACCGACAGCGGCGGCTACCAGGTGTTCTCGCTCGCCAAGCTACGCAAGATCGACGACGAGGCAGTGGTGTTCCGCTCGCATCTCGACGGCAGCAGTCACACGCTCTCGCCCGAGCGCTCGATGGAAGTCCAAGCGTTGCTCGGCTCCGACATCGCCATGGTGCTCGACGAGTGCCCGCCCGGAAACGCCGATCGTGTCACCGTGCAAGAGGCTGTCGCGCGCACCACGCGCTGGGCGCAGCGCTCGCTGGCAGTGCCCGCGCCGCCTGGCCAGGCGCGCTTCGGTATCGTGCAGGGCGGCAGCTTCGTGGACTTGCGGCTGGCACATCTCGCGGAGCTTGCCGAGCTGCCTTTCGACGGCATCGCGCTCGGCGGCTTCTCCGTGGGCGAGCCGATGGAGACCACCTACGGTGTGCTCACGCAGCTGCAGCCGCACTTGCCGCCGGAGCGGCCGCACTACCTGATGGGTGTGGGCAAGCCGATCGATCTCTTGCGCGGCATCGCGGCCGGCATCGACATGTTCGACTGCGTGCTGCCCACGCGCAATGCGCGCAATGGTCAGGCGCTGACCTGGTCCGGTCGCGTCAACCTCAAACAGGCGCGCCATCGCGCCTCCTCCGAACCGCTCGACGCCCGCTGCACCTGCCCGGTCTGCGGCGCCTATACCCGGGCCTACTTGCATCACCTAGTGCGGGTCGGCGAGATCCTCGGGCTGCGCTTGGTCACCCAGCACAACCTCTTCTTCTACCAGGCGCTGATGCGGGGGTGTCGCGAGGCGATCGTCGCCGGTCGCTTCGCGCAGTTCGCCAACGAGGCCGAAGCCCAGATGCTGGCCGGTGACGAAATCGGCCCGGCGCAGGGCTAGGCACAGGTCGCAGGGGGAGGGCACCCCCAGCTCGCTTGCAGCTGTGTGCGGCCCGCTTGCTTGTGATGCTTGATCGGGCTGCGCAACTATGCCATCTATCGCCGCGCCGAGGGCCCAAGCCGCGGATTTTGCGGGCTTAAGGCCCGTGCGCGCTTCTTTTCGGCTTCGGTCGGCTGCGGAAAACCAGTTGGGTCTTGCAGCGTCGCAAGCTCTGGACCCACCAAACGCCAACAAGCGCAAGGCTGAGTCAACGCGATGTCCACAGGCAACTCGGAACTCTTCACCTTTCTCGGCGCCGCGTTCAGCACGATCGTCGCGCTGTTCGGCGGCCAGATCCTCTACGCGGCCTGCCTCGACCTGCGGTTTCACGACGCCAAGAACGGTGCTCCTCAGAGCGAAGCCGCAGTCGCTGCCCGCGACGAGCAGCTGCAGAAGCTCGCCTCCGGCAAGCTGCCGCTCGAGCAAGCGAAGCAAGCCTTGGCGCAGCGCGGCCGCGATGGCTTCGCGTCGGTCGCGGCGCATCCTTCCGATGACCTCTCGGCAGTGGCCGGTTGGATCCACCACCCGGCGTTCAAGCCGGTGGTGGCGCACCCCATCCGCACCCCGCGCGTGATCGCGCCCGAGCCGGTCGCGGTCCCACCGGTCGCGGCCGAGCCAGCCCCTGAGGCTGATCCGGCGAAGCCCGCTCACCCGGCACACGCCGCCAAACCCGCCGCGACGAAAGCGCACTGAGCCCCACCGTTTCACGGACGTTCACGGACGTTCACGGACGTTCACGGACCAGCACGAGGTACACGATATGAGCACTGAGGCTTCGAGCGCCAGCAAGGCCCTGCCTGCAGCCGCGGGCGTGATTGTCGGTCTGTTGATCTTCGGAGGGCTGAGCCTCTGGTTCGGTCGGCCGTTCATCCCCACCACCAACGACCTGCCGACCGTGCTCAAAGAAGCGCCGCAGCTCACCGCAGTGGCCATGGCCGCGAACGCGCCGCCGGCAGCGCCCACTGCCCCCGGCGAGCAGACCTTCAACACGGTCTGTGCGGCGTGTCACCAAGCCAATGCCAAGGGCATCGCGGGCACGTTCCCTCCACTCGCCGGCTCGTCCTGGGTCGCTCAAGATCCCGAGACCCCGATCCGCATCGTGCTCGCCGGCCTCAGTGGCGCGGTCGAAGTCAGCGGCAGCCAGTACAACTCGATGATGCCGCCGCCCCCAGGCTTGGACGATGCCAAGATCGCCGAGGTCCTCACCTTCGTGCGCTCCCACTTCGACAACCACGGAGCCGCGATCGACGCGGCCAAGGTCGCCGAAGTCCGCGCTTCGCTTGCCGGTCGCGCCGCACCCTGGAGCGCAGCCGAGCTGAGCGCCCTGCGCCCGAAGTGAGCGCTGCTTTACTCCCACGCCGCGCAGGTGTATTTCAGCGCCGCGACGCAACCGCCTGCCCTTGGTAGTCCCGCGTAACCCCGCCCACCGAACCAACCCCCACGCGATTCACAGAGCTGCACACCGATGCACAGTCCGTGAGGCCCCGGTAAGAACGATGAAGACGCGATTCGCTCCAGCACTTTTCACCCGGTCTCAATCCCACGTGGTTGCCTGTCTGACCTCCTTGGTCCTGTTCTGCGTCCTGTTCTGCGTCCTGTTCTGCGGCGCTTGCAGTGTGGCCGGTTCGGCCGCGCCCACGCCCGCGGGTGCCGAGCTGTTTCAGCTCTGCGCGCAGTGCCACGGACCAGAAGCGGGCGGCAATCGCCCCGTGAACGCGCCGTCCATCGCGGGCCTGCCGCAGTGGTACCTGGAAGCGCAGCTCAAGAAATTCAAGTCCGGCGGTCGCGGCATGCACTTCGATGACCTCTCCGGTATGCAGATGCGGCCGATGGCCATGAGCCTGGCGAACGACAAGGAGATCTCGGCCATCGCCGAGTACGTCTCCAAGCTTGCGCCCACCAAGCCTGCGACGCAGCTGACCGATGGTGACGCCACGCGCGGTCAAGCGCTGTTCGTCACCTGCAGCGCTTGCCACGGCGCCGACGCCGCAGGCATGGAAGCCATGAAGGCGCCACCGCTGAACCACGCGAGCGACTGGTACCTGTTTGCATCGCTGGGCAAGTTCAAGGCCGGCGTGCGCGGCACCAACCCCGCCGACACCTCGGGCGCGCTGATGCGACCCATGGCCCTCACGCTCCCCAACGAGCAGGCCATGAAAGACGTGATCGCCTACATCATGACGCTGAAGAAATAGGTCGAGCCCGAACGCAGATATCACAGGTATCAGATGGCGAACAAAGAGATCACTCCCGACTCGTTGGCCCGGCAGATGTTCATCGTCACGCTGCTCGGCGCCCTTCTGTACATCACCGTGGTGTTCACCTTCATCATTGGTGGCAACCGCCGCGAAGAAGCCGCCGCCGCAAAGCAGCAGGCAGGTCAACATGATTGAGCGCTACATCGAACAGGTCTCGACCTACGCCAGCGACATCGACGGCCTCATCACGCTGATCGGCGTGATCGTCGGCTTCTGGTTCGTGCTGGTGGAAGTGGTCTTCTTCGGCCTCATCGTGGCCTTCCGCGAGAAGAAAGGCGTGAAGGCGCAGTACATCACCGGCGAAGAGAAGCACCAGAAGCGCTGGATCGGCATCCCGCACGAGCTCGTGCTGCTGTGCGACATCGTCATCATCATCGCCGCCGTGCGCGTGTGGGTGAACGTCAAGCAGACGCAGCCGCCGGCGCAGGAGACCGTGCGCATCATCGCTCAGCAGTGGGCCTGGAGCTTCGTGCACCCGGGGCCCGACGGTAAGCTGGACACAGCCGACGACATCAAGACCGTCGACGAGCTGCACGTGAAGGTGAACACCGTCTACCACTTCAAGCTCGAGGCGCGCGACGTGCTGCACTCGTTCTCGGTTCCGGTGTTTCGCTTGAAGCAAGACGCCATTCCGGGTCGCGTCATCACGGGCTGGTTCAAGGCCAAGCGCACCGGCGTCCACGACATTCAGTGCGTCGAGATCTGCGGCATCGGCCACGGCCTGATGCCGGCCCGCATCCTCATCCAGACTCCCGAAGAATACGGCACATGGCAGGCGGCTCAGGCCGCAACGGCTTCGAAGTAGTGAATCCGCGCGCAGCAGCCCCCGGGCTCTGCGCGTAGCGACGATCAAGTTGCAGGACAGGCAATCCGATGGCTCAGCCCGCAGAAGAACACGGCCACTCCCACGAAGGGCACGACCATGCCCACGGTGACGATCACGCGCATGGCGATCATGGTGCTGGTCACGGTGGTCACCACGAAGAAGGCTTCGTCAAGAAGTACCTGTGGTCGTGCGACCACAAGATGATCGCCAAGCAGTACATGTTCACCGGCATGTTCATGGGCATCATCGGTGGCTTCTTCTCGTATGCCTTCCGCATGCAGATGGCGTATCCGGGTCACAACGTGCCGGGCTTCGGCGTGGTCTCGCCCAACGAGTACAACGCGCTGATTACCAACCACGGCACCATCATGATCTTCTGGCTGGCGATGCCCGTGCTCATCGCTGCCTTCGGGAACTTCCTCATCCCGCTCATGCTCGGCTGCGACGACATGGTGTTCCCGCGCATCAATCGTCTGAGCTACCAGATCTTCTTGCTCAGCGCGCTCGTGCTGATCGCCTCGTGGTTCGTGCCAGGTGGCGGCTTCGGCGGCGCCTGGACGGCGTATCCGCCGCTGTCTGCGAAGGCGCAGTACAACCTCACGCCGCTGGGCTCCACGCTGTGGGTCATCGCCGTGGCGCTCGAGTTCGTGGCCTTCCTCCTGGGCGGCATCAACTTCGTGACGACCGCGATGAACTCGCGCGCACCCGGCATGAAGATGTTCGACATTCCGATGGTGGTCTGGATGATCGTCATCGCCAGCATCCTGTTCATGGGCTCGGTCGGTCCGCTCGTGGCCGGCGCCGTCATGCTCGTGTTCGATCAGACCGTGGGCACCGGCTTCTTCGACCCGGTCCGCGGTGGCGATCCGATTCTCTGGCAGCACCTGTTCTGGTTCTTCGGTCACCCCGAGGTCTACGTGGTGCTCTTGCCCGCCGTCGGCATCGTCGCCGAGATCATCACGGTGTTCTCGCGCAAGAAGCTGTTCGCGTACCGGACCGTGCTCTATACGGCCTTCGGCACGGGCATCCTCAGCTTCTTCGTCTGGGCGCACCACCAGTTCATCGCCGGCATCGATCCGCGCATGGCCAACGTGTTCACTGCCACCACCGTGCTCATCTCGATCCCCATCGCCGAGATGATGTTCGTCTACGTCGCGACGCTCTACGGCGGTTCGATTCGCCTCACCACGCCCATGCTCTGGGCGCTGGCGTTCATCGCTGAGTTCATGATCGGCGGCGTGACGGGCATCTTCCTGGGCGCCAGCGGCTCGGACATCTACTTCCACGACACCTACTTCGTGCTCGCGCACTTCCACTACACCTTCGTGCCGATCGCCGTCATCGCCGTGTTCGCGGGGTTCACCTACTGGTTCCCCAAGATGTTCGGCAAGATGATGAACGAGACCCTCGGGAAGATTCACTTCTGGGGCACGATCCTCCCGTTCAACGGCGTCTTCATCCCGCTGTTCATCACGGGCATGGGTGGCGATCACCGTCGCATCTACAACTACCAGAACTTCCCGGAGCTCGCGACGCAAGAGCTCGCGAACCTGCGTCAGTTCGCGACCGTGTCGCTCTTGATCTTGCTGGCGTTCCAGTTCGTGTTCTTCATCAACCTCATCATCAGCCTGCTCAATGGCAAGGCCGCGGGGAACAACCCCTGGCGCGCCAACACGCTGGAGTGGACCACCGTCTCGCCGCCACCCCACGGCAACTTCGCGCAGCTGCCCACCTGCTACCGTGGCCCCTACGAGTACAGCGTCCCCGGTCGCGAGGAAGACTTCTGGCCGCAGGACCAAGCTACATGACATACCCGCGGAGCAGCCTTCGGCTCTCCGCGTAGACATACCCGCGGAGCAGCCTTCGGCTCTCCACGTGGGATTCGCTAGGATTCGCTAGGATTCGCTGAAACATGCAAAAACCAATCGCAACCCTGCGCAGCGCGACTGGCATCTCCACGGGCAAGCTTGCCGTGTGGTGGGTGCTCGCCTCTGAAATCGTCATCTTCGGCGGCTTGCTCTGCTCCTACCTGATGCACCGCCTCGGTCACCCGGAGTTCGGCGACTACGCGGCGCACACCAACACCACGCTCGGTGCCTGCAACACCTTCGTGCTGCTCACCTCGAGCTACTTCGCAGTGCGCGCACACTTCGAGGCCGAGCACGGTCGCGGGCCCCAAGCCGCCAAGTGGCTGATGGCCACCATCGGCGGCGCGCTGATGTTCTTGTGCATCAAGAGCTACGAGTGGACCCACGAGATCCGTGAGGGCTTCACCATCACGCGCAATGCGTTCTGGTCGTTCTATTACTGCGCGGCCGGTCTGCACGCCTGCCACGTCATCGGTGGCGCCATCATCATGGGGATCATCGCGGCGGATGCGGCCAAGAACCGTGAGCTGCAACGCGTCGAGCTGGTGGGCATCTACTGGCACTTCGTCGACGTCGTGTGGATCTTCCTCTTTCCGCTGCTGTACATCGCGAAGTAAGCCCGTCTAGGAGCAGAACATGTCCGCAGGTGCCACGCACGACGCCGCCCACGCCCACGATGCTGCCCACGATCCCGCAAAAGAGGCCGAGCATCTCAAGCGCTATTTCAAGATCTACCTGTCTCTGGTCGTCCTGTTCCTGATTTCGTGGGCCGGCCCCGCCGTCTTCGCGCACAACAAGACGCTGGTGCTCCTCACCGCGTTCGGGATTGCGCTCGTGAAGGCGTACCTGGTGTGCGCGAACTTCATGCACCTGAACGTCGAGAAGAAGTACATCATCTACTTGCTGACCATCGCCCTGACCTTCATGTTCCTGTTCTATGCGGGCGCGAGCCCCGACGTGATGGAGCACCACGGTCGCAACTGGGAGAACGTCGCGGCGCAGCACGAAGTGGACCGCGCGCTCAAGGCGAACGCCGCTGAGC
>JADGRE010000137.1 GCA_017881185.1 Pseudomonadota bacterium | reverse complement strand
GAGGCTGCGCGCGCCTACTTGCGCGCCGCCACCGACGCGAGTGAGCCATTGCGTTTCGAGCGCGAGCGCATGGCGGCAGAGCACTTCCTGCGCTCGGGGTGCGCCTTGCCGAAGTGTTCGGCGGCGACGAAGACACGACACTGCGCGAAGCCCCCCTCGCACTGCCCGCCTCCCAAGGCGCGGTGCAACCTGCACGCGCCTTGGAGATTCTCGCCCCCGGCCCCCGTCGGGCTGAAGGCCCGGCCCACAACCCCCTCCGCCTCACGCCTCCGCCGCAATCACCGTCCAGACCGCATTCCCATTCGTCCACACCCCGAGCGTCCGACTCCCATTATGTGTGAGTTGGAATACCCATCCTGGTAGCCTTTGCAGGCTAACGCTGCCCCCCTTGATCGGAATCCACTTCATTGCTTTCATCTCCCGCTATGCTTTTTCAAGCATAGGCTGGCTCCCTCCGGCGGCAAGGCACAAACTGTAGCGAAGTCGTCCAGTACGGAGCTCCCGGGGGGTGCACCCTTTGGGGGCTACTGGGTCCGGTCCTAAACATGGTGGAGCAAACGATCGACGCACCTGCAGTTCACGGGGAGATCGTACCTCCGCCGTCGACCTCGTCGTCACCCGCGCCAGTCGCCGCGGGCACGGCGTGCGGACGCTGCAAAGAGCCCCTCAACGACAGTTACTTCCTGGTAAACGCCCACGCGGCGTGCCCGGACTGTCGCCGCTCGCTCGATGGCTCCATGCGCAACGCAGTCGCCTTTGGTCTGGCTGCGGCGCTGCTCAACATCGCCGTCTACCACGCCATCTACTGGATCATGCACTGGCGCTTCGCGCTCATCACAGTCATTGCCGGTGTGCTGATAGGCGAAGCGGTGCGCCACGGCGCTCAGGCAAGCAAGTCGCTGGCATACCGCTGGCTGTCCGTCGGCTTGACCTACCTCACTGCGGTGGCGACCTACTCGCTGGCCCTGATGGAGCCGGCTGGAACGTCACGTCCTGTCGCCACGGCGTTGCATTCACTCGTGCTGCCGCTCGTGATGCTGGCGGCGCGCGAGAACGTGGTGACGCTCATCCTGCTGGGCTTCGGCCTGCACGAAGCATGGAAGTTCAGCGCGCCACCCTATGCGTCCATCGAAGGACCGTTCACGGTCGCGGCCCCGACCGCCGCGCCGAACAGCTCTGCGTAGGCAGTACGCGCGCGCCGGGTGTCAGTCGTTCTTCGCGCCTGCGGCGATCCAGTCGCGCACCAAGTTGATCTGCGCCTGCGTGGCAGGTGTGTACGGCTTGGGCGGCATGCCGAGGCCGCATACCGGCGGCTTTCCCGAGAGCTTGTTGTACAGCAGGCTTTGATCCGGCTTGCCGGGCGTCACGCGCTTCATGGTCGTCTTGCCCTTGCACTTGTCGCCAGCCGCGGCCGTGTTGAACAGCGCCGTGTAGGCGTCGTCCTGGGTCGGCGACAGATTCAAGCTGCCCGCGAGCGCGCCTGCATGACAGAACAGGCTGTTGCATGCATTCGCCGCGATGACCTCGTTGTAGACGCGCGTCCAGGTCGGGCTGCTGCTCGCGCTGCCCGAGTCGCCGCCGGGGGGGGCTGCATCGCTCGCGCCACCACCACCGGCGTCGTGCGCGGCGTTGCTGCTACCACCGCTGTCGCACGCGAGCATGAACAGGCACAGGCTGCAGCTCAGGCTCAATCTGAACGCGCTCATCGCATCGGCACTTCGTTTCATGACTTCTGCTTCGCCCGACCCGACCTGTGCAGCTGTAGCATTGCACTACTCAGCGCGAAAGGGGCGCGTTCGTGAGCAGCAGGTAATCGTTGAGTCGCGCGCCGCGGCCGTCGGCGCGAAAGCGTTCGAGCACGCGCAGCGGGCAGGCAGCGAGCAGCGTGTCGATCTCGGGCTCGTTCGGGAAATGGCAATAGCGTGGTGGCGCCACTGCGTCGCCCCAGTGCAAGAGCACGTCGCCCGGCTCCAGCTCGCTGAGATCGATGGGCTCCATCGCGCTGGCGTTGTAGCTCTCCCACGACAACGTTCGGCGCGCGAAGCGCTCATCGTCGGGTAGGCGCCAGAAGGTGAGCGCGAGCACGGCGTCTTCGCTCATGCGCGCGGCCAGCGCAGCGAGCAAGCGCTTGCGCAGTGCGAGGCTCGGCACGTGGTGCAACACGCCGAGCAGCGCGATCAGGTCCCAGTACCCGGTGGGCAAGGCGAGCGCGGGATCGTCGGCGATGAAGTCGCAGTGCGCGAAGCGGTACGCAGAGCCGAGCTTGCGTTCCTGCGCGTAACGCAAGAGCGCAGGGCATGCGTCGAGGCCCAGGTAGTCGATGGGACGCTGCGCCGCGTTGGCGAGGTAAGCCGCGAAGCGACCGTCGCCGGCGCCCACGTCCAGCACACGCGCTGGCGCGTTCGGCGGCGTCGTGGGTAGGCGGGCCAACAGGCGCGCGAAGCCGTTCCAGGGAGACTTGCGCGTATCGCTCCACTCAGCCGCGATTGCGGCGTAGAAGCGCTGATTCAGGCGGTTGAGCGCGAGCACGGTGGCGGAGTTCACGGTCAGGAGCATGCCACGGCGCACACGGGCGCGGCGCACACGCATCACGTAGACTGCGGACCCCGGCGCCCCGACGGCGCGGTCTCAATAGGTCCATGAGCACAGTGCCTTCGCAGACACCCCCGCGGTCACGCGGTCCGGTTCGCGGTCCGGTTCGCAGTCGGGGCGCCTTCGACCCGGAGCAACATCGGCAGCCGCTGCTGGCCGCGCTGCGCGACGTCGAAGCCTTGCTGATGGCGCGCGAAGCGAAGAGCCCGCTGTCGACCCGCGAGCTGCACGGCATCTTGCGCCGCCATCCGCGGCAGGGCCAGGGGTTCTTCTCGCGCTCGCAGCTCATCGCCGGCTACCGCGCGTTTGCGCCGCAGGTCGGCTTCGCGATCCCCGAAGAACGCTTCATCGCGCAGTTGCAGCTGCGCCCGGTGCGCACGCAGAGCGGCGTCACGCCGGTGACTGTATTGACCAAGCCCTTTCCGTGTCCGGGCAAGTGCGTGTTCTGTCCGAACGACGTGCGTATGCCCAAGAGCTATCTGTCCGACGAGCCCGGCTGCCAGCGCGCCGAGGCCAACGGCTTCGATCCGTACTTGCAGACCTACCAGCGCTTGTCGGCGTTTCGGAACATCGGCCACGCCACCGACAAGGCCGAGCTCATCGTGCTCGGCGGCACCTTCTCGTTCTACCCGGAGCCTTACCAGATCTGGTTCGTCAAGCGCTGCTTCGATGCGCTCAACGACTTCGGCGCAGGCGTCGATCGGCGTGCCGAGGCAGAGGACCAGCGACTGTCGCTGCAGACCCAGACCGCGCGCTTGCACGGCACCGAGCTGGGCGCAGGCTACAACAAAGTGGTAGCGCGCTTCCTCGAGACTCAGAGCGGCGCAGGCCTGCTGCGCGACTTCGAGCACTGCAGCTGGGAGCAGCTGGAAGCGGCCCAGCGCGACAACGAGCACGCGGCCACGCGCAACGTGGGCTTGGTGCTCGAGACGCGTCCCGATCACGTGGACTACGCGGAGATCGTGCGCCTGCGACGGCTCGGCTGCACCAAGGTGCAGGTTGGCGTGCAGAGCGTCTCCGACGAGATTCTGCACAAGAACCAGCGCGGCCACGACGTCGAGGCAAGCCGTGTTGCGCTGCGCACCTTGCGACAGGCGGGCTTCAAGCTGCTCGTGCACTTCATGCCCAACCTGCTCGGCGCGACCCCCGACTCCGACGTGCGTGATTTTGCGCGCCTGTTCGAGGACGAAGCGTTCCGACCCGACGAGCTCAAGGTTTACCCGTGCTCGCTCATCGAAAGTGCAGAGCTCATGCGCTTCTACGAAGCGGGCGAGTGGCAGCCGTACACGCACGAGCAATTGCTGCAGGTCTTGCAGTCGGTGCTCGTGACCACCCCGCGCTACTGTCGGCTGGCGCGCGTGATCCGCGACATCTCTTCGGGCGACATCGTCGCTGGCAATCGTCTGTCGAACTTTCGCGAGGTCGCGCAGCGCGCGCTCGGGGCCGAGCAGCCGCAAGTGGTGGAAATGCGCAGTCGAGAGATTCGCGATGCCCCCTTCGCCGGTGCGCAGGTCGAGCTCAAGGCCACGCGCTACAGCACCAGCAGTGGCGAGGAGCTGTTCCTCGAGTTCGTCACGCAGCACGATCGCTTGCTCGGTTTCTGCCGGCTCTCCTTGCCGCGCGTGCCCAGCGCCGTGCCGGAGCTCGCGCGCAGCGCGCTCGTGCGCGAGCTGCACGTGTACGGCGGCTCGCTCGGGCTCGAGCAACGCCACGCGGAACGTGCGCAGCATCAGGGTCTCGGTCAGCGCTTACTGCACGCCGCCGCGAGGCACGCGCATGCGGCAGGGTTCGTCGACCTTGCGGTGATCTCAGCCGTGGGTACGCGCGCGTACTATCGCAAGCGCGCTTTCGTCGACGGGGCGCTGTATCAGCACTTGGCGTTGGGCGAGCAGGGCGCGTACGCGGACGCGCCGAGCGCTGCCGCCGAACCCGACGCTCATCACGGCCACAACCACGCTGCGCCCCGCACGCCGCTGGCGTCACCGTGAGCGGCAGGCAATAGCTGGGTGCTCACCGTGTCCGAGAAGACGTAACGCCCCCAGCGCTTGGGGATCTCGTCGTACAGCGAAGGGATGAGTGACAACCCGCCGCCCAGCACGATCACGTCCGGGTCGAGCAAGTTGATGCAGCTGGCGAGCGCGCGCGCGCAGCGGTCATGGTAGCGGGCCAGCGTGGCAGTGGCGTCGGGGTCTGCGGCAGCGGCCAATGCCGCGATCTCGTGCGCGGGCAGGTGCTTGCCGCAGGCTTGCTCGTGATCGCGGCTCAAGCTCGGACCGGCCAGGAAGGTCTCGATGCAGCCGCTTCGCCCGCAGTAACACGCGGGTCCCGGGCGTTCGGCGTCGGTGGGCCACGGCAGCGGGTTGTGGCCCCATTCGCCTGCGATGGCGTTGTGTCCGGTGATCAGCTGCCCGCGCACCACCACTCCACCGCCGGTGCCGGTGCCCAGGATTGCGCCGAACACCACCTGCGCCCCGGCCGCTGCGCCGTCGACCGCCTCGGAGAGCGCGAAGCAGTTGGCGTCGTTCTGCAAGCGCAGCACGCGGCAGAGCAGCCGCTCGAGATCACGTTGCAGTGGTCGACCATTCAGGCACTGCGTGTTCGCGTTCTTGATGCAGCCCGTGTGCAGCGACACCGCCCCCGGCATGCCGATGCCGACGCTGCAGCGCTCGCCGAGCTCACGTTCAGCGCCCTCGATGAGCTCCACGACGGCAGCAAGCAGCGCGTCGTAGTCGTGTGCGGGTGTGGCGGTGCGCTTCTGGTAGCGCACCTGCTTGGCCTCGAGCGCGATCAACTCGATCTTCGTGCCACCCAGGTCGATGCCGATGCGCATGCGCTACGTGTGAACGCTCAGTTGGCGTCGTTGCCCGTGCTGCTGTCTGTGCCGCTGTCGGCGGCAGGATGGCTGGCAGCGTCGACTGCATGGCCGGCGTCGTGTGGCGTGGTGTTGCCTGCGTCGGCGGGCGTGCCACCTGCATCCGGGTGGCAGCTGCAGTCGTAGACGCCGCCCGCCATGCACTTGATGTAGCGCCCGTCGCTCGCGCCGGGGCACCGCGCACACTTGAGCAACTCGCCGACCTTGCACATCCCACCATCGCCGAGGCTGGAGCAGGAGCAGGCGTTGAAGTGCTTATCAGGCTGGCAGGTGCGAGAGCCGAAACCACCCGCGGCGCATGTGCAGCCGGTCTCGGTCACGCCCGGGGAGATGCAGGGCTCGCCGGCATCGACGCCTGCTGCGGCCTTGTTGCTCTTGCAGGCCTGCAGCAGCCCGCCGCTCGCGGCTGCCATTGCGACCAAGAACACCCACTTCATGCACGAGTGCGCTTGCATGCTCCGCCTCCACTGCGCAGAAGGTATCACGTCGCAGCGCTGGGATGACGAGGATCTGGACAGGCGTTCACCCACGGCTGCGGGCCCGGTGTTGATTTGCCTGCGTACACCCCGCCATAATTGTGGTTTACCTGCGCTTTGGCTTCGATCTCGTATGAGCCCAGACGAACACGACGCAGCCGGCGTGGCCGAGCCTGACGACACGCCGGTCGTGAACCTGATTGCGCGCGTGGCGAACGCAGCCACGCCCTCCGAGCCGCCCGCGGTGCGGCTGCGTCACGAGCTCGAAGCCGTGATGGACATCGCGCGTGCCGTGAGCTCCAGCCTCGACATCGAGGAGCTGTTGCCGCGCATCGTGGAGCGCACCACGCAGCTGATGAACGCCGAGCGCTCCACGCTGTTCATCGTCGACGAGGCGAGCGGCGAGCTCTGGTCGAAGGTCATCCAGGGCGACAGGCCCCAGAAGATTCGCTTGCGCGTGGGCGACGGCATCGCGGGTTGGGTCGCGCAGCGCGGCCAAGCGCTGAACCTCGTCGATGCGTACGACGACCCGCGTTTCGACAAGACCTGGGACGAGCACAGCGGCTACCGCACGCGCTCGCTCTTGTGCGTGCCGATTCGCGCGAAGGAAGGCCGCGTGGTTGCGGTCATCCAGTGCCTCAACAAGCACAGTAGGCCTTTCGACGTCGAGGACGAGCTGCTCTTGCAGTGCATCGCTGGGCAGTGTGCGGTCGCGATCGAGAACGCCTTCCTGTACGCGTCGTTGCTCGATAAGAACCGCGCGCTCGCCGACGCCGAAGGTCGCTTGCGCACGGCCCACGCCGAGCTGGAGATCTTGTACGAGGTCGAACGGCAGATCTCGGATGCACACGACGTCGAGGGGATGATCTCGGGCGTGCTCGAGCGCGTGCAGACCCTGATGAAGGTCGAGTCGGTGGCGCTGCTGCTGGTGAGCGATACGGTCGCGCAGACTTACTCGCGCGTCCGCGATGTCTCGGCGCTGCGCGCGCGCACGCTCGAAGCGCGAGCTGCACAGTCGCTGCTCTTGCACGCACGTTTTCCCATCCTGCGTCTGGCGGATGTGGGCGGCGGCGTCGCGGACTTGTTGATCCCCGACGACACGGCGCTGCAGGCGCGCGAGAGCTGCAGCGCACCGCTTTCCGACGGGCGCAGTCAGATCGGCATCCTGCAGATCGTCAACCGCATCGACCCCCACGATGGACACGCTGGTCGCGATGACGAAGACGCGGTGTTGCGCTTGCTCGGCCAGGTCGCTGGGCAGCTGGCGCGCGGCATCCTCGTCGGACGCGAGCGCGCAGCTGGCGAACGGGCCGAGCGCCTCGCGCTGCTCGGGCATTCGGTGGGCGCCATCCTGCATGACATGCGCACCCCGCTCACCGCGGTGGGTGGCTACGTGGAACTCATGACCGAGGAGCCGTCGGTCGAGCTTCGTCGCGAGCACGCAGCGCGCGTCGGTCGCGCGCTCGAGCACATGGAGACGATGACGCAAGAGGTACTCTCCTTCGCACGAGGCCAGCGCGAGGTGTTGATAGGCCGCGTCCATCTGGACCGCTTCATCGCCGAGGTGCGCGAGATGCTCGTGCCCGAGATGCAGAGCTTCGGCATCACGCTGGAAGTCGATGCCCGCTACGATGGCGCGGCGCGTTTCGATGCCGGCAAGCTCAAGCGCGTGCTCTTCAATCTTGCGCGCAACGCCGGCCAGGCCATGCGCGGTAGCGGCGGCACATTTCGCTGGACGATCGACCACGCCGGCGACTATCTCGTGTTCGAGTGCGCGGATACCGGGCCGGGCATCCCGAAGGAAATGGAAGGGCGCCTGTTCGAGTCGTTCGCCACGCACGGCAAGGCCGACGGCACCGGTCTCGGGCTCGCGATGGCCAAGAAGATCGTCGACGCGCATTGCGGCCAAATCAGCGTACGTTCCGAGCCGGGTCGCGGGGCGACGTTCCGCATCGAGATCCCGATCTGACGCAGGTGGGGCGCAAGCATGGTGGGTCGTCGTTCACAGTGGAATCGGTTTGCGCTCGGGGTGCTGTCGGCAGCCGTCGCGTGCTCGGCGAGCGCCTGCAATGTCAACCGCATCGCGGTGAACACTACAGCGAGCGTGCTGGTCGAGGCGCAAGACACCACGCGCGCCTACTTCGACTGGGAGAGCGGCGGCTACGCAGCGGCCTCCGGTGTCATGCAGCTCGAGGGCTTGCACACGGTCAGCCCCGACAACGAAGAGCTCACCCTCATGTTGGTCAAGGCCTACATGGCCTACGCCTACGGCTGGGTGATGGATGCGCACGACCTCGCCGAAGCTCGCGGCGACTACGACGAGTCCGAGTACCACCAGCAGCGCGCGTACCTGATGTACACGCGCGCCAAGCGCCTGGCGATGCGCGTCTTGACGCATCGCGATCCGCAGTTCGCGCAGATCGTGGAGCAAGATCCGAAGACCCTGCGCGCCTACCTCGAGAAGCACTGGAGCGACGCCGAGCGCGATGTGCCGCCGCTCTTTTGGCTCGTGATGTCCTGGAGCACGGCGGTCAACAGCAGCCCGGACACAACGGAGTTCGTCGACATGCCGGCCATCCGTACCATCGCCGAGTGGGTGGCGCATTTGAACGAAGGCTACGAAGACGCCGGCATCTTGGTCTTCCTCGGTGGTTTCGCGTCGTCGTATCCGAAGCAGCTCGGCGGCGACCCGGTGAAGGGCAAGCAGTACTTCGAGCGCGCCGCGCAGCTCACGCAGCGCAAGAACCACATCCTGCTCTTGAACTACGCAGTGTTCTACGGCATCAGCGCCCAGGACCGAGCGTTGTACGTGTCGCTGCTGCACGAGATCATCGAAGCGGGCGACCAGGGTCCGCGCTTCCGCCTGGGCAACAAGGTGGCGCGTCGGCGCGCACAGCGTTACCTGCAACGCGTCGACGACTTCTTCATGCAGTGAGCTGGCGCAGCCGTTCCACGGCCACGGCGGCCATCGCCGCCTGCAGGTTGTACGACGGTACGAAACCTGCCATCGGCACGCGCACGACGGCATCGCAGGCTGCGAGCAAGGCAGGGTCCACACCGTCGCGCTCTCCGCCAACGACGCAAACACAGCGCTCGCGCAGGTCGACTTGCCATGGGGCCTTGTCGCCCACGTCTTCGATCGCCACCACGCGTGTGCCGAGCGCGCGCGCGCGGGTCACGACCTCTTGCCAATCGTGGAACAGCACTGGCAAGAGCGTCGAGGCGCCCATCGAGACGTGCCGCACGCGCGAGCGGTCCTGATGATTCCAGCGTGCGTCGATGACGACGCCGTCTGCGCCGGAGACCTCGGCCGTGCGCACGACGAAGCCTGCGTTGCTCGGATAGGTCGCGCGATGCAAGAGCCAGGTGAGTCCGCCGCGAGCGAGCAACTCATCCAGCTCGGCGCGCGGACTGTCTCCGAGCATCGCCATCACGCTTTGCACGTCTTGCCCGCGGCTCATGCGTCGTAGGTCACCGGGCCCACCGCGCCAGATGCTCGCGCCCTGGCTGTGCGCGCGCGCGACCAGTTGTTCCGTAGCAGCGCTGTGGTCATCGACGCCGACGAGCAGCACGCGCACAGGCTCATCCGCTTGCAGCGCGCGCTCCACCGCCGCGTGGCCCGCGACGTAGCGCCTTTTCGCCAGCGCGCTCACTGCGGTGCGCGGCGCCGGCGCAGGAAGGCGGCCAGTGCGGTCAACGCGATCAGCACGACCAATGGGGACGCATCGAAGTTTCCGGTGTACGGCCCGAGCAGCGCCCGCAGTGGCCGGTAGATGGGCGCGAGCAAGGGGCTCGTGATGGTGCGCGGGAACTCCGATTCGCGCAGCAGCCAGCTCGAAAGCGCGTCTACCACGACCAAGGTCCGCAATGCGTTGATGATGTAGAAAACCATTGTCGGCTGATTTCCTCTGGCGGTCGCACCCTGATCGTGTTGTCGGCCCACCGCAGCTCTGGGCTGTCGGTAGGCCGACACAGGTCAACAAGTCGCTGAAAGAACACGGTTATTGCCAGCGAGCTGGCGCGCGGCCGTGGACTCAGCCGTAGATCAAACGGCTTAGCGTTTCGGCCACGCAGGCGGGCTTGGGCTCGCCCTCGATCTCGATGGTGATCTTCTGCTTGAGCTGGATGGTGCTGGGGTTCACAAGCTCGGCCGTCATCAGCTCGCGGTGCGCGCGCACGCGGGAGTTGACCTTGACCGGCGACGGGAAGCGCACCTTATCGAGGCCGTAGTTGATGCCCATCATGATGCCCGCATAGGCCTGCGGATCGGCCATGGGGATGGCGCCCTGCAGGAAGGGAATCAGCGAAAGCGTGAGGTAACCGTGGGCGATGGTGACCTTGAAAGGGGAGAGCTGGGCGGCCTTTTCCGGGTCGACGTGGATGAACTGGTGGTCACCGGTCGCGTCCGCGAAGGTGTTGATGCGGCTCTGTTCGACCTTGAGCCAGTCGCCCGTACCTTCGGGCTTACCTTCCAAGCGCTTCCAGATCTCCATGGCCTTTTCGGCGTTCGTCGGCATGTTCTTCTCTCCTCCACAGCAAGAAACGAGAGCCCGTAACTACTCCATGGCCTCCGAAGCATCAACTGTGTTGGCCAGTACCGCCTGTGGCGGTTTGGTTTCTGCTACCTCGTGCGCTAGAGTGGGGTGCACCAACCTCGGAGTCGATCATGCTGCGCAACCTAGGCCTTGGCGAGCTGCTCGTCATTCTCGTCATCGTCATGCTGCTGTTCGGATCCAAGAAATTGCCCGAGCTCGCTGACGGCATGGGCAAAGCCATCCGCAACTTCAAGAAGGGCATGGCCACCGACGACGAAGACGTCACGCCCGCCGACAAGCAGGTTGCTTCGCGCTCCGGCGCCGCCGAGGTGAAGCCCGAAGCCCGCGACGTCACTCCGGCGGAACGCAAATCGTAGGCCGCGGCCGCTCTTGGCCGCTGCCCACCGGCCTCGGTCTCGCGCGCGCTGCCTAGAGCAGCACGTCGACCTCGATGGCATCCGCGTCGTCTTCGTCATCGCGGATCGCTTCGTATGACGCGGCGCTGATGCGCAAGTCCATCAGGCGATCTTCACTGAGCCTTTGCAGGTAGCTGTGCAGCTCGGGCACGGCTTGCATCAAGCGGTCGAAGTAGTCGCGGCTCAAAAACAGCACGGCGGCGCCATGCTCGCTCGCAGTCACGCTGGCGGTGGTGGGCTCGCGGGTGATGAGCGCGATCTCGCCGAACATCTCGCCGGGGCCGAGGCGTGCGAGCTCTGCCGCGTGAGGCGGCTGTCCGCGGCTGACCGTGACTTCGCCGCGCAGCACTACATACTACGCACCTTCTTACCAGGCGGGGGGCGTGGCAGGAAGGTCGGCGGTGCTCGTGGCCTTGCTGCAGACGCACCAAAAGTAGTACCGAGGCGGCTTGGCCCCGCGCCGTCGTCGCAATCCCTGGTGGATCCCGCCGTTTCTCGGTCGGGTCCCTGCGAACCTCGACGACGCTCCGTTGCAATTGCTCGGCGTGGTCTCGCTCGCCGTGCTCTTCGAAGAGTACGACATGGCGGTGCTCACCTCGGCGCTCTCGCCGATCGCTCGCGAGCTGCACCTCGCCGATGCGCGTCTGGGTCTCGACTTGGCGGTGGTGCGCTTGGGCGCAGTGCCGGCGTTTTTCGTGGTGCCACTGGCCGACCGCTTCGGTCGCAGGCCGGTCTTCCTGTGGTCCACCGTGTTGCTCGGCCTGCTCAGCTTCGCGACGGCCTTCGTGAGCACGCCGCTGCAGTTCATCGTGGTGCAGGCGTTGACGCGTACCTTCTTCGTCGCGGGCACGGCGATCGCGCTGGTGATGGTCACCGAGGAGTTTCCCGCCGAGCACCGCGGCTGGGGCGTGGGCATGCTCTCGGGCCTCGGTGCCATGGGCGCCGGCCTGTCGGCGATCATGTTCTCGCGCATCCATCAGCTGCCGTTCGGTTGGCGCGCGCTGTACGTGGTGGGCATCGTGCCCGTGTTGCTCTTGCCCTATTTCCGCCGGCGGCTCGGCGAGACCGAACGCTTCTTGCAGCTGACGCACACACCGGGAAAGACCGGTGGCGGCAGCCCCTTCACCTTCGGAACTATGGCGCCCCTCTTGCAACTGATGGCGGCCTATCCGGCGCGCTGCTTGGCGCTCGGCGCCAGCGGCTTCGCGGTCTCGAGCGCGATGTTGCCCACCTTCCAGTTTACCGGGCATTTCACCCAGCAGAAGCTCGGTTGGTCTCCAGGCCAATACGCCAGCATGGTGATAGTGCTCGGCGCCTTCGGCATCGTCGGCACCGTCGCGGCGGGTGTGCTGGGCGACCGCTTCGGGCGCAAGCGTATCGGCATGCTGATGCTCGGCGCGTTCCCGCTGGCCTCGTTCGCGTTCTACTACGGGGTTTCGCGCGTCACCCTCATCGCGTGGGTGCCGATGGTGTTCTGTGCAACCGGCGGCCGCGTCATCTTGCGCTCGCTGTCGACCGAGCTATTTCCCACCGCGCAGCGCGGCACGGCGTCGGGGATGTTCAGCGTGACCGAGACCCTCGGCGCCGTGTGCGGGCTGCTCTTGGTGTACGCCTACGGCACGCGCGACGTCGCAGAGCTTGCGCGTGCGGTGCCGCTCGTGGGCTGCGGCACCTACGTGGCAGTGCTGCTCTTCCCGCTGTTCCCCGAGACGCGTCAGCGCGAGCTGGAAGAGATCAGCGCTGCGTGAGCCCGTGACACGGCTGCGGTGCGTTCAGCTCTGCGTGACCTGTCCGAGCGCGGTCAGGTCGAAGTTGAAGGTGTGCTGCGCGCCTGCGACCGTGACGCGAATGGTGGCCGTGCCGATGCGCATGAAGTCCAGCGTGACCGTCGAGGCAGTAACCTTCCGCTCCCGTGCGCTGATCACTGGTGGCGTGGGTGCCGGAACCGTTGCGGAGCAGGAAGATCGGCAAACAAGATCGGCAATGATCTCTATCGATTGACAAACTCCACAGTTACTACAAGTATATAGCAACCGTGTAGATCGGCAGAAGTGGCTGTCGCAACCGGCGGTTTCAGGCATGGCGCAGGCAGAGACTCCGTATCGCATCGAGCCCTGCTTGTTGGATGTCTATCCGGCGCAGCTGGCTGACGTAATCAGCGAAGTGGTCAGTGCTTCGGTCACGCTCGGTCACCGTCTGCACCCGCGCACGGCGGCGAGTCTGTGCGAGCTCGTGCGCGTGATGAATTGCTACTACAGCAATCTCATCGAAGGTCACAACACGAGGCCACGTGACATCGAGCGCGCGTTGATCGACGACCTCGAGACGAGCGAGGCGCGGCGCGATCTTCAGCTGGAAGCGCGTGCGCACATCCGAGTGCAGCGAGAGCTCGATGCTCGGTTTCAGGCCGGCCAGCTTGGCGAGCCCGCGTCGCAGGAACTGATTCGCTGGATGCACCGGGCGTTCTACGCAGGTGCACCCGAACACATGCTGCGCGTGGAGCACAAGTCCGGAGCGTACTTGCTAGTGCCGGGAGAGTATCGCAGCGAGAAGAAGCACGACGTGGCGGTGGGTCGCCATCGACCGCCTTCGAGCGCGCACGTAGTTGCTTTCATGGAGTACTTCGAGCAGCGGTACCGCTTCGCGGCGCTGGGTGCCGCGGCGCGCCTCGTCGCCATGGCTGCGGCGCACCATCGGTTGAACTACATCCATCCCTTCGTCGACGGCAACGGCCGCGTCAGTCGCCTGATGTCGCACGCGATGGCGCTGCAGGCGGGCATTGGGGCTCACGGTCTGTGGTCGATCTCTCGGGGCCTCGCGCGTGGTCTCGAGGACGCCGGCGAATACAAACGAATGATGGACCTGGCGGATGCTCCGCGTCGCGGCGACCTCGACGGGCGCGGCAACCTCTCGCAGGAAGCGCTCGTCGATTTCGTGACGTGGTTCTGTCGCATCGCGCTCGATCAGCTGCGCTTCATGACCGGGCTCTTCGACCTAGACACGCTCGATGAACGCCTCGGCGCATACGTGCGTCGCGAGCTGCGTGGCAGCGACGCCGCAGTTGCCCTGGTCGCGGAGGTATTGCGCGCGGGTGAAGTGCCCCGCGGCGAGGCAGCACGCATCACCGGTCGAGCGGAGCGCTCGGCGCGTGAGGTGTTGAGCAAGCTCGCGGACGCGGGCCTGCTCGTATCGGACACGCCCAAGGGACCGGTTCGCTTGCACTTCTCTACGAGCTCCGCCGGCGCGCTTTTTCCGAGGCTGTTCCCGGCGCAGGGGTGACGCCAGAGCGGGGTGCCGCACCATCGCCCGAGTTGACCAATACCCCACGCCGGGGTACCTTGCATCGATGAAGACGCGGGTGGATATCCTACCGAGTGCGCTTCAGCATCTGCACACGCTCGGTCCCGCCGTGTCGATCAGCGTCTTGAACTGGACCGCGGATGTTCAAGACCACGGCCTCGACACCGCCAAGAAGATACCCGCGTACGACGATCGACCCGTTCCCGGACGGCCCGGACTGCGCTAGGTGAAGCTCGCCAACAACTTCCGCGCCTACTACCGAATCCGAGCCGGCAACGTGATCATCGAAGAAATCAACCAGCACGCCAGCAACTAGGAGGGATGCACATGAAGAAAGCGCGAAGAGAGAAGGCCGTGCCAGCTTTGCCCGCGCTCGAAGCCATGGTTGGAAAGCTAACGCTGGGCAAGCTTCTTTGGTCGATCCGCGAAGGCACGGATGAAACGCAAGCGGTGTTTGCCGCGAAGCTAGGCATTTCGAAAGCTCACCTGTGCGACGTCGAGAAGGGCCGGCGCAATGTCAGCGCAGATCGCGCCGTAAAATGGGCAAAGCTGCTGCGCCACTCGCAGCGCCAGTTCGTTCAACTCGCGCTCCAGGGAGAGCTCGATGCGAAGGGGATCAGGCTCACGGTGGACGTGAAGGCCGCGTAGCGTTCGTTGGGTAGACTGGGAGTCGGCTGAGTTCCCGACGCTGCTCCGGCACGAGGTCATAACTCTGATCGCTTCGATGGGGCTTCCCGCATCTCTCCTCGACCGTTTCGATGCACGCGGGTCAGCGAGCTACGCGCCGACGAACGTCTTGCGTGCCGGCCAGTTCGGATCCAGCGGTACGCGCTCGTCTACGAATTCAATGCGATCATAGGCGGGATGAACGGGGTATTGGTGTTTCCGTTCAAGGTTACATACTACTGCTTCTGCGAACAACTGCCGGAAGGCGGGCCCGCTCCCGCCGTTCTTCTGTGGGGCAGACCTTGATCAATCTCTACTTGCGAGATTGCGCGACGAATCGGCGGAAGCTCAAGTTGAACTGGCCGCGGAAGAAGGCGGACTAAGTAGTGTTTGCAGCGGACGAAGGCCCGGAGGCATTTCAGCGGGGCGCCGAGTTCGCGGCCCCGCGACGCCGTGGTAGGCTGAAGAAGGACGTCGCGGGGCCGCGGCCGCGCGACCTACCGACCTCGGGCGGGTCTTCGCAGCTCTTGTAGCGCGGTCAAGCGAAAGAATCGGGTGGGTTTCATGCCTCT
>JADGRE010000317.1 GCA_017881185.1 Pseudomonadota bacterium | reverse complement strand
ACGGAGAGTGGGACGCGTGAACTGAGCGACGGCGCCGTAGAGGCACTCCCCTGGCCGCGCGCAGGCCGGGTCAAGGCCGCCGCAGGCGCCCGCGGAGCGGGGCGGAGCGTCAGCGCAGCGCCTTGACGCGGCCGAGCACGGCGGCACGAAGGTCGCAGGCGCCGACGCGGGCGGGCTGGCAGCCTGGGAGCTGCATGCGGTGGCGTCACGAAACGCAATGAGACAACCGCGGGCGGATAGCCTGCAGCTCTACAGCGGGCCTCGCCACTGACACCGCTACATCACAAGTTGCTACCGGCGATGATGCACGCCGAGCACATGACGGAAATCTGTAAGCCGAGCTGGTCGGGGCCAACTGTCTGTCCTGGCCCCGACTGCTCAGCGCTTCAGCGCTGCTCGTCTATCTTGCTTGCCACCTGAGATAGCCGCGCGTCGAGCTCGCTCAAATCTCGATCGACACGCTGCTTGGCGGAATCCCAGCGATCGGGGGACGTGCCGTCGAGCTGGGCGACCTCGTCCGAGACCATGGCGTGCTGTTTCTCCGCTGCGCCGAGATCGGTGGCAAGCGAAACCGGAGCATGGGCACCGAGGATCGCCAGCTTCTCTTTCGACGTGTCGATGCGCACGCGCTGCTTGCCGAGCTCTGCTCGTGCGTGAGCTTGATAGTCGGTCCGATCGCTCGAGAGCTGCTTGAGATCCTCCCTTGCCCCCGTGGCGGGCTGACCGGCCCCGCGAGCGTCCGCTTGCGCCATCCGCGCGTCACGCACCTTCTCGCCGTGGCTACTACTCGCACATGCGCTGGTCACCGAGAGCAGCGCTACACCCAACATCATCGTGGTTTTCATGGTTCATGTCCTTTCACAGAATCGGCAGTGGCTTGTTGTCGACGCTTGCTGCAACCAATCAAGTGCTCGCGCGCTCCCAGTGCCTGTGTTTCGCCAGCGCTGCGATCAGCAAGCGGACCAGCGCGTTGGTCTTCACGCCGGCGACTGCCGTAACCACGCCCTGCTCGTCCACCAGCTCTTTGCTTCCGGTCGCCAGCTTGACGTCGGACAGATCAGCCGCTGCCAGTAGCGCGACGCCCGCGCCCGCAGCGCCGAGCGTCTTGCAGTGCCGGAACGCTTCGGCGACGAACAGTCGAGCGTCGATGTTGCCTCGCGGCGCGTCGAGGTTCTTTGCTTGCAGTGCGGTGACGTGCTCGTCTTCGAAGCCATCGGCGGCGAGCACGGCCACTTTGCGCGTCTTGATGGACGTCTTCGGCTGGTTCTCCAGACTGAGCGAAGGCGCCTCGCTGATGCCGCCGTTGTCCCCCCCGGTGCGTCGCGGCGCGCGTGCCAGACGGCGGCACGGGAAACGACTTGGGAACCGCGACGCCGATGGCGACCGATACGTCCTCTGCGAGCTTGGGATCGATCTCGAAACGACACGCGTCCATCAAGTGCTGGCGCTCGATGGCCGAGAGACTGTGCAGGAACAGCGTCGCCTGAGAGGAGTGATCGAGAAAGCGATCCGAGCGCTCGCGTGTCTTCACACCGTCGACCGGCTCGGGAAAGTGTGTGTAGAACACGGGCATGTTGTTGCCCACCAAGTCGAAGTTGCGTTCCTGCGTGTAGAACTTGGTCGCGAAGCCGCGCACGTCGCGTGCAGTGTCCGCAGAGCCGCGCGAGCCGACCACCGTAGAAAAGCGCACGAACACCGGAGTTTCGCGCCGAGGCTCGCACAGAAGCCTTGCGCTCGTGTACTTCTCTAGCGACTCGTAGACTCGGAACATGCCGTGCGCAGCAGACCCGCGCGCGTGCGCCACGCGCTCCGGGATGCGCTCATGATCGAAGTGAGTGGTCTTCTCGCGCAGATGGAAGTCGTCCATCAGCGTCGGTCCACGCAGCCCGGCCTTCAACGAGTCGTCGGTGTGCAGGACGCCCACGCCCTGATCGGTCGTTAGCACGGCGCCCGACGGCGCGTCGTGAAAGGACTGGAGCGCCTTGATCTTGGCACTCGCCGCGTTCGCCGCTGTGCGGTCTCGCGCGGGTATCGGGTCCGGTTTCGGGTTTGCTTCCTTGGCAGCGGTGGCAGGGACGCGTTTGGGCATGCGCGCGCATAGTGCAAGAGCCGCGCCAGTCCGAGCGGACCCGCTGGGCGACCCGGCGGTGCTCGCGTATGTCGTTATCGTCCGAGACGAGACGCGCAATTACGTCCCGTGCGCCGCGCCGCTCGAGCGTTCAACGACCAACGCCGCTCCGTGCGCAGGGCACGAAGCGGCGTTGACTCAATCGTCGCGTCGCCGTGCTCAGTGGGCGGCCTGCGAGCTCGAAGAGGCGCTGTGATTCGACGTACTGGCCCCGTTGCCTTTGGCGGCTTGCACGACGGACGACTTTCTCGAACGCATCGTGGGCCATGTCCTGCACCTTGTGCACGACTGCCTCGCGTCCTTTGCCGAACCAGGCGTTCTTGCCGCTGCGAGGGATCGCCATGCCGATGGCAGCTCCCGCTGCGAACACGGCGGCACCCGCGAGTAGCGGGTCTTCTTTGATTAGCGCTTCGACCGAGGTCTCGAGCTTCACGCCGCGCTCCGCGACGTCGTGTGCGACGTGATTGAGGGTGGCGCCTTGCAGAAGAAGTTGAGGCGCTTCGGCGCGACACGAATCCGCATTGGGACGATGTTGCTGCCCTGCCGCACGTCACGCGCGTGTCTTTGGCTGTTCTCAGTGGCCCGGAAGTTGCGATGTACGCCTACCAAACACGCGGCATCGAACTACGAGCCGCATACAACGACTCGCTCTCGTGAAGATCATCACCTTGAACGGCAGTGTCACGTTGCGCGGCGTGGGCGAACGACGACCGCGAGCGCGTCGCGATCGACGGCAAGGCCAAGAGCGTCGCCGAGCTTCGCACGTGAGCACACTGAACGAGGGGCTCGAGCTCATGCAATTCACGGGGAGGTGAGACGTGCGGGACCTCGTCGTTCAGGTGCTACTCTCACTCGGCTACTACCTTGGCTTGCTCTTGCTGCTGCGGCTGTCCGGCAAGCGCCTGGCTGGACAAACCACTACTGTCGACCTGGTCGTGCTGATCAGCTTGGGCGTGGTGATGCAGCAGATGGCGCTACCGCCGGGGGGTCGTAATGCCCTCGTCTTCATTGGCACGGTCTTCGCGGCGCACCGCGGACTCGCCTACAGCTGCGCGCGATCGGGTAGGCTCCGCCGATTCGTGCGCGGCTCTGCGACGCCACTCGTGAGGGATGGACGCGTTTCGTTGCAAGCGCTCGCCGACGAAGGCTTGAGCTACGACGACTTGCTGGCTGGACTGCGCAAGCTCGGCTTCGACAATCCGAGCCGCGTGCGCCTGGCAACACTGGAAGAGACCGGACACATAAGCGCCGTGGCTAGCGACGCGCCGGATCAGCCGCAGGGATCGCGCTGATCCGAGGCGTTCTTGCCGGCAAGTCGACGGCATGTGGCGATGCCGCACGTGACGCGCGCCGAGACCCCTGCGTTTTCAAGCGGAATGCGTTGGCGCAGGCCTTGCACCGCTAACCAGTGAGAGGCGCTGGCGCCGAAACCAAGACGGGAGACTTACGTCATGCACTTGATTCTGTTTTTGATCTTCGGGTTGCTCATCGGCGCATTGGCGCGACTCCTGGTTCCAGGCCGCGAGCCCGGGGGCTGGGTCGTGTCGATGCTCATCGGTGTGGTGGGCTCGTTCCTAGGCGGCATGATCGGTCGCGCGGTGGGGCTGTATCGCGAAGGCGATCCGGTGGGCTTCGTGATGGCGCTGATGGGTGCGTCGCTCTTGGTCGTGATCTATCACGCAATGCGCGGCCGTCACGTGGTTCGGTGAGGCGGAGCGGTGACGAACAAGCCGGGCGCTGGGCTCACAACGCTGACGCTCGACAGTCCAGCGGGGACGTTCCACGCAGCGACGCTCGTCATGGAACTGACCTCATCGGCAAGAAGAATGGCGACCACAGCGTCTCCTATGCGGTCGTGCAGGCCGTGCAGTACTGGATCGACTCACAGGCGCCCCACCGAGAAGTGGGACGACGGCTTGCGCACCGGCAAGGTGCTGGACGCAGTCTTGAAGCGTAAGCGCGCGATGGTCGACCTGTCGTGGGATGGCGCCTACGCCGAACAGCTCGTGGCTGAGCTTGCGCTCGCGAACGACTTGGAACCTCGTATCGACGCGCTCAAAGCAACGCAGCCCGATCCCTGCTGGCTTCTTGCCGACGACGGGCAAGCAGAAGGCGCTGGCTCACTTGTACCCGAGTGAAGATCGCCGCCTGCTGGCCTGCACAAAGCTCCCGCTGCTGCGTGAGCACCTGACGACCATCGGGCTCGACAAGGAGCGCCCTGAGCTCTTCACGAGCACGGCGGAGCGCCGGCGCATTCGCGTGCACGACCTGCGCGGGACCTTCGTCACCATCAACCTCGCCAACGGCAAGAGCGAGTCGTGGATCAGCGACCGCACCGGCCACCGCTCAAGCGTCATGCTCGCGCGCTACAAGCGCACCGCGCGCACGTTCGCCGAGCTGCACGTCGGTACACTGACGCCGCTCGACGAAGCACTTCCCGATCTGTTGATTGGCCACGGATTGGCCACGACTGCAGGTAACTACGCGAAAGAACTGGTGTCCCCAATGGGATTTGAACCCATGTCGCCGACGTGAAAAGCCGGTATCCTAGGCCAACTAGATGATGGGGACAGTGGTGGA